>ONXQ01000137.1 GCA_900321835.1 uncultured Prevotellaceae bacterium
TTTGGTCCTTCTGAAAGAAATTAGCAGAAATTATCCAGAAATTCATTCAGAAATCGTCGCTTTGCGACTATAATATTTTTTTTCTTGGAGTAATTTCTGAATAATTTCTGCTAATTTCTTTCAGAAGGCTACTATGGTGGTACGATTGCGGATAATCAAATAATATTTTTCGTGTGTTTCGCCCTTTTCGCATTCTTTCGTGAAAATACTTCGCCGAAGTTACTCTCGCTCGACAAATCAAAATTGAAAAACTTTGTCTTTCATTTTGTTTTGTGCTCACTTATCCGTAACTTTGCACAGATTTATGTATATATACGAACGAAACAATGTCTGAAACGATGTGGATGACCACCTTGATTATCATCTTGTTAGGCTTCCTCGGTGTGTTTGCCATCGGACAGGGATGGCTGGGCAAGTTGCCTCCCATCTCGGAATTGCAGAACCCCATCAGCAAGTATGCCTCACGCGTCTATTCGGAAGACGGCGTGCTCATGGGAACATGGAGTTATGCCAGCGAAAACCGTGTGATGGTGCCCTACGACTCGCTGCCCGAGAATCTGGTCAATGCCCTTGTGGCCACCGAGGACTCGCGCTTCTTTGAACACTCAGGCATCGACATGAGGGCCTTCTTCCGTGCCGTCGTCAAGCGCGGATTCATGGGGCAGAAGTCGGCCGGTGGCGGTTCGACCATCACCCAGCAGTTGGCCAAGCAACTCTATTCGGACGTCAATGTTCACACGACCGTGATGGACCGTCTGTTGCAGAAGCCCATCGAGTGGTACATCGCCGTGCAGTTGGAACGCAACTACACGAAGGAGGAAATCCTGACGATGTATCTGAATTACTTCGACTTTCTCTACAACGCCGTCGGCATCAAGATTGCAGCAAAAACCTACTTCTCGAAAGACCCCATCGACCTGAGCCTCGAGGAGTGTGCCACGCTGGTGGGAATGTGCAAGAACCCGTCGTACTTCAATCCCATCCGCTTCACCGAACGCAGCCGCGAACGCCGCAACCTCGTGCTTTCCCTGATGCAGAAGGCAGGCTACATCAGCCGCGAACAGATGGAAGAGGCACAGCAGAAGTCGCTCGATGTGACCCGCTTCCATGTGGCCAACCACCAGGAGGGCATCGCACCTTATTTCCGCGAACTCCTGCGCCAGTGGATGATGGCCGACAAGCCCGACCGCGACGACTATGCCTCGTGGCAGTACCAGCAGTATTACGACGACTCGCTGGCCTGGGAGACCGACCCCCTGTACGGATGGTGCAACAAACATACGAAGAAGGATGGCTCGCACTACAACATCTACACCGACGGCCTGAAGGTCTATACGACCATCAACACACGTATGCAGGAATATGCCGAGATGGCCGAACGCGAACACGTGGCCAAGTATCTGCAGCCCGCCTTCGACCGCATGAAAGGCCGCTATGCGACCTTCCCCTACATCGGAGTGTCGAAGGCAAAGGCCGACCACATGATTGACCGTGCCATCCGGCAGAGCGAACGCTACCGCGTGATGAAGAACGACGGTGCCAGCGACAAGCAGATTGAGACAGCCTTCAACACCAAAGTGCCGATGACACTGCTGAAGTACGAGTCGGACGGAACCTGTACCGAATTCGACACAGAGATGACTCCGCGCGACTCAATCATCTACTACAAGTCGTTCCTGCGCACAGGCATGATGGCAATGGACCCCCAGACTGGCGCCGTGAAAGCCTATGTCCCCGGACTTGACTTCAAGCATTTCCAGTATGACAACTGCCTCGGCGGCGGACGTCGTCAGGTGGGCTCGACCATCAAACCCTACCTCTACAGCCTGGCCATGATGAACAACTGGACACCCTGCAGCGAAATCAACACGTCGCAGTTCGTGTCGGGCGGTTGGGCACCGCGCGGCGGTGTGGGAGGCATCCGCACACTGGCTGCAGCCCTGGCCGCTTCCAGCAATCAGGCCAGCGCACGCCTCATCGACTACTTCGGCCCAGAAAACTTCATCCGTCTTCTCCGTGAATTTGGCATCAAGACGCAGAACATGGACGCCACGCTGCCGCTCTGTCTCGGCACCTGCGACATCAGCATCGGCGAGATGGTGAGCGGCTACACGGCCTTTGCCAATCAGGGATTGCGCACGGCTCCGCTGCTTGTGACACACATCGAGGACGCCGACGGAAACGTTGTTGACACCTTCACGCCGCGTGCCAATGAAGTGCTCTCGCCGCAGCAGGCCTACCAAATGGTCATCATGCTCCGAGGCGTCATCAACAACGGTACGGGCCGTTCGCTGCGGTCCACCATCAAGGCCGACATGGGCGGCAAGACCGGAACGACCAACTCACACGCCGACGCCTGGTTCATGGGCTTCACGCCGAAACTGGTGGTGGGCTGCTGGGTCGGTGGTGAAGACCGAGACATCCACTTCGACAGTATGGGTTACGGTCAGGGCGCACGCGCCGCATTGCCTATCTACCAGAAGTTTATGAACAAGGTCTATGCCGACAAGACGCTGGGCATCTCCCAGGATCTCAAGTTTGAGGCACCGGAGAACTTCGACCCCTGTTCTTCCGAATTGGACGGCCTGCCTTCTGCCTATTCCGAAAAGGTAGAGGACACGGGTGTGATTGACGAGAGTTTCCAGTAAACTTATTTATATTTTTCCATGCGATTTATTGGTATCATTCCGGCTCGTTATGCCTCAACCCGCTTTCCTGCCAAACCGTTGGCGATGCTGGGCGGCATGACAGTCATTGAACGTGTCTATCGGCAAGTTGAAGGAACGATGGACGCTGTGTGTGTGGCCACCGACGACGAACGTATTGAGCAGGCTGTCAAGGCTTTCGGCGGCAATGTCGTGATGACGAGTACAGCCCATCGTAGTGGCACAGACCGCTGTTGGGAAGCCTATACAAAAGTACAAAGTACAAAGGACAACGTACAAGGTACAAAGGACAACGTACAAAGTGATGAGGATGAAGACACGGTTGTGGTGAACATTCAGGGTGACGAACCTTTCATTCAGCCTGTACAACTCGATGCTGTGAAAGCCTGTTTCGACGACCCAGCCACTGACATCGCCACGCTGGTCAAGCCGTTCACCCAGGCCGACGGATGGGCTGCGGTCGAGAATCCCAACAGCCCGAAAGTCGTAGTCGGTCAGAACATGGAGGCGCTCTACTTTTCGCGTTCCGTGATTCCCTACATCCGCGGAAAGGAGAGGGGAGAGGAGTGGATGAGGCAGCACACTTTCTACAAGCACATCGGACTTTATGCCTATCGCGCCAATGTGCTCCGTGAAATCACACAACTGCCGCAGTCGCCGCTCGAACTCGCAGAGTCGCTCGAACAGTTGCGCTGGCTCCAGAACGGCTACCATATCCGTGTGGGCATTACCGACATCGAAACCATCGGCATTGACACTCCCGAAGACCTTGAACGAGCCGAAGCCTTTTTGTCGCAGAATGCATAATGGCTTGCGTCATGAAACACAATGATTTAGCCTTATGAATTATGCATTAACTCCCATACCCGACACGCCTCTGCTGCGTGTCGATTTTCTGTATCTTGGCTCACAGTGGCTGCAAGAACACCCACTGCAGGCCCGTTATGCATTCACCCAACTGAAGGAAGGGACAGCGTCCTATCCGGCAGCCGAACTGGCGGAGCGACTGGACTTCTACGGCGCAACCGTCACGACGGCGTGCAATCTTTCCTACGCTTCTGTCACCCTGCATTGCTTGAGAAAACATTTTGAGAGCGTCTTCCCCTACGTCCGTTCGATGCTGGCCGAGCCGCTCTATTCACAGCAGCAACTCGATATTGCCCTTTCGCAAGGCCGCACAGCATGGCAGATTCAGCACCAGAAGGTCGATGGGCTCTGCAAGGAAGAACTCTACCGCCGCCTTTTTGGAGGGGCACATCCGATGGGCTGTTTTCCCGCACTTGCCGATTACGACACCCTTGTGCCCGACCTTCTGCACCGTTATCATCATCAGCACATCCAGCCCTCCAGCCTGTCGGTCCTTGTCACGGGCAACTACGATGATGCCCTTCTGGACATCCTCCGCTCGGGACAGGAGGTGACGGTTGATGATTCAACCCCTGTCTCATCTATCTACGAACAAAAGCCCGTCCAGACTTCGACCGAACGCCACATCAGCATCGACAGCCATTTGCCACGGGTCCAGGCCGCAGTGTATTTGGGCTGTCTGCTGCTACCGCCTTCCCATCCCGACATGCCGCTCCTGCGGCTGGCTTCCACCCTGCTGGGAGGCTATTTCGGCAGCCGTCTCATGTCGAACATTCGCGAGCGCCGGGGACTCACCTATGGCATAAATTCCGCCATTTTCAATATTCCCTACGACAACGCATTGGTCATTGCCTGCGAAACCTCCACACAGCACGCCGAAGAGGTCGTCAGTGAAGTGAAGCGCGAATTGCAGCGCCTGTGCGACGACCTTGTCGGCGACGACGAACTGCAGATGGTGAAAAACTACATGGAGGGTAAGTCGTGCCGGCGCAACGAACGTTCGTTCAACTATCCGCAGGTGCTCATGAACCTTATTGCCACAGGCCGCACCCCCGACGACCTTGTCGCCAACCGCCGTAGGCAACAGGCAGCCACACCGGCCGACATCCAGCGCATCGCCCGCCAATACCTTTCGCCCGAACGGTTTGTCAGTTGCATCGTCTGCTGAACGGCTTCTTATTCCTTTCTTTCCAAAAAACGCGCGTAGAGAGCCTTTGGACCTCTGCGCGTCTTTGTTCGTAGAAGAGTCGGTTCGAGCACGAAAATGCGAAATTTGCGCTCCCAGGTGCCAAATTTCGGCTCTTAGTCTTAAAAAACGTTATTTTTTAGACTGTTTTTCCACCTTGCATTTTGCCACCTCGGCACTTTTTCGTAACTTTACAAAGTTTTAGGCGCCGGAGTGCCACGTCCGTGCGCTTGGAAAAAAACGTCTGAGCGCTCAGACGAAAACGTCCGAGCGCTCAGAAGAAAATTTCCGAGCGCTCAGA
>ONXQ01000015.1 GCA_900321835.1 uncultured Prevotellaceae bacterium
AAAAGTACAAAAAAATTACGACATAACAAAGCCCTGGCTTGTGAAAGTCGGGGCTTTGCAATAAAAAAAAGAGAATGTGCCTATTTTGACACACCCTCCAGAAGTATAGGGAGGGTTAAGCCAGACGTGCCTGAACGACGTTGACGACATAGTCGCCCAGACGTTCGCACTCGCTGACCAAGTCGGTGTACATCGTGCCGACGGCATAGTCGTAGCGGTGCTCGCCCAGCGCCTGCAGGTTTTCCTGCTTGAGGCGGTCGCGCAGGGCATTGATGTCGTTTTCGATGCGGAACGTCTCGTTCAGGTTGAAGTCCTCGCGGCGGCCCTGCATCACAAGGTTCATCTGCGTGAGGCTCTCGTCGGTCAGTTTCAGCATCTGGCCGATGTTGTACTCCAGTTCGTCGGTGAACACCTTGCCGCTCTGTTTCTTGCGGTTGAGTGTGCGGCCCATGTTGAAGCAGGCGTCGCCGATGCTCTCGATTTCACTGATTTCGCGCATCATCTGGCGAATCTTGCCTTTGGTCTCGTCGGAGAGGTGGGCGTCGGAAACCTGTTCGAGGTACTTCGCAATCTCGATTTCCATGTTGTCGGAAATGCCTTCGTACTTTTCGATGCGCGTGTAAAGTTTGGAGAATTCCTTGTCGTCGGCATCGTTGCGGGCCATCTGGTGAAGGTCGACGACCATGCCGAACATGCGCTGGATGCGCTGGCCGAACAGGACGATTTCCTGCTGTGCCATATAGACTGAGATTTCAGGTGTCTTCATCAGGCCGCCCGAGATGTAGCGCAGGCGGGTGTCCTCCTCGTCGGCATCGGGCTTCTGCTTGATGACGGCGCAGACAATGCGCTCTATCTGAGGAATGAACCAGATGAGGATGCCCGTGTTGATGAGGTTGAAGCAGGTGTGGAAAGCCGCCAGCACGAAACTCAGTTTGGCGGCGTTGTTGGCAAAGGCTTCGGCGCCAACCACTTCTTTCTGCATCTCAAAGTCGTAGCCCACCATGCCGCAGACCATGTTGACAAAGGGCTTGAAGACCAGCAGAATCCACACTACGCCGAACACGTTGAAGAACATGTGGGCAAAGGCGGCCCGACGGGCTTGTGTGCCGGCCGACAGGGCCACGATGTTCGATGTGACGGTCGTTCCGATGTTCTCACCCATCACGAGCGCAATGCCCTGGTAGATGGGCAGCACGCCACTGGAGCACAGTATCATGGTGATGGCCATCACGGCTGCCGACGACTGCACGCACATCGTGAGCACACCGCCGATGAGCAGAAACAGCAGCGTTGTCCAGAAACTGTTGGGGTCGAAACTGGAGAAGAAGGCCAGCACCTGCTCGTTCTCGCCCAGGTTCATGTCAACACCTGTCTGGCGCAGTGTGCCCAGACCCAGGAACATGAAGGCGATGCCGAAGAGAAAGTCGCCCAACACGCGGCGCCGCTTGCTGTAAATGAGGATGATGGCGATGATGAAGACTGGATAGACGAGCGAGGTGACGTTGAAGGTGAATCCGGCCGACATGATCCATGCCGTGAGCGTCGTGCCGATGTTGGCACCCATGATGACCGAAATGGCCTGAGCCAACGTGAGCAGGCCTGCGCTGACGAAGGAGACCGTCATCACGGTCGTGGCCGTCGAGCTTTGCACTGCAGCCGTCACGCCGACACCTGTCAGCATTCCGGTGAGGCGGTTCGTCGTCATAGCCCCTAATACATGACGTAGTTGCGGACCGGCCATCTTCTGCAGTGCATCACTCATTGTCTTCATTCCGTACATCAGCATCGCCAGCGAACCCAGCAACTGAAAGGCGGTCAAGAGATAGTTCTGTTGTTCCATTATCGTGTGGAGTTTAGAGGTCGTTGTCTTCGACAGTGCAAAGTTACAACACCTGCGGCAGGTGACAAACTTGCTGCCGTTAAGTTCACGTTACTATTATGCTACAATACTGTTAATTAAACATTGCCTGCTCCCTGCGGAAAGAATGCAGCATCGGCCTTCGGCGTCAGTGCGTCGCAGGCCGATGCTGTCTGAAGGGGAAAGTAAGGTTCTATTTGTTGGTCTGTCCGGCGATGTTGATGTTCTCGAACGTCACCTGATAGGGCCACTGCTCGTCGTTCGATGTGTCGTCGTCCCAGGGATGGCGCCAATAGGTCTTCGGTGCGCCCATGACGACGAAGAAGACGCGGCTGCACTTCTCGGGCAGAATGAGCGTGGCAGTGCCTTCGGGGTCGCTGCAGATGTCGCCGTAAACCGTTTGCTGGTCGGTGGTGTAGGCAACGAAGGCGTAGCGCCAACCGGCCTGTGCAACCTTGATCTTGCGGTAGCCGTCGGCTCCGGCGATGCCCTTGAAGTGGGCTTTCACTTCGACTCCTGCGGTGCGGGTGTTGTTCATGTTGATGATGTTATAGCCGAAGTTCTCAGGGCAGTAGGCGGCGTCAACCTCCCATGTGTTGGTGGTTCCGCTGGCCTTGTGCAGGTAGGTATGGTGTGCGCCGATGCGGTTTGCCGAGCGTGCATAGTTGCGCACGCCGTCGATGTCCCAGGTACACATGTGCATGAAGCCGAGCATCTGCTCGTTGGCAAACTCCTGAAGCGTCATGCCGTTCAGGCGCATGTAGGCCTCAATGGGGTCTTCGGGACGTATGCTTTCGCGCCACAGGCGTCCGATGAAGTCGGTACCGTGCATCATGCACCACCAGTCCTGCACGAAGCAGTTTTCGTAGCGCCAGAGTTCGCTCAGCAGGTGGTGATGGTGCTGTGTCAGGTGGGCTTCAAAGTATTCGCCATCGGTGAACTGACGTTCTGGGAAGACTTTGTAGGCCTGCCAGTTGGCACACGACTCCCACCATCCGTTGCCGCCCGAGGCGTTGTCGCCGTAGCCGTAGTCGAAGCCGTGGTTCCAGCCGCAGTCGGCATGGGTAAGGAACTGGAAAGTGTGACCGACCTCGTGGGCAATCGTATGTCCGCCGCGGGCATTGGCTGCCCAGGGATTGAAGTGGCCGATGCCGGTGAGTTCGCCGTTCGTGCCCGTGGTGCCGCTTGCGTCAGCGCGCCATTCAGTCTGGTAAGGAATGTAGAGTTGCACCTTGTATTTGTCGGTGGTGGAAGAGCCAGGAACGACAAAGCCCAGTTCCACATATTTCTCCCAGCAGCGCTCACCGATTCCGAGCACATAGGAGGCGCTGGTGATGTTGCCGTCGCCGGGATACTGGATGTGGCTGGGGTCGTTGCCGAAGCGTGCGTCCCAGAACACGGCGAAGTGTTCGCTCTCCTGGTGGTGCTTGAAGTTGTAACCGCTCGTGGCGTTGTCGTTCATGTAGTTTGTGCCGCTGTAGGTGCTGGGATGGACAAGCCATCGGCCAGGATTTTTGAACATCATGTCTGCTCCGTCAACGGGGATGAGGCTTGAGTAGGCTTTGTTGGAGAAGCCGAGATTCTTGTTGACATCGTACACCTTCATCGACGTGTTTCCGATTTCGATGGAGTCGGCATAGCCGAGGTCAAGGATGCCGTTGGCCTTGAAGCGGTCGTCGTAGCGGATGTAGAGGGTGTCCTGGGCCGAGAGTTGTAGGCTGATGTGCAGTGTAAGCAGGGCTGCGAGTATATATCTGTAACGTTTCATGTGATTCTCCTTCCTTATTTATTAATGAAGACTTTCTTTCCGTTCAAGATGTAGATGCCGCGAGGCAAACCGAGGGCCTGTGGATTCTCGTCTTCGAGCAGTGTGGCAACACGGCGTCCCTGCAGGTCAAAGAGTTCGCCGGCGGTTGTGCGCTGTCCGACGAGGGCTGTGACGATGCCAGTGGCGGTGCCGTTCAGGTCGTCTTCCACACCGTTGATGACAAAGCGCAGGCGTTTGCTGGTGTTGATGTTCTGGAACCAGCAACTGAAGGCTGGGAGCAGGGTGGAGTCGGTGTTCTCGACGATGATGCCGTCGTCGTTGAACGACCATGTGCCGGCCTCAAGTTTCTTGTTGACGATGCGTCCACGTTCGTTCAGCACGGTGTTGTCCAGTCGTACGTAACTGCCTCGCATTCGCACCACCAGTTCGTTCTGGCTGTTGCGGATGTAGGACATGGAGGGCGACTGCTGGGCCTTGAGCGACACGTTGGGCAGCATGTAGAGCGGTCCCTTGACACGTCCGCTCTGGGCTACGTTATCAACCGAACGGGTCGGTTCGACATCAGGCTCGCGAGTGGGACGAATCAGGTAGCAGGTGTTTGCGCTGAGTGCAATGTCGTCGGTTGTGAGGTCGATGGTGTCGAACTCGATGGTGATGACGTCTTCGCCTTCTGCGCCGCGGACACGTGCCAGTTGGGTTTCTTCGCCGAAGAGTTCACGCACTTGGCTTCCGTTCAGGTCAACGGGCATCACCAGTGTGTTCCATCCTCCGGTGCGGAACGAGCGGCGCAGCACCAGCAGGCCGTGTTCGACGGCGTAGTTTGTGCCGTGTGTTGTGCTGTCTTCGTTGAGGTAGATTCGTGGCAGCGACATGAAGCGCATGGACTGGATGTCTTTGCGGAGGAAAGTGTCGGGGCCGAAGGTGATGTAGTCGGCGTCGTTCTCCTTGAGCATCCGCAGTTTGAGAATGTCGTTTGCCGAGACAAGGTAATAGAACTTCTTTGGTGTCTGACCGTTCGTCGTCACCACCAGGTTCTTTGCCTTCAGCAGTGCCGAATAGCGGGCGGCCTTTCGTGGTCCTGTCGGCGTGGCTTCCTGGGCAGACAGGCTCTGGACGGCACCCAGCAAAAGTGCTGTCAGCAATGAATACTTGAAAAACTTTGTGTGTTTCATTGTTTAATATAGATTTGAGTGTTTTTGGTTTTGGTCAAGAGTCAAGTGTCGAGAGTCAAGAGTCGAGGGGCGAGAGTCGAGGGTCAAGAGTCCTTAAACCCATTTTTAATTCTTAATTTTCTCCATGTCGGCTGATTTCAATCGAGTTGACGATGTTTTGCCAGAGCACGTAGCAGCCGGCGCCGATTGAGGCTACGGGGTGCAGGTACATGTAGGACACCCAGATGGCCATCGCCGTGTTCTTCTGGAACATACCCTGACCGCAGTTGATGGTTTCATTCTGCCAGCGGCCGATGAGGCGTCCGAGGACAAACTGCAGGAGGCACACCATGAGCGACCCGGCGGCAATCCACAGCAGCACCCAGTCCGATGCCTCGCTGTGTGCGATGTTCTTCAGTGTGATGCCCGTCGTGATGGCCAGCGACACCGACCAGCAATAGAATCCCAGGTCGGGATGGCGCATGATGTAGCGATAAGCGCTATGCACATAGTGGCGCACCAGCCATCCCAGTGCCAGGGGCAGGAGCATCACCATCGCCAGTTTCTCGAGTATCAGCAACGATGCCTCCGCAAACGTCACGTCGGCGGCCTTTTCCACAAGGGGAAACACCAGCGGAATGGTCAGGGCGCACAGCAGACTTGAAAGCAGTGTGAAGGTCGTCATGCCGTTGATGTCGCCGCCCAATTTGCCTGTCACGACCGGGGCTGCCGAGGCACAAGGGGCAATCACGCACGTCAGCACGGCTTCCCACGTCAGTCGCTGGTCAGCGTCCATGTTGGTCAGCAGAATCACTGCCACGCAGCCGCCCACCAGCACCATCTGGCTGAGTGCTGTCCACAGGTGCCACCGCCGCGGCATCATCTTGTGGAAGTTGACCTTCGAGAACGTCACGAACAGTGTGGCGAACACGCTGAAGGGGAACAGCACGTCGAACACCGTGGCCAATCGGTCGCCCACCTCGTCGAGGGCCGGAGTCAGGGCGAACACGCCATAGCACACCGCTCCTGTCACAATGGCTGAGGGCAACGTCCAGCGACGGACGAAATCAACAATTCTCATGTCCACAATTCTTTTCGCTGCAAAGGTACGGATAAGTGAGCGGAATACAAAATAATAATTAAAAAATAAAAATCAAAAATTAAGGGTCGAGGGCCAAGAGTCAAGAGTCGAGAGGCAAGGGTCTTCCACCATTCGGGGAAGTTAGAGGGCTTTCTCCCTAACTGATGCTGCCCCAGTTGATGTTTGTCTTGCGCAGTTCACGCAGGCGTTGCCACAGCACGGCGTTGACGGGGTTTTGCCCGTCGGGGTCGCTGCCTACGATTTCCTGCGCAGCGTCGCGGGCCATTTGCAGGATGATGCCGTCCTTCGCCAAGTTCGCAATCTTGAGGTCGAAGGCCATGCCACTCTGCTGCGTGCCTTCCAGGTCGCCCGGACCGCGCAGTTTGAGGTCCTGTTCGGCAATTTCAAATCCGTCGGTCGAATCGACCATAATCTGAATGCGCCGGCGTGTGTCGTCGCTCAGTTTTGTCTTTGTCACAAGGATGCAGAACGACTGGTCGGCACCGCGGCCGACACGTCCGCGCAACTGGTGGAGTTGGCTCAGGCCGAAGCGCTCGGCATTCTCAATCACCATGACCGAGGCGTTGGGCACGTTCACGCCCACTTCGATGACGGTCGTGGCCACGAGAATCTGTGTCTCGCCCGAGGAAAAGCGCTGCATTTCTGCATCTTTCTCGGCAGGTTTCATCTGGCCGTGTACCTTCGACACCTGGCAGTCGGGGAAAGCCTCGCAGATTTGTTCGTAGCCGTCCTCGAGGTTCTTCAGGTCGATTTTCTCGCTTTCCTTGATGAGCGGATAGACCACATAGATTTGCCGCCCGAGTTGGAGTTGGCGGCGCATACCGGCGTAGAGGGTGGCACGGTGGCTGTCAAACTGGTGGATGGTCTCGATTGGTTTTCGGCCCGGCGGCAGTTCGTCGATGACGCTCACGTCGAGGTCGCCGTACAGCGTCATGGCCAACGTGCGGGGGATGGGCGTGGCGGTCATGACGAGCACATGGGGCGGCGTCAGGCTCTTTTGCCACATCTTTGCGCGTTGTGCCACGCCGAAGCGGTGCTGCTCGTCGATGATGGCAAGGCCGAGGTGGGCAAACTGCACGTTGTTCTCAATCAGCGCATGGGTGCCGACGGCGATGTGCGTCGTGCCGGTGACGAGTCCGTTGAGCACCTCCGTGCGGCGCCGTCCTTTCACGCTGCCCGTGAGCAGTTCGACCGTGACGGGCATGTCTCCGAGCAACTTGCGCAGCGTCTCGACGTGCTGTTCGGCCAGGATTTCGGTCGGCGCCATGATGCAGGCCTGATAACCGTTGTCGATGGCGATGAGGGCACACATCAGCGCCACGAGCGTCTTGCCGCTGCCCACGTCGCCCTGCAGCAGACGGTTCATCTGGCGTCCGCTGCCCATGTCGGCACGGATTTCGCGGATGACACGCTTCTGTGCCCCTGTGAGCGGGAAAGGCAAGTGGTTGAAATAGAAGTCGTTGAAGGTCTGCCCGACGTGCTGGAAGACGATGCCGCTGTGCTTTCGGGCACGGTCGTGGGCATAGCGCACGATGTTGAGTTGGACGAAGAACAGTTCCTCGAACTTCAGGCGGGCCTGTGCCCGGCGCAATGCGTCGGCCGAGGCAGGGTAGTGGATAGTTCGCACAGCCTCGTCGTGCGAAATGAAATGGAATCGGTCGATGAGCCACTGCGGCAGTGTCTCGGGCAGCGGCTGGTCGAGCATCTCCAGCAGTTTGGCCGTCAGCCGGGCTACCTGTGCCGAGCCCATGCCCCGCTTCTTCATCACCTCCGTCGTGTGGTAGTGGGGGCGGAAAGCAAAGCCCCCTCCAACTCCCCCCAATGGGGGAGGGGGCAAAGCAATCCCTTCATCAAACAAAGCCTGCTGTACCCCCTCTGACATCCCCCATTCGGGAGAGCCAGAAGGGGCTTCCTCCATTTCCGGATGGGCAATGTTCAGTCGGCCCTTGAAGGGCTGCGGACGTCCGAACACGATGTAGGGGCGATGGAGGTCGTACTGCTTGGCAATGTATTTCACACCCTGGAACCACACGAGGTCAATCACGCCCGTGCCGTCGGAGAAATGTGCCACCAGCCGTTTCTTACGGCCCTCGCCGAAGTCCTCGAACGAGAGGATTTCGCCCACAATCTGCACGTAGGGCATCGTTCCGTTGATGTCGGCGATGCGGAAGAAGTGAGTGCGGTCGATGTGCTTGTAGGGGTAATACGCCAGCAGGTCGCCCACCGTCTTGATGGCGAGTTCCCTGCCCAGCAGGTCGGCACGTGCCGGTCCCACGCCTTGCAGATACTTGATGTCCTGGTCGAGTCGGAGCATAACGACTGCGAAGTTAAGAAAATAAAATGACAAATCATCAAAGTCGGGCGAAAAAAGTGCCGTCGGGGACTGCGTCGGCAGACAGTGTCGGGGAATTTTCAAGCGCTTGGAAAAAAACTTCTGAGCGCTCAGAAAAAAACGTCCGAGCGCTCAGACGAAAATTTCTGAGCGCTCGGACCTTTACGTGCGCACGTGCGCGTATGTGAATAAAGAATGTGTCGCCTATCGGCGGACGGTCTTCTTGCCGCCGCTGATGTAAACATGACCGTCGGCCGGAATGTTGTGGGTCGTAAGCCGGCGTCCGCCGAGGTCAAAGACGGGCTGCTCTCCTTGTCCTTCGTTCTTTGTTTGTACTTCTTTTACTCCTGTGGCTTCGGGGTCGGCCATGCGGACCATCGTGATGCCGGCGAGGTAGCACCAGTTGTTGCCGTTCTCGGCCGTGGCACGCATACCGAGGGTCAGCGTTTCGCCCTCCTTCAGGTCGATGACGACGCTGTAGAGGCCGTAGGTGTCGGTGGTGACGGGGGTGCTGACGTCGGTTCCGTTGCTCGATTTGGCGAAAAACTCAGTGCCGGCCTGTGGATTGCGGTCGTTGTCGCTGCCCGACCAGAGGTTGGCGGCGCAGAAGGCTGCGATGCCGTAGCGACCGGCTGGCAGCGAGGTGATGTCCTGACGGAAGAAGTCGGCACCCGTCGGTGCGGCGCCCGACCAGTAGGCCAGGCCCGTGCCGCTGTAGATGGCAGAGCCGAGTTTCGCCTCCGTATAACCGCCCGAGGCATTGCCGGGCACTTTCGCCCAGTTCACGCCGCCGAACTGCGGCACGGCGATGGTGCGGTCTTCGTAGTTGTGCTCAAAATCGAAGTCGCTGTCGTACTGGAGGTCCACGTTGTCGAGGGCGAACCAGTCGGCGTTGGTGTCGGCTGCAAACTGGATGAGGAAGGTGACAGCCTGCGGCTCAGACAGGGTGAACTGCATCGTGGCGTGTTGTGCCGCTGCGCCGTCGATGCTTGTCAGTTCAAGAGTCTCGCCGCCGATTGCAGCCGTGACGCCCGACATCGTGCCGTCGGTCTTGTAGTGGCTGCCACCTTGGTTAAAAGTTCCGTTATAGTCGAACGAAAGGGTGTAGTCGCCTGCGGGCAGGACTTTTGTGCTCTGCGAAATGCTCTGGCCCTGCAGCGTCGCGGCCGAGGTCCAGCCGACGAAGCACTCCAGAAAGTTGGTCAGTGTAGCGTCGTTCCACGAGTTGCCGCGATACTTCATCATGTCGCTGTTGCTCACCGTCCATCCTTCGATGCTTCCCTTTTCAAACAAAGGGTTTTTGAAGAACAGTTCGCTCATGTCCTTCGGCTTTTCCTGCAACTTGGCTTCCAGACGGACTGTGCCGGCCGTGCCGTTGGAGCGCACGATGGCGAGCGCACGACCGCGGAAGGCTGTCGGAGTCAGCGTGCGGAAACTCTCCATGTCGTTCGGCGAACCGGTGCAGCAACCGAGGAGTTCGCCTGCGCCGACATTGGTGACGTTGATTTTGGTCTCGCAGTCGCTCGTGACGACATTGCCCTCGTCGTCGATGAGTTCAATGGTCACATAAACGAGGTCGTTGAGGTTGGCTGAAATCTGATCTACGTCGTCGTCAAAGACGAAGCGCACACCCGTAGCCTTGCCGGTGGTTTTCAGCACAAATTCCTCGCCAGCCACTTCGTTGCCCGCGTTGTCGAGGTTGACCAGACGCAGTGTGCCGGGCTTGTAGGTGACGTTGAATCCGCACCAGAACGTGTTGCCGGGCGTGCCTTCGCCCACCACCTCGTCGTTCAGGTAGAGGCGCACACGCGGTGCACGGCTGTAGGCGTTGACGCTGAGCGTCTGTCCCTCCATGCCGGGATAAGTCCACGACTGCTCTTCGAGTTGCCAGCCCCACCAGTTCCACTGCGAACCCGTGGTCACGACGGCCATCGTCACCGGAGCCTCGCGCCAGACGATGTCCTTGTAGTACGACTGCGGCTTCTTCTGGCCGATGAGGTCAAGGTCGCCGCAATGTCCGTTGAACCACGGCCAGCCGGCGAAGAAAGGCGGTGCGGCGTCGGGCAGTGCTGCGCCGATGCCTGCTTCGCCCAGATAGTCCATCGCCGTCCAAACGAAGTCGCCGACGACGTAGGGCATACGCTCGACAAGGTCCCAGTTCTCCGCGATTTTTTTCGGATAACTCTCCAGGCCGCACATCACACGGTCGGGATATTTGCTGTGGTCGTATTCGTACTTGTCGTACATGTAGTTGTAGCCACCTACGTCGAGACTTTCGAAGGCGTTGTCCGACTGGGCATCCCAACTGCCGCTGGCAAAGTTCCACGCATCGCCGGCGTCCCATCCGCAGATGGCTGCGGTGACGGGTCGGGTGGTGTCGTATTTCAGGACGTCAGCACGCAGGCGGGCAGCAGCAGCCTTTCCTTCGGGCTCGATGCGTCCCGGAATTTCGTTGCCGATACTCCACATGATGATGGAGGGATGGTTACGGTCGCGGCGCAACATGACAGCCATGTCGTCGTCGCTGTGGGTGGCGAAATAGTTGTGGTAGTCCTCGTTGTTCTTCTGCAGCAGCCACTGGTCGAAACATTCGTCGATGACCATGAGGCCGAGCGAGTCGCAGACGTCGAGGAAGTGTTCCGAAGGCAGATTGTGACTGCAGCGCACGGCATTGTAGCCCAGGGCCTTGATGAGCCGCAGTTTGCGCACTTCGGCCTTGTCGAACGCAGCAGCGCCGAGCATACCGTTGTCGTGGTGGACGCAGCCGCCCTTGATGAGGGTGTTCACGCCGTTCAGCAGGAATCCCTCGGTGGCATTGAACCGGAGTGTACGGAAGCCGAAACGCTTCTGGAACGTGTCCACCGTGTTGCCTTTGTCGTCCTTGATGCTGACGACGGCGGTGTAGAGATAGGGCGATTCGGGACTCCAGGTCTTGGCACCCTCGACCGTCAGATGCTGGCTGACGTCCTTGTCCGTGGCGGGTTGTACGCCCGAGAAGTCGCTGCTGCCTTCGGTGACGGGGTTGCCGTTGGCGTCGAGAATCTTCACGTCGAGACTGCCTGCGAAATCGGCGTCCGTCGCATTGTGGACGATGGTGCTGACTGCCACGTGGCGGTTGTCAGACGTCTGGATGTACGTGTCCCATTCGTCGAGATATGTGCGGCTCGTCTGCAGCATCCACACGTGGCGGTAGATGCCGCTGCCGCCGTACCAACGGGTGTTGTTGCCCATGTTCTGCACGCAGACGACGATGTTGTTCTTGCCGTGGTGCAACCTTTGGGTTGCGTCGAACTTGAACGACGTGTAGCCATAGACGTTTTCGTAGCAGAGCGAACCGTTGACATAGACCCAGGCGTGGTAGTAGGCCCCTTCGAAGTAGAGTTCGATGCGGCCCTGCAGGTCGTCGCTCGTCACGTTGAGCGACTTCTGGTACCAGCCTTCGCCACCTACGGTGAAGCCTGTCTGATAGCCGCCTACGCTGTTGGTCGAGAAGGGTCCGACGACACGTCCGCCGGCCTTCTCGGCAGCCTCCGTCTCGACGCTCCAGTCGTGGGGCAGGTCGAGCGAACGCCACGAGTCGGCCGCCGACGCATTGTTGATGGCGGCCTTGCCGTCGCCGTAAAGAAATTTCCAGTCGCTGTCGATGCACTGCTTCCGCTGTGCCGACGCAGTGAGTGTGGTCATGAGGCACAGCACGACTGCCCACAGAATGTTTTTCCTATTCATACGAAAATGATAACAGATTAGTTTTTCTCGGATGCAAAATTACGGCTTTTCTGACAAATCAACAATCATAAATCGTTCATTTTTTAACAAAAAATGCTCATTGCAACCACTCAACCCCTTTTGCGCAACAAATTTGCTAAGGTTGGGGTAGGGATGCGTGTGAAGCGTAGATGAAAGGAATTTCGTCCGCAGACGAAAAAAATTTCGTCCGCAGTTGAAAAAAATTTCGTCCTTTTCATCCACAGTCCAAATTTTGTTCATCTGCCCCTGCCATTCGTCCGACATCCCTTACACCTATTTTATATATACGCGCGCGAAGCAATGCCTCACAACCTCTCATCCACCCGCCTGCTGCTCTCTGCACGGCTGGAAAAAACGGCAAAATGAAATATTTTTCAATCTTTTATAAGATTTTTGTAAGATTTTTTTGTGGTTTTGTTGAAAGTTGTTAACTTTGTGGGCGAAAACGGAAAGCGAAAAGATTTTATTTTCGTCAAAAACGTATCAAAACGTCACAAAACAGACACAAAACAACACAACAATCATTATTAACCCCAAAACGAAACAAGTATGGATGCAAAAAAAGTATTGGAAGACCTCAAGCGTCGTTTCCCGAATGAACCTGAATACCATCAGGCCGTAGAAGAAGTTCTCGGAACCATCGAGGAAGAGTATAACAAACACCCTGAGTTCGACAAGGTGAACCTGATCGAACGCCTCTGCATCCCCGACCGAGTATATCAGTTCCGCGTCACATGGATGGACGACAAGGGCAACATCCAGACGAACATGGGCTACCGCGTGCAGCACAACAACGCCATCGGCCCCTACAAAGGCGGTATCCGTTTCCACGCCAGCGTGAACCTCGGAATCCTGAAGTTCCTCGCCTTCGAACAGACGTTCAAGAACTCGCTGACCACACTGCCGATGGGCGGTGGCAAAGGCGGAAGCGACTTCTCGCCCCGCGGCAAGTCGAACGCCGAAGTGATGCGTTTCTGCCAGGCATTCATGCTGGAACTCACCCGTCACATCGGTCCGGACGTCGATGTGCCGGCAGGTGACATCGGTGTCGGCGGTCGCGAAGTCGGCTATATGTTCGGCATGTATAAGAAACTCACACGCGAATTCTCCGGCGTGCTCACAGGCAAGGGCCTCGAATTCGGCGGCTCGCTCATCCGTCCCGAAGCCACGGGTTACGGCAACGTCTATTTCCTCCGCGCCATGCTCCGCACCAAAGGCGACAGCATCGAAGGCAAGAAAGTGCTCATCAGCGGTGCAGGCAACGTGGCACAGTACTGCGCCGAGAAGATTCTGCAACTGGGCGGCAAGGTGATGACCATGAGCGACAGCGACGGTTACATCTACGACCCCGACGGCATCGACCGCGAGAAACTCGACTACATCATGGAACTGAAGAACCTCTACCGCGGCCGCATCCGCGAGTATGTGGACCAGTATCCCACCGCCAAGTACGTGGGCGACGGAGCCAAACCCTGGTTCGAAAAGGCCGACATCGCCTGCCCCTGCGCCACACAGAACGAACTCAACGAAGAGGCAGCCAAGGCCCTCGTAGCCAACGGCGTCATCGCTGTGGCCGAAGGTGCGAACATGCCCTCCACGCCCGGAGCCATCAAGGTGTTCCAGGAAGCCAAGATACTCTATTCACCGGGCAAGGCTAGCAACGCCGGCGGTGTGAGCGTCAGCGGCCTCGAAATGTCGCAGAACTCCGAGCGCCTCAGTTGGAGTGCCGAGGAAGTGGACCAGAAACTCCTCTGGATCATGGAGAACATCCACGAGAACTGCGTCAAGTACGGCACCGAGCCCGACGGCTACGTCAACTACGTCAAAGGTGCCAACATCGCCGGCTTCATGAAGGTCGCCAAGGCCATGATGGCACAGGGAATCGTGTGACATCTTAAAGATATTTAACTAACGCCGCCGTTCTCAATGGGAGGACGGCGGCGTTGCTTGATAACGATTAATTAGGAATAAACTATTATTTTTGTTATAATTATAAAAGTTTCGTTAAAGATGAATGGGAGAGAATACAATAAAATAATCCATGAATTTTCGATAAGTACTTTTCTAGTTCCCATGTTAAATTGTTCCCTTGCTTCTTTTTGCAGCTCTTTAACACTTCCAATTCAAGTAATAATGTCCTTTGTGAGTCATAAATAAAACGATAGTCATTTAAGGTAACGTAAGCAGGCTGATATTTTTCAATAAGTTCATCTGCTACATCATACATACGTTTTGCACTATAATAGAATTTACTTGCATCGGGAGGATAAATATGACCATTTGATCTTTCTTTTCCATAAGTTGCAGAATCTAGATCTGAATATAATCGAGCAATCTCCTGCACTAATTGTTCTTCTGTTTGTTTCATAATACTATTATTAACTTTTTCTTTTTTCTAAACTTATTGACAAAACAAAAAATTAGAATCTATTATTTCACTCTCCTACTATATCCCAATCTTTCAACTGGTTAACAACATCAAGGTACTCTTGCAAACTTGTCTTTTGAAAGAATACCCCTGTCATATAAGATACTAAATCTTCATTATATGTGTTATCTAAATTTAGGAAGGAATCAATAAGTTCCTTATCATTGATGATTCTAATCATATCCTTCTCACTCTCAATGTGATGTCCTGTAAAAAAAGTTAAACCATTCCAGACTTGATTACGATGGTCTTCTTCCAAATACCCTCCGTCTGATTCACAATATGTGCCACCAATAGTTATGTCTATAGACTTAAGATACTTTGCTAATTCATAGGTCAATGGAATATTTTTACGTGAAAACATTTCATCCCATTTGGTAATTACTCTATAGTAATGGTAATTTGTATCTGGTGTTCGTTGCATACCAATGAATATGTTTTTAATTGGTACTGACCAATTATGCAAATTATCTTTAATATTATCAATAGTAAACTCCAAACTTAATTCGTCGTAATCGAAATCCTGAGCATAGGTTACGATGTCCCAAAATTTTTCATCTTTAATATGTGGTTGAGCCAACTCTCTTACATTTGGTATCTGCAAAAAAACTTTATGCAACTTTTTATAATCCTCAATGCTATACCAAAAGTCATCATCTAGTTGTAAATAACAATATAACTTTTCAGCATCCCATTCAAAATATTCATTATCTAATAAGTATTCTACATCATAACATTGATAATGTTCTTTTCCTGGTATATATTTCTTATCATGGTAAAGTAAATATCTACAAAATAAATTCATGACATATTTATTCCATTTGAATTTACATTTTTTTAAAACCTCTTTCCAATCTAATACGTCTTTATGCTCATAAAGAAATCTATTCGACAAGAACCCCAGATTTTCATATTTTGTAAGTTTCTTACTAGAATAATCATCATATGGATAAATTGGGCCATTCTCATATTCTTTATAAGGAACATATTTGTCATATTTAACCAGCATATCCTCATCCCAAATAATATTTGAATCATCCATAAGGCGTTCCCAAATAATCTGATCTTTATATTTTTCTACCAAGTCATAAGTCCATTCGATTTGTTTATATAATGGATAGTAAGCAAAGATTCCGTACTTTTGAATATTTTCAATAATTAATGGCTGGTTATTAGCAAATCCACTCAAGCCAATATATCCCCATTTCGATATAGCATCGGCTTTTGCGTAAAAATTATAATTATTGTTTTTCAAAAACTCATGTTTGCTTTCCATCCAATTGATATATGCTATGGCTTCATCTCCTTTAAGTCTGGGAAAATCTTTCGGAAAAAAAATGTCTCCAACAATGTCATAATGAAGCATAAGCAATCTCCCTATTTGAGAAGTAAGGCAATATCTACCACAAGTATTGCTTATATCAAATATTTCAAAACCTTCGCTTATCAAGTCGGTGAAATTACCATCGCGAAGTTTAATTTCAGCAAAATTTGTATTCCAACGACTATCTGGAATTCGTTTACTCCCATCACTGTTAATAAGATAAACTTCCCCTTTGTATGTTTGAATATATTTAGGATTGGTATCTTTGGGAGTATATAAAACCAATTTATCATCATGTTTTTCAACCATCTTATTTTTGATAAGCCATCCAACTATTGTAGCATGATACTTTATCATACTATAGAATAATTGTATGTCGTTCAATATAATACTATTTTGACGATTCATCTATAAAGTATTTTAATGCAAAGGTACAATTATTTTTCCAAAAAAGCAAAACAAGCTTAATTTTAGTTGAATGTAGAAAAAAGTGCTCACTCCCATATAGAGAAAAAGCATATATAATCTTCTATAAAAAATGGAAATAATGCAGAAATATAGGCGTATTTACACCAGATTCTACTTTTAATAATATTTTGCAGGCAATGATGGAAACGTAGAGGGTCGTATGGTGACGACATCAATCTTTCAAACATCCTATTGGTATATCTTACTTTGTGCGTTCGCATATAATCAAATTGTTCATCAATCGTAAGAAGCAATGAATCTGAAAATCTGATAACAAGTGAAATATTATAATATTTTTCTACAATTTGGTTGTTTGCTTAGCTTTGTTTGGTTGTTTGGCAAATCACACCAGTTCCGGCTTGACCATGCCGGCGTAGGCGATGGTGAAGACAGAGAGGTGGATGTTAGGGATGTTCTGCAGTTCCTGCATGGCGGAGAGGAGCGTGGAGCCGGTCGTCATGACATCATCGACAAGGAGGATGTGCTTGTTTTCGAGAAGTTCGGGACGGACGACCTGGAAAAGGTCCTTGACATTTTCCTCGCGTTGCAACATCGTCAGGTGCGTTTGTGAAGGATTGTTGCGGAGGCGGCGCAGGGCATTTTTGATGATGGGGAGGTGAGTGACGCGCTGCAGTCCACGGGCGATGTAGTCGCACTGGTTGTAGCCGCGTTTTCTCAGTCGTTTGCTGTGGAGTGGCATGGGGACGATGGCGTCGATGCCTTCGAAGAAATCCGTGGCGGAGAGTTCGTCGGCCAGGATTTCGGCAATGTCCACGGCTACTTGCGGCTGAGAAAAATATTTGAAGGTGTGGACAAGCAGGCGCACTTCCTCAATGTCGTAACGCAAACCGCACGTCGCCCGTTCGATGGGCACACGTCCCCAGAACAGTTTCTCAATTCGTCCGTGCTCTTCGCCGCCCTTGTAGAGAATGCGCGGCAAAGCAGACAGGCAGCCTGCACACACCGAACGCTCGGTCGTTGCAAGCCGCCTGTCACAAATGACGCATGTGCGGGGATAGAAGAAGTCGAGGATTGCCCGAAACATATCACACAATTCCCTGTGCCATCATGGCCTTTGCCACTTTCATGAAGCCGGCCACGTTGGCACCGCGGACGTAGTTGATGTAGCCGTCGGGCTGTGTGCCGTACTTGACGCACTGCTTGTGGATGGCGTGCATGATCTGGTGCAGTTTCTGGTCCACTTCGTCGGCTGTCCACGAGAGGTGCATGGCGTTCTGGCTCATTTCGAGGCCCGACGTGGCCACACCGCCGGCGTTGACGGCCTTGCCCGGTGCATAAAGCATTTCGGCAGCGATGAAGGCGTCGATGGCTTCGGGAGTGCAACCCATGTTGGAGATTTCTCCGACGCAGGTGACGCCGTTCTGAATCAGCATCTTGGCATCGTCGCCGTTGAGTTCGTTCTGCGTGGCGCAAGGCAGTGCGATGTCGCACTTCACCTCCCACGGACGACGGCCGGGCACGAAGGTGGAGCCAGGGAATTCGTCGGCGTAGGGCTGGCAGATGTCGTTGCCCGAGGCACGGAGTTCGAGCATATAGTCAATCTTCTCGCCGCTGATGCCCTCGGGGTCGTAGATGTAGCCGTCGGGGCCGCTGATGGTGATGACTTTGGCACCGAGTTGCGTAGCCTTCGTGGCAGCACCCCAGGCGACGTTGCCGAATCCGCTGATGGCCACGGTCTTTCCCTTGATGTCGATGCCTTTCGTCTGCAGCATTTCGTTGACAAAATAGAGGCCGCCAAAGCCTGTGGCTTCGGGACGGATCAGGCTGCCGCCAAATTCGAGGCCTTTGCCCGTGAGCACACCGCTCCAGTCGCGCGTCAGTTTCTTGTATTGACCGAACAGGTAGCCCACCTCGCGGGCGCCGACGCCGATGTCGCCAGCCGGGACGTCGATTTCGGGACCGATGTAGCGGTACAGTTCGTTCATGAAGGCCTGGCAGAAACGCATGATTTCGGCGTCGCTCTTGCCGCGGGGCGAGAAGTCGCTTCCGCCCTTGCCACCGCCCATCGGCAGCGTGGTGAGGGCGTTTTTGAAGGTCTGCTCAAAGCCGAGGAATTTCAGGATGGAGAGGTTGACGGATGCGTGGAAACGCAGGCCGCCCTTGTAGGGACCGATGGCCGAGTTGAACTGCACACGGTAGCCGAGGTTGACCTGCACCTCGCCCTTGTCATCGACCCACGGCACGCGGAAAGTGATGATGCGTTCGGGTTCGACGAGACGCTCAATCAGTTTGGCGCGTTCAAACTCGGGGTGCTGGTTGTAAACCTCTTCGATCGACAGCAGCACCTCGTGCACAGCCTGCAAATACTCCTTCTCGCCTGGATGTTTGGCCTCCAGTTGGGCCATGATGTTTTCGATTTTCATGATTAGATTAGTTTTAGAAAAGTAGGTCACAATGTTTTTCCAACGGCAAAGATACAATGAACCCACGGAAAAAGCAAACTTTTTCGGCCGTTTTTTTTACAGTTTTTTTCTGGGACTAAAAACTTGGAGAAAATCGTCTAAGCGCTTGGAAAAAAACTTCCGAGCGCTCGGACGAAAACTTCTGAGCGCTCGGACGAAAATTTCCGAGCGCTTGAAAGTAAAATTCTGGTGTGTCGGGTGGCCGAATCAGCGCACCATCACTTTTCGGCTGCCTACGATGTAGATGCCTTTTTTCAATTGAGGATTGACCACGCGACGGCCCTGCAAATCGTAGGCTTCTCCAAACAAGAATGAGTCACTTAATGGTTCACTTTTCATGGCGGCCTCGTCGCTTTCATTATGAATTTCCCCGATGCCCGTTGCGATGGGCACATCGTCCACCGTCAGTTCCACAGTGTTGAGGCTCAGCGGACGCAGTTCGGCCGCCACGGCACCGTCCATCACAGGCGTGAGCGTTGTTCTGGTCGTCGAAGTGGCTGTGACACTGTTCAGCACTTCAGGCGAGAAGGCTTTCGACACACTCTTGCGCGTCAGCGAGGCATACTGAACATCGGCATCTTTCAGCCTCACGACCACCTGCTGGTTCTGCGCCGTTGGGTTGGCCATGCGCACCCACACGCGGCTGCCGTCGTCGCTGACGGTGGCCGAACCATAGAGCGACGAAGCCGAGGTGAGCACAATGTCGTGGATGAGCCGTCCGTCGATGTAGCAGCGCACGTGTTCGCCCTCCATCACCACCTTCAGCGCATAGGTCTGCCCTGTCGTGATGCTGCCTGCGGCCGTGGCCAGCGTTGTCTTCACGCCGCCGATGCACTGCTCGATGGCGTGCTGCGTGTTGTTCCATCCGCCGATGTTCCACCAGCAGTAATTCTCATTATCGACATAACTGAAAGCGATGAGAAAACCCTCTGCGCCGCTCAGTTTGGTGGCGTCGAGACGGAGTGTGCCGTCGTGGCCGGTACGGCGGTAGCACACGTTGAGGCTGCCCAGGTCGGACTCGTTCGTCTGGCGCAGTGTGCCGTTCTCCACGCTCCATGAGCCGCCGTTCTGGTTCCATTCGTCGCCTGTGTTGGTGAACGAATCGGAGTAGAGCACAGTGCCGTCGGCGGCTGTCACCTCCACATTGTCGAATGCTGCTGTCGTTGCCCACGTGGCGAGGCCGAAGTAGTTGTCGCGCATGGGCACACCGCTGTTCATCGGTTGCAAGGCCAGCGGCGTCGTGGCGTTTTCGCCTGTCGTCTGACTGAAGAAGGGGTTCTGGAGCAACTGGGCGTAGTAACCGTCGTCGGCGGCATAGACGTTCTCCTTCAGATAGGCCGTGTAGTAGTCGTCGCCCGACACCGTCACGGCATTGCCTGCGTCGAAGTTCAGCATCACCTGGGCCGTGGCGGCCTCGGCGACCATCAGCAGACAGGTTGTGAAGAGAGTCAGATGTTTTCTCATAATCTTCCGTGTTTTTGTGATTTCCCTGCAAAGATAGTATAAAAAGGAGAGAAAACCTCGTTCAAGTGCTTTCAAAATTCGCCCAAAATGCCGCTGTGAATGATTTGTTAAAAATTTTGACCGATGATTGAAAGCCGGAACGCCGGATTTTCCCTATCTTTGCATTGAAAACATACGAAACGCACAGCAAACATGCTTATGAACAAGAAAATTTTAGCCCTTGCAGCCCTGTTGCTCACGACGTTCAGTGCAGTGGCCGACACGAATCCCTCGCTCACGTCGGGCGACATGACCCTCACCTTCCTGCCTTCGGGCACAGGCTACACCTGGCAGTGCAGCAGTGGTTCGGCCACTTTCCTGCCCCAGGACGGAAAGACCGTCGTAGCCGAAGTCTTTGCCGCCAGCAGCGATGCCGCCACCTTCTATGCGTCGGCCTACGACAGCATCAGCACCGCCACCGAGGGACGCATCGTAGCCTATGCGACGCTGAAGACCGCCGCAGGCAGCGAGTTGCTGTTCACCGACACCTGGCTCGTTCAACCTTCGCGCCAGAGCCTGCGCCTGCAACGCGTGGTCAAGGTGGTGAAGGCACAGGCGGCCGACGCCTCGTTCAACACCTATTTCCTCATCGGCGACAAGCGTCAGGCGGGCAAGTCAGCCTACCAGTATTTTCTTCCGTCGCTCGTCTATATCGACGGAGAAAACATGACGGACGCAAGCATCGGTCACGATTTCGGAGACCAATGGATTCTCGCCCGTGAAGAACGTACCGCCCTGCCGCTCAGCATGATGCGCCACACGGCCACGGGTTGGACGCTCTCGCTCTGCGACGACAATCAGAATCCGGCTACCGCCGCTGTCGATTGGGGAATGAATCATCTCGTCGACCAGTCTTTCCGCTACGGTTCGCTGGGCTACAGCCTTACACGCACTTATCCGCAACTTGCCTACTGCTTCCCTGGCAGTGAGGGCGAACACTCGTACAGCGACGGAGGTAGCACAGCCGAACGTCGCTGGGCACGCCGTAGCCATCCGGTTTCGACGTCCACCTGGCATCGCTACAACCTTGAGTTGCACGCCGCCCGGAGCAGCAGTTTTCCCGATGCCCTGCGCACGGTCTGGCAGCAGTCGTTCGACATCTACCAGCCGAAGGTGCTCACTGCGGCACGCTGTGCAACGGTGCAGCGCTATGCCCTGCAGTTGCTCGACAAATACTGGATGAAGAGCGAGGGTGCGCCTGGTTTTCCCTTCTCGGTTTGGACCCAGAGCGGCGACGTCAACGAGCGCTCCTACGACATGGGCTTCGTCGGGATGCAGGCGGCCTGCGCCTACTATCTGTTCCGCAATGGGGTGGAGCAGGACAAGGAGTCGTACCGCGTGAAGGGCGAGCAGATACTGGACTTCTGGGCACGTCGCAGCCCCATCGCCTCGGGAATGCCCCGCATCTGGTACGACATCGCTCCGTGGAATTCTTTCCGCAACTACAATGACCTGCGCAACATGCAGGGCGGCATGGAGGCCATGATCGAGGCATGGGCCGTGGCTGAGCGCTGGCGTCCGGGTTCGAAGCCGCAGTGGCTGAAGTTCTGCCGTGCTGCAGCCGACTGGATGGTCGGTCAGCAAGCGTCGGACGGCAGTCTGCCGAAGGCCTTCGACAATGCCGGCAACGTGGTCGATGCAGGCAAGTATCTGACGTCGAACGTCGTGCGTTTCCTTGTGCAGATGTATGCCGTGACGCTCGACGAGAAGTACAAGACGGCCGCTGTCAAGGCAGGCGAGTTCTGCCTGCGGGAGATACATACTCCATATAAATATATAGGCAGCGTGATTGACAATCCCTACGTGAAGGACCGCGAGAGCGGACAGAAGATGCTCGAGGCCTGCCTTGCGCTCTACGACGTGACGCAGGAGCAGCGCTGGCTCGACGCAGCCGTGCAGGCGGCCTACTACACCGTCACCTACATGTATGCCTGGAACATTCCGGCCCAGCCCGGCATCAAGGCGCCGTGGACGTCGGAGAAGAACACCGCCGGCATCACCATCATCGCCACGGGGCACAGCGGTGCCGACTGCGGCCTGTCGTACAACTCGTTCGAGTATTTCCGTCTCTATCTGCTCACGGGCGACGAGTATCTGCTCAAGATTGCCCGTCTGCTGGCCTACAACACGAAGCAGACGATGGACTACGACGGCAAACTCGGTTACGGCCACCGCGGACTTCAGACCGAGGCGCTGCGTCTGGTCACCAACCGTGGTGACGGTGTGAACCTCTGGCTGCCGTGGGTCACGGCCACCCAACTCGACCCGCTCTGCCGCCTGAAGGACGCCTACGGCAGCATCGAACTGAACGACATCGCCAAAATGCCTGCCGACGAACTGCAGCGCTTGGACCGTCAGTATCGCCGCACGCAGGGCCTCGCCTTCTGACCCTCTGCCCGACGTCGCCGTTTTGTCTCCACCGCACAGAAAGTTTTAAGTGCTTGAGAAAAAGTTTTAAGTGCTTAAAAGTAAAATTTCAAGCACTTGAAAATTCAGATACACCACGTTTCCATGACTCAGAAACCACACCTCCGACTGTTGGCCGCTGTGCTGCTGACCCTGCTGGTCGGCGTCGTGCAGGCCCAGACCTCCTACCGCTTCCGCCACTACGGACGTGAGCAGGGCCTTTCAAACCTCAATGTCAACTGTGCCATGCAGGACAGCCGCGGCTTTGTGTGGGTCGGCACAAACATCGGTCTGAACCGCTTCGACGGCGTCCGTTTCCATACCTATTTTTCGAGCAATCAGAAAGACAGCCACAGCATGTCGTCCAACACCGTCAACAGCATTGCCGAAGACGCGGAAGGACGTCTGTGGGTGGGCACCACCAACGGTCTGTGCTCGTTCGACCCCCAGTTCGACCGCTTCCAGCGTGTGGAGGCAAAGGAACTGGGCGCCGGCGTGCAGGTGTTCGACCTGCAGTTCGACCCCAAGCAGCGCCTGTGGGCCTCGACCGACAGCCGGCTTGTGTGCTACCGCCCGTCCGACGGCACGCTGCTCACCTTTGGCAACATCTTGGCCCTGCGAGTGAGTCAGAGCGGCACCGTGTGGGTCAGCAACGGCGAAGGCCAACTCTGCCGCTACGATGAACGCACCGGCGGCTTTGTCTCGTTCGCCATCCTCACCCCGCAGCAGGCTGAGAGCAGCGAGTGGATCAATGCCATCGTCGAACTCGGCGACGGCGACCTCGCCCTGGTCACCAACCACGGGCACGGCTACCGTTTTTCGCCAGCAACCGGGCAGAAGTGCGACCTCTTCGGCGAAGGATTCCAGTCGCAGTCGAGTTTTGTCCACACAGCCATCGAGCGCACAGCCACCGACGGCAGCCCGACCCTGTGGATGGGCACCGAGGACGGCATCGTCACCTACAACCTGCGGACAGGCGAGAGCGCACACATGCGCAAACAGTTTGGCAACCCCTATTCGCTCAGCGACAACGCCGTCCATGTGCTGTTCAGCGACCGTGAAGGCGGCGTGTGGGCAGGCACCTTCTTCGGCGGCATGAACTATGTTCCCGACGAGCACGACGAAATGTTCAGCGTGCTCCAGCCCGTCGATGACAACGGCGCGACAGCCGCCAAAGTGGTGCGCGAAATGGCCGTCGATGCACAGGGCCAACTGTGGGTCGGCACCGAGGACGGCGGCGTTTACCGCTGGGACGACGGTTTGCGCAGGGTCAACCTCACCTGGCAGGGCAAGCCCATCACCCGCAACATACAGACCCTCATGACCGACGGCACCGACCTCTGGCTCGGCACCTACGAAGAAGGCATCTACATCGTTGACACCCGCTCCCGCCAGATTACAAACCACATCGGAAGCGGAGAAGCAGGACTTCACACCAATACCCTGGTCCATCTGCTGCGCACACGCGACGGACGCATCCTGGCAGGCACCATGCACCTGGGCCTGCTCGCCTTCGACCGTCAGACACGCACGTTCCGAACCTTCGGCCAGAAAGCCCAGGGATTCATCCACGACATCTACGAAGACTCGAAGGGACGCCTCTGGGTGGCCGACCTTGTGGGCGGCATCTTCCGTTCCGACACAGTCGGCGGAACGCTCCGGCGCCTCTGCCCGTCCATCAAGACGGCAACCACCGTGTTCGAGGATTCGGAGGGAAGAATCTGGATAGGCTCATCGAGCGACGGCCTTTTCACAGTCGCAGCCGACGACCGCTGCAGCCAGCCGCTGCCCGAACTGGCCCGCTCGGGCATCGGCATCGACAAACTCTCGGAAGACGGCAACGGATGCCTGTGGATTTCGACCACCGACGGACTTTACAGTTACGACGGAACAGCCGTCAGCCGCTACGGCAGCGCCAACGGATTGCCTACCGAGCAGTTCAACTTCAATTCCGGCCTTCGCGACAGCACTGGGCGCATCTATTTCGGCACACTCAATGGTCTTGTCAGTTTTGTGCCCAGTTCGTCTGCCACCCCAAGCCAGAAACTCCGCGTCCTCTTCACAGGCCTCACCGTCGAGGGACGCGAAGTGACCCACGAGACAGACCCTTACATTCTTGAAAAATCACTGCTCTATGCCGACGAGATTCACCTTCGGCACAATCAGGCATCGCTCTCCATCGACTTCGCCTGTCCGCTCTACAGCGTGCCGCAAGCCATCTGGTACCGCTACCGCCTGGAGGGCATCGACCACGACTGGACAGTGACGAAAGGAGCGCAGCGCCTCACGTTTGCCGGTCTTTCGCCTGGCACCTACACCCTCGTCGTACAGGCCTCGCAGCAGAACGGCCGATGGGACGACGAGGCGGAGGCTTCGCGACTGCGGCTCATCGTACACCGCCCGTGGTGGAACAGCGTCTGGGCATGGATCGTCTATGCCCTGCTGGCCGCTGCACTGGGTTTCTACATTTTCCGCACCGCCACACGCCGCCGTCGCGAGAAACGCCGCATCGAGAACGAACGCACAGAGAACGAGCGCTACCGCGACGTGCTGCAGTCGAAGATTCAGTTCTTCACCACCATCACCCACGAAATCCGCACGCCGCTCTCCCTCATCATGGGCACACTCGAACGGATGGAGCGGAAGGAGAAAAAGGCAGAGCAGCAGGAAGAGGTCGGCCTGCTGCGCCGCAACGCACAGCGCCTGCTCAATCTGGTCAACCAACTGCTCGACTTCCGAAAGATTGAGTCGTCGTCGTTCCTGATGAACTTCCTGCCCACCGACATTGCTGCGCTGCTGCGCGAGGTGTGTGCCGACTTCACCCCGGCGGCACGCCAGAAGGGTGCCGACTATGCCATCGACATCCCGGCCGACTGCACCCTCAGCGTCATGGCCGACCGCGAGGCGCTGACCAAGATACTGAGCAACCTGCTCAGCAACGCCATGAAGTTCTGCCAAAAGCACGTCGGCGTTTGCCTTGAGGAGAAGGGCGAACACGTCGCCGTCAGCATCGAGAACGATGGTCCCCGCATTCCGCACGAACAGGTGGAGGAAATCTTCAAACCCTTCTATCAATACTACGGCACACAGGTCAACGCCACCGTCAAGGGCAGTGGCCTCGGCCTGCCACTCGCCCGTTCGCTGGCCGAGATGCACAACGGCACACTCGTCTATGACGAAAAGCAGCAACTGAACCGATTCACCCTCACACTGCCGAAAGCGATAGGCGGAACGATTCCGATGAAGAATGCGGAATTAGGAATGAAGGATGAAGAATCAAGAAACCCCTCCTCGGGAGAAGTTGGGGAGGTCGATGGCAGCGAGGCGCATGACAGTATATACACCTCTGCCTCACAGGGCGAAGGCAGAAGTGGGTCTGTAGATACCATCCTCATCGTCGATGACGAGCAGGAACTGCGCGAGTTTGTGTGCGAAGAACTGGCCGAGCACTACACCATTCTCCAGGCAGACAACGGCCAGCAAGCGCTCGAGGTGTTGCAGCGCGAAAGCGTCTCGCTCATCGTCACCGACCTGATGATGCCCGTCATGAACGGCATCGAACTCTGCGAGAGCGTGAAGGGCGACATGCGCTACTGCCACATCCCCATCATCGTGCTCACCGCCAAAGTCTCGCTGCAGGACCACCTCGACGCCCTCAACTCACAGGCCGATGCCTACATCGAGAAACCCTTCTCGACCGTCCAACTCCGTGCCCAGATCGACAACCTCCTGCGCAGCCGCCAACTCATCCGCTCGGCCATGCTCTCGTCGCCATACGCCAACGTCGTCACCGTGGCCTCGAACAGCACCGACGAAGACCTGCTCGGCAAGTTGACCGCCGTCGTCTATGACCATCTCGACGACCCCCTCCTCACGGTCGAACTGCTGGCTGGGCAGATGAACATGAGCACCTCCACGCTCTACCGCAAGGTGAAAGCCGTCACCTCGCTTTCGCCCAACGACTTTATCCGCCTCTGCCGACTGAAGAAAGCCGCCGAACTGCTGGCCACGGGCAACTACCGCATCAAGGAAGTGGCCGTGATGACAGGTTTCTCGTCGGCCGCCTACTTCACCTCCTGCTTCATGCGGCAGTTCGGCGTCACCCCCGGTTCGTTCATGAAGAACAAAGAGTGAACACGCCGCCTCCTCGCGCACGTGTACGCGTAAAGGTCTGAGCGCTCAGAAAAAAACGTCTGAGCGCTCAGACGAAAATTTCCGAGCGCTCAGACGTTTTCGTCCAAGCGCTCGGATTTTATAGTCGAGTGTCAAGGGTCAAGAGCCGAGGGTCAAGAGGAAAAACCACGAGTTGGCGCTTGACCCTCGACTCATCTATTCCTTCACTTCGCCGAAATAGTGGGTGTCGGCGAGTTGGAGCAGGTACTGGCCGTAGGCGTTCTTGGCCATCGGCTGGGCGACGGCACGGAGTTTCTCGGTCGAGATCCAACCGTTGTGGTAGGCGATGCCCTCGAGGCAGGCAATCTTGAGGCCCGTGCGCTTTTCGAGCACTTCGATGTAGGTCGAAGCCTCGCTGAGCGAGTCGTGCGTGCCCGTGTCGAGCCATGCAAAGCCGCGTCCGAGCCGCTGCACCTTGAGTTGCTGGTCTTGCAGGAACACCTGGTTGACGGTCGTGATTTCCAGTTCGCCACGAGCCGAAGGCTTGATGTGTTTGGCCACATCGACCACGCGGTTGGGATAGAAATACAGTCCGACGACGGCGTAGTTGGACTTCGGCTGCGCAGGTTTTTCCTCGATGCTCAGGCAGTTGCCGTCGGCGTCAAACTCGGCGACGCCGTAGCGTTCGGGGTCGTTGACCCAGTAGCCGAAAACGGTGGCTTTGCCTTCTTCGTCGGCTGTGCGGACGGCTTCGTGGAGCATTCCGGTGAAACCGCGTCCGTGGAAGATGTTGTCACCGAGCACAAGGCAGGCACTGTCGTTGCCGATGAACTTCTCACCGATGATGAAGGCCTGTGCCAGTCCGTCGGGCGACGGTTGCTCGGCATACTCGAAGCGGACGCCGTAGTCGCTGCCGTCGCCGAGCAGACGTCGGAAGCCGGGCAGGTCGTGGGGCGTCGAGATGATAAGGATGTCGCGGATGCCCGCCAGCATGAGCACGGAAATGGGATAATAGACCATCGGTTTGTCGAAGATGGGGATGAGTTGCTTGCTCACTCCCTTCGTGATGGGGTAGAGGCGTGTGCCGCTACCGCCGGCCAGTACGATTCCTTTCATAGAAAATGTTTTTGTGTTAAGATTTTTGCAAAAATACGACATATTCTTGTGATTATCAAAAAAATTAACATTAACTTTGCAGAAAATTAAGAACGACATGTGTACAGTAACATTTACCTACGACGGCCGAAATGCTAAGGCACGACGAATGATTCACGAGATTCGTCAGAGCGGACTTTTCCAAGAAACGAACGAAAAGCCTAACAACACGACGAGAAAAGCCATAAACGACGCACGTGAGCACAAAGACCTTCAAGCAGTCGATATGGCATCATTCGATACGTTTCTAACATCAATGGGGCTATGAAAGAGGTTTTCACGACCAGTCAATATCGGCGAGACATTAAAAAATATGCCCACGATAAGAGAAAACTGAAAGCCCTTTATGCTGTTATTGATAAACTACGTCGTGGAATCACACTTTCTCCAACCAACAGGCAACATTTCCTGCATGGCGAATACGAAGGTTGTCTCGAATGTCATATTGGTGGCGACTTTCTGCTTATTTGGATAGAAGAAAATAGCATCACCCTCGTTCGAGTAGGAACACATTCTTCGCTCTTCGGACATTGATTTCCACTATTATTCAATTTTAATACAATTAGAACGTGTATAGCATATCCGACTACCTCTTCAACGGCTTGCTCTATCTGAACAATACGCTGCGCCCGCGCCACAAGCGGCTCTCGCAACTTATGCTCTATGCCAACACCATGTGCCAGTCGCGCTGCAAGCACTGCAACATCTGGCAGAAACCTCATGAATATCTCACCTTCGACGAAGTCAAAGCCATCGTGCAGAGCAAGTGCGTCACACGTCGCACGGTCGTAGGTCTCGAAGGGGGTGAATTTCTGCTTCACCCGCAGGCAAAGGAAATCATGGCGTGGCTGCAGCACAATCACCCGAAATACACGCTGCTGTCCAACGGACTTGCACCTGCGCTCGTCATCGACGCCGTGCGCCAGTACCATCCCGTGCGTCTCTACCTCTCGCTCGACGGCCCCAGGGAGACGTACAAGGTGATGCGCGGTCGCGACGGCTACGATCACGTTATCGAGTGCATCGAGACACTGAAGGACGAGGTGCCCATCTCGCTCATGTTCTGCCTTTCACCGTGGAACTCGATGAAGGACATGGAGCACGTCATCAACGTGGCCAGGAAGTACGGCATCGACGTGCGCATCGGAATTTACGGCACGATGGACTTCTTCGACACGACGGCTGAGATGATCGATACGACCGACTATCTCCAGAACATTCCTCAAAACATACACCAGACGCAGGAGAACTACGACTTCGTGGCCCTGTACGACCAGTGGCGGCGTGGTCATCTGCGCCTGCGCTGCCAGAGTATATTCTCCTCGCTCGTCATCCATTCGAACGGCGACGTTCCGCTCTGCCAGAACCTCGGCGTCAACCTGGGTAATCTGCGCCAGAACACGCTCGACGAGATTTTCAACGGACGTGCAGCCGCGCAGACGCAGGGCCAGTACAGCAAGGAGTGCAACCAGTGCTGGATCAACTTCCACCGCAAGTACGACATCATCCTCGTCCGCAACATGGAACGCCTTCTGCCCAAGTGGCTCATCGAAAAGTTCTACGGAAAATATCAGTGGACCGAAGACACGCAAACGACCTACCGTCAACATCTCAAACAGATTCAGCCATGCTGCAGCAAGTAATCGACCGCTTCAAGCGTCAGCGCACCGAGGCGTTTCTCCGTCGCACCTACGGACGCCGGTATGCCTTTGTCGGCATGGGGCAGCACAGCCTCACGAACCTCTATCCCGTGCTCCACTATCTCGGTGTGCCGCTGAAGTACATCTGCGTCACCAATGCCGAGAAGGCGGCGCTCATCAGCCGCAAATACCCGGGTACACAGGGCACGACCGACCTCGATGCCGTGCTGGCCGACCCGGAGGTTGCCGGCGTGTTCGTCGCCGCCTCGCCACGTGCCCATTTCGCTCTCGCCCAGCGTGTTGTTGCGGCCGGGAAACACCTTTTCATCGAGAAACCTCCCTGCCTGACGACGGACGAACTCAGCACACTTCAGCAGGCGGCGGAGAAAGGAACAGGAGCGGTCGTTGTCGGTCTTCAGAAACGCTATGCACCCGCTGTTCGCATTCTTGGCAAACGTCTCCGTCAGGAGCATGGCGCTGTCTCCTACGACCTTCATTATCAGACGGGTGCCTATCCCGAAGGCGATGCGCTTACCGACCTCTTCATCCATCCGCTCGACCTCGCCGTCCACCTCTTCGGCCCTGCCACCGTCCTGTCGGCCCAGCGTCCGACGAAGTCTTCTTTTCTGCTCATGCTGAAGCACGGCGATGCCGTCGGCACCCTCGAACTCTCCACCGACTACACCTGGACCTCGGCCCACGAGTCGCTCCACGTCATCACGCCTTCGGCTCTCTACGACCTCGACAACCTCGACACGCTCACTCGTCGGCCGAAGCAGTCAACCCTGTTCGGCGTGCCGATGGAGAAGGTGCATCCGGCCGTGCCTGCCGTTCAGCACCTCTACGGCCGAAACACGTTCAATCCCGTACCGCAGAACAACACGCTCGTCGCACAGGGTTTCTACGACGAACTCCTTGCCTTCACCGAACTTTGTGAAGGTCGCCCTGCCGACAACCTCACACCCCTCAGCAGTCTGACAGACACTTTCCGCCTCATGGGTGCATTGAGGAACGTCTGACAAGGCACGAGCGACAACCGGCGTTCGTCGCTTTGAAAGTTTTAAGTGCTTGAAAAATTATTTTTAAGTGCTTAAAACTTTTTTTTTCAAGCACTTAAAAATACGAGAGAAAGGCAGAAGTCTTTGCCTTCAGGCACTGTGCGGCTCTATGCCATCTGCACGATGCCCTCCTTGCGCATACCGTCCATCTTAATGGTGAGTGGACGGTCGAGGCGGACGTGGCGCACATGCTCCGTCTCGTGGACGGCAGGCAGGTCGTTGAGCAGCGACTGGCGGTAGATGCCGTCGCCGAGAAAGTCGTTGACCGTGAAGTAGCCGACGCCGAACGAGGTAAGGTTCTGGAAGAAATGGGTGCCTTGCGAGGGATCGACGCGATAGTTCTGCAGTCCGGCCTCGACGATGACGCGGGCTGCCGAGATGGCAGGCCACTTCACCGGGACACCCAGCCAGGGGTCGCTCGAACCCCAGCGTCCGGGACCGACGAGCACATAGCCGTGGTTGTCGGGACCTGCCTCGAGGAAGGTGCGGTTGATGCGTTCAATCTCCTCTGCAATGGCGGGGTTGTTGGAGGCGGAGTAGATGCTTTCGCCCGTGGCTGGGTCGGCCGTCTTGACATAGACAATGTCCTGCACGTCGGTGAGGATGCCGTGGCCGATGGCGTTGTGCGAACGGATGAGGGCGTCGTCGTCGCTCAGCAGCGTGATGTCCTCGTCGAGTGCCATCTTGTTGTCCACCATTGGACGAATCTGCAACAGGTACAGTTCGCCGGTGCGGTCGGGATGGAGCGCGACGGCGAGTTCGATTTCGACCGGACGCCGCATCTCCTGCTGGCCGTACTTCATTGAGAGGCTGAGCAGTTCGGGCAGAGGGAAGACACCCTGCTGCAGCACGCCGCAGAAGGTGATGACCTTGCGTCCGCCTTCGTAGATGCCGTCGCGAATCACCTGGTCGTAGGGGTCGAAAGTCGAGGCGATGAACTGCAGGGCGTTGTCCTTGTCCGCCTCGCGGACGGGCAGACGCAGGAGGTTGAATCCGTCGTCGGTGGAGAAATGGTCGGCCATGTTCTTGAGGTCGAGGGCGTAGAAGCGCGTCTGCGTCTCGCGCAGCGCCATGTCGAGTTCCGACGTCTGCAGCACCTGATGGGGATGGGCAGGGCAGACGCGCAGCGAGAGTCCGCCATCGACGATGTATTTGCCCAGTCCCAGCGCCAGGTTGACGATGCCTTCGTCGGCACGTTCGTCGCCGATGGGGTAGTAGTTGACCGAACGGGCCACACCCGAAATCTGCGGATAGAAGCGGTCGCCGTACTGTGTGCCGACCACCTCTTGCAGAATGACGGCCATCTTCTCCTGGTCGATGACGTTCGACGTAGCAGCCATGTAGTCCTTCGACGCACGGTAGAAGACGCTGGCATACACCGCCTTGACCGCATCGCTGAGCATGTGCAGCCGCAGGTATTTGTCGTCGGCGTAGGGCACCATGTACGTCGAGTAGATGCCGGCGAAGGGCTGGTAGTGGCTGTCCTCCAGGAGCGACGACGAACGGATGGCAATCGGTTTGCGCACCACTTCGAGGAACGTCATCAGGTCGTCTGCCAGACGTTCCGGCAGCCGGGCACGCAGGAAGTATTGCAGGATTTCGGCGTCGGGCAGGTCGCTCAGCGCTATCTGATAGAGTTCGTTGGTGTCCATGAATTCGTCGAAGATGTCGGTGCAGAGCACCACCGTCTTCGGAATCATGACGTGGGCACGGTCGAAGGCGTTGAGGTCGGGATGTCGCTTGATGATGTGGTCAATGAAGGCAATGCCGCGACCCTTGCCGCCGAGCGAGCCGTCGCCGATGCGCTGGAAGTTGGAGTAGGAGTCGAAGCGGTCGCGTTGGAAGACAGCCACGACGCCCTGGTTCTTCATTTTTCGGTAGGCCACGATGGCGTCGAAGATGATCTGACGGTGCGCATCGACGTCCTGCAGTGTGTGCCACGTGATGCGGCGCAGAAATTCGCTGATGGGAAAGAGGGCACGCGAACCGAGCCAGCGGCTCACGTTGTTGCGCGAGACGTGGTAGAGGAGCGACTCGCGCGGCAAGGTGAAGATGTTGTCCTGCAGGTCCTTCAGGTTGCGGATGCGCGCCACTTCTTCCATCGTCCTGGGGTCGCGGAAGATGAAGTCGCCAAAGCCGAAATAGTTGCTGATGAGGTGGCGCAAATCGACGTTCATCTTCTTCGAGTTCTTGTCGATGAACGATGCGCCGCACTGGCGGGCCAGACTCTCGTTCTCAGCCTCCGACGACTCCATGATGAGGGGCACATACTCGTCGGCGGCACGGATGGCCGAGAGCAGGTCGAAACCTGCGTGTTCGTCTTTCACGCCGCCGCGCGGAAAGCGGCAGTCGCTGATGACGCCGAGCACATTGTCGCGGTGGCGCTCATACATGTCCCACGCCTCCTCGTAGGTGCGGGCCAGCACAATCTTCGGGCGTCCGCGCATTCGCAGCGTCTCCAGTTGGGAGTTCAGCGCCTCGGTGGCAAACTCGAGGCTCTGCTGCAGCACAAACTTGTAGAGGTTGGGCAGGATGGAGGAGTAGAAGCGGATGCCGTCCTCGACGAGCAGAATCATCTGCACGCCTGCCTCGATGTCGTGCTCGAGGTTCATCTTGTCCTCAATCAGTTTGATGATGGAGAGCAGCAGGTCGGTGTTGCCCAGCCAGCAGAACACGTATTCAAAGATGGAGAGATCCTCGTGCTGCATCCGTTTGGTGATGCCGTGCGAGAAAGGGGTGAGCACGACGATGGGCACCTGCGGATGCTGTACCTTGATGCTGCGGGCGATGTCGAACACGTCGTTGTTGTCCGTTCCCGGCATACAGATGACGAGTTCAAAACTCGTGCGCGCCAGTTCCTTCTCCGCCTCCTCCTGCGAGGCCACCTGCACGAAGCGCGGTGGGTAGCGCAGACCCAGTTTGGAGTATTCGTCGAAGATTTTCTCATCGACGCGCACATTGAAGATGCGCCGCCGCATGAGGTCGATGAAGTTGGTGTCGTGCAGGACGACGGGAGTGTTTGTGGGCATGGGTATTCCTTCTCCTCAGACATATATCGTCTATTTATTGATGCAAAGTTAAGGAAAACCCGACAAACCGCCAAACAAATCCCCACTTTTCACCCCGTCACAATCCCCGACCGACAACTATAACGCCTGAGCGCTTGGAAAAAAACGTCTGAGCGCTCAGACGAAAACGTCCGAGCGCTCGGAAGAAAATTTCTGAGCGCTCAGAGCCTTAACGC
>ONXQ01000154.1 GCA_900321835.1 uncultured Prevotellaceae bacterium
TCCGCTGCAAAGTTACGGCCTTTTTGCTGTAGCCACAAAAAAATGCGTGGAAAACCTGCTTCCACGCATTCCTGTTTGATTTTCAAATCGTTAGTCTCCTATTTTCCACGGCCTTTCCACCTCGCAGAGTGGAAAAACAGTGTGCGTATGGGGTCATCTGACCAGGATTTTCCGTCCGCCTACGATGTAGAGTCCGGGGGATAATGAAGAATGAAGAATGTCGGCTTCGCCTTGTTGAAATGAAGAGTGAAGAATGTCGGCTTCGCCTCCGAATGAAGAATAAGAGTTACTTTCATTCTTCATTCTTAATTCTTCATTCTTCATTCTTAATTTTTCATTCTTCATTCTTAATTCTTCATTATTCACTTCTTCGACACGACGGCCTTGAAGGTCATAGACGGCTGCATCATTTATCACTTTTTGTTTTTCACTTTTCACTTTCTCAATCCCTGTGGGTTCGTCGGGCGAGAGGACGTCGAACTCGGCGGGTTGTGACTTGTCGGGATAGACGTAGGAGCCTGCTGTCGTGTGGTCGACCTTCCAGTTGTTCGATGAGCACCCACTGTGCGTGGTCGGTGGCGTCGGTGGCGTCGACTGCGTTGACGTGCCAGCCGCTGACGTTGACGTAGCGGACGGGTTGCTCGGTGGCGACGGTGTAGTAGGCTGTGTAGCCGGGCAGGTTGCTGAAATGGAAGATGAAACTGCCGTCGCTGTCGGGTTGGTAGTCGTCGAGACAGTAGTTGCTTTCGCCCCGGTCGTCGGGGGTGTAGTGGAGGTAGAGCCCCGAGGGACGGTGGCGCAGGAGATAGCGGCCGGTGGTGGTGATGGCGGCGGTGGGCAGAGTGGGGTTGCTGACGACGGTCTGGGCGGTGATGCCGAGTTCCGCAGCAGAGACGTAGCCGTTGTTGTCGTAGGTGGAGGTAGCGAGGAGGAGCAGGTATCGGCCTTCGGTGCCGGCGGGGAGTGGGATGTCTTGCCGCTCGCCGTTGTTCTGGAAGGTGCCGGTGGCGACAGGTGGACCCCAGACGGTGGGGCTGGGGGAGACGTAGAGTTCGTAGTCGCGGATGCGTCCGTGGTCGTTGTTGTCGTTGCGCCCTTGATAGAAGAAGGTGAGCAGGCTGTAGTGGCGCTTGGTGTCGATGACGATTTCGTGGGGCAACGGGGGCGTGGGGTCGTAGTGGGTGTGCCAGATGGTTGCGCCGTTGTCGTCGAGCACGTTGGTGGCTGCCTCGCCACTGCCTTGCTGGCTGCTTACGCTATAGACGGACCACGTGGCGCGGTTGATGTAGAGAGGGATGCGCTCTTGGGTGACGGCACTGGGCAGGAGACCCGCGGACTGGCTGTAGGTGCGCACGAGTCCGCCTGCCTTGAGGCTGAATGGGCGTGTGTAGCGGCGTTCTTCCTGACCGTCGATGCTGTAGTAGATGGTGGCGTCGGGGTCGGAACAGGTGAGGGTGACGATGCCCTTGTCGGAAGTGAGGGTGACGGGTGGTGAGAGAGGTGAACCGATGCGGGCTCGCTGGGTGAGTTGTGTGTCGGTGTGGGACGTTGTGAGGGGCAGGAGGATGAGTGAGAGGTGGGTCTTGGCGGCGGGTATGCGGTATTTCTCAATGACGTCGTCGCCACAACTGGCGTTGCCGAGGGCTCGGTTGTAGGCGTCGAGGTTGAGCACGGTGGGCTGGCAGAAGGGAACTTCGTTGGGATGGCGGCAGCGGTTGCCCTGGTCGGTATAAATGTCTTCGGCTCGCCAGTGGGCTGCACTGGCTGCGATGGGCTGGGGTGCGACAATGAGTAGTCCGATGCCGTCGGTGTTGGTGAGAGCCATCCAGCGCACTTCTTCTTTGTTTCCATGCTCCTGGGGCTTGACGTAGTTGGTCCACTGCTGGCTGACGGTGGAGTGATAGAGTCCGACGTGTGTGCCTTCGGTGCGGTCACGGTAACTGTCGAAGGGGCCTCGTCCGAGCCAGTGCATCTGTTTGTAGGTACGGGGCAGTTCGGTGCGGAGTCCGAGGCGTGGGAGTTCGATGCCTTTGGTGCTGGGGTCGATGGTGGCATTGACGGTGATGGTGCCGTCGGCCATGACGAAGAAAGACTGGTGGACGCTGAAGGTGAGGGCTGTGGCGGCATAGGTGTTGGTGCAGTCGAGCCGGACGCTTTGGCCGTCGTCGGCTTCGCTGATGTTCCACGTGCCCGGGGTGAGGGTGAGGTTGCGGAGTCCGAGTTGGTCGTACTGTCCGGCTCGGCTGGCTTCGTTGTCGGTCGGAACGCGGAAGGCCTGGAGAGTGAGAGGCGCTGACAGCAGTGTGCGACTGCCAACGGTGTAGTGATAGAGTTGGCCATCGCGGAACTGGACGCTGAAATCTTCGCCCTTGACCGTGATGCCGATGTTGCTGGTACGCACGGTGAGTGCCGCTGCAGGGGTGGGCTGGTAAGGCTGGCGGTCGGTGGCACAGCGCAGGCGGAAACCCTCGGTGGCGACTTCAAAGCCTGCAGGTGCCCACTCGGTTTCTTCCCTTTGCCGGGCGCTGAAACGGATGAAGTATTCGGCATCGGGCTTGGGCGGATTGTTGATGAGTCGCTGGGCATCGGCCAGTTGGACGTCGCTCTTTGCACCGATGGGCAGGCTGACGTCGGCGATGTTGCCGCTGCCCACCTCGATGCCGTCTTCGAGCAGGGTGTAGGTGATGTCAAGGTCGTCGAGGGTGCGTTGCTGGAGTTTGTTGCGCAGGGTGAAGGTGGCGCTGAGGCTGTCCTTCAGGTCGAAGTCGATGGGCTGGTAGATTTTCTTCATTGAATAACTCTTGGCGGTGGGTGCGCCGTCGGCAAGAACTACGCCGTTGCAGCAGAAATTGTCGTCGTTGGGCTGGTCGCCGAAGTCGCCGCCGTAGGCCCAGTATTCGCCTTTCTGCGGATTGAGGGAGGAAACGATGTCGGTGCGCTGACTGGGGTCAGGGATGTTGAAGGTGAGAGCCGATGCTGTTGCACTCATCTTGATGCCCTGGTCTTTCCAGTCCCAGACAAATTCGCCTGCCATGGCAGGGTAGTTTTCGTAGATGTCGAAAAACTCGCGCTGGTTGCCCATCGAGTTGCCCATGGCGTGGGTGTTCTCACACTGCACATGGGGGCGTATGCCAGTCTTGCTGCTGCGATAGTCGTTCAGGCGTTCTTCGGCTATGTTGCGCATCCAGCCGAGGTTGCCGTACATGGTGCTGGTCACGCTGCTCCACAGGCTGTTGCCTTCGTAGTGGGTGAGGCGCGTTGGGTCGAGGTGTGTGATGCTGTCCATGACGGTCTGGAAGTTCTGGCCAGGGCCGCTCTCGTTTCCGCCGCTCCAGATGACGATGCAGGCGTGGTTGCGTAGGGTGAGCACATGGCGCACGGAACGTTCGGCCATGGGCTGGCGGAAGGCTTCGACGCTCGACAGGCCCCAGTTGGCATGGCACTCGACGTCGGCTTCGGCCAGCACATAGAGTCCGAGACGGTCGCACAGGTCGTAGAGATAGGGGTTGTTGGGATAGTGTGAGGTGCGGATGGCATTGACGTTGAGGCGTTTCATCTGCAAGAGGTCGGCCAGCATTTCCTGTTTCGTCACGGTGCGTCCGCCTTGTTCGCTGAAGTCGTGGCGGTTGACGCCGTGGAAGACGATGCGACGTCCGTTGACGAGTAAGGCTCCGTCGTCACGCACTCCGACTGTGCGGAATCCGACTTTCTGCACTCGGATGTCGGTGGGCGTGCCACCTTGTCGCAGCGTCAGCACGAGGTCGTAGAGACGTGGCTGCTCGGCACTCCATGCTGTGATGCCGCTCACAGTCGTGAAGTCGATGTCGTAGTCACCCTTTGTCGGCACGTTGATGGTCTTTTCGCTCAAAACCCGGCTTCCGTCTCTCAGTGTGGCAGTCAGCGTGGTCTGCCGTGGTGTCTCTCCGGCAATGCTTACTGTGAGTCGCGCATCGGCCACGCTGTTGTCTGCATTCAGTTCGGTGGTTCGGAAGAAGGTGTCGTGGATGCGTGTCTTCGGTGCGCTCCACAGATAGACGTCGCGTGTTATGCCTGTCAGTCGCCAGTAGTCCTGGCACTCGAGGAACGAGCCGCTCGTGAAGCGAAAGACTCGTACCGACACATTGTTTTCGCCGCGTCGCACCATGTCGGTCACCTTCCATTCGCTGGGCAGGTAACTGTCCTCGGCATAGCCGGCAAATTTGCCGTTCACCCACACATAGTAGCCGTGGCCGGCACCGTTGAAGCGCAGAAACACGTCGCGGCCGTCCCACGAGTCGGGCAGGGTGAACGTGCGGCGGTAGGAGCCTACGGGGTTCATCCAGTCGCCCTTGTAGGTGAACCACCACGGACGTTCGGCCATCACACTCCACGTCGCCTCGTCGTAGGCAAAGGGGTAGCGCGTGTTGACGTAGAGGGGACGGTCCCACGACTTGCCATGGCGTATGCCGTACATCTGCCATGTTGAGGGTACGTCGATGTCGTCCCAAGCGCTGGCATCGAATGTGTCTTGGAAAAACGTGTTGCTGGCCTGCTCTGGCCTTCCGACCCACTGGAACTTCCATGTGCCGTCGAGGCTGAGAAACCAGGGCGAAGCCTCGGTGGCATTGGTAGGAGTGTATGCCTGTGCAGCCTCGTCGGCCGAGTTGACAGGAATTTCAAGTGTGTGGGCACGCTGGCGGTTCAGTCCTGTTATGCTCACGTCGTCCCACTCTTTCAGTGTTTGTGCTGTC
>ONXQ01000138.1 GCA_900321835.1 uncultured Prevotellaceae bacterium
GGCAACCCTTACTACCCCGAGGACGTGGACGAGGACACGGCCTACGTCACCCTTGAGGAGGCTGCCGGCGACTCGATGCTGGTGGGCAGTTCAGCCTATTCGCAGGTTGAGCGCGAACTGGAGGTGATGGCCTACCAAGCCGAGGAAATCAAATCGACCTACATGCTCCAACTGATGCTCGGCACCTACGAGCAGGACATGAAGCGGGCCGCTGACATGGTCAAGAAAGCAGAGGATTCTGGTCAATGCAACGACGACGAACTGAAGACCCTGCACGACACATACGACTACATTGAGGCTGTGATAGCAGAGAAAAGGCAAAAGTTTTCGCTGCCTGCAGCCGGCATCATCGGCGCCTTGCACACCACGTCGAAGGTGCTGAACGAGGCCCGAACGCGCGAAGAACTTGACCGTGTGCTCTCGGCACGTCCCGGCTATTTCGAGACGCTGCCTTCGCTGCACCTCATTGTGCAGGAACCGTCGCAGCAGCGCGAAGTGCATCGTCTGGCCAAAGAGTTGCAACGCACCCTTGAGCGCAAAAAAGCCGAACTGCGATGAGGAAACCAACTGTCGCCCCCAGCGAGAAAATCATCCTGGGCATCGACCCGGGCACCAATGTAATGGGCTACGGAGTGTTGCGCGTCATGGGCAACAAGGCCGAAATGGTGGCAATGGGTGTGGTTGACATGCTGAAGATGCGCGACCCCTATCTGCGACTGGGACACATCTACGAACGTGTCACTGGTATCATCGAGGCTTACATGCCCGACGAAATGGCCATCGAAGCGCCCTTCTTCGGCAAGAATGTGCAGTCGATGCTCAAACTGGGCCGTGCCCAGGGTGTTGCCATTGCCGCTGCCATCCGCCGCGACGTGCCCATCACCGAGTATGAGCCTAAGAAAATCAAGGTTGCCATCACAGGCAACGGTGCTGCATCCAAACAGCAGGTGGCCGCCATGCTGCAACGGATGCTCCACATCCCGGAAGAGGATTTGCACGTCCAGATGGACGCCACCGACGCTCTGGGTGCTGCCTACTGCCACTTTCTCCAAATGGGACGCCCGCAAGCCACACACACCTTCAAGTCGTGGAAGGATTTTGTCAACAAAAACGCAGAACGCATTAAGAAATAGCCGTTTATGAACATCTACTTTGCAGGCTCAATCCGCGGCGGACGTCAAGATGCAGCCCTCTATCACCGCATCATTGAGCAGTTGAAATCGCAGGGCCATCGCGTACTGACCGAGCATGTCGGCGACCTGAATCTCGTCGAATCAAGAGGCGACAAGGACATCTATGCGCAGGACACAGGATGGCTCCGCGAAAGCGACCTGCTCATTGCCGAATGCACGACACCGTCGCTGGGCGTCGGCTACGAACTCGCCTATGCCGAACGGTTTGAAAAGCCCTGCCACCTGTTTTACGACCAAACGAAATGCAACCTCTCGGCCATGCTGACCGGCAACCCCTATTTCTTTATTCACCCCTACAAATCGGAGGAAGAATTGTTCGAACGACTTCATATTGTCCTTCAAAAAAACTAAATCCCCCAATAAATTTGTTTTTTTTCTCACTTAGTTGTACCTTTGCAGTTTGAAAATCAGCAAAGTCAATTTATGGCAGACATCAACTATTATCGATTGCAAAGCGGATATGCGACTGAATATGGCACGTTTGTCGGCGTGTCATGGATATGCGTCTTTGCCCTCTACGTGGCCGGAGTCCGCACCATGAGCGGAACGCTGATGACGCTCGGAATGCTCATGTTCTGCGTGCTGCCAGTTGTTCCCTTCTACTTTGCACGTCGCTTTCGCCAGCAACTGCCCGACGGTGTGACTGTAGGGTATGGCCGGGCATACTGGTTTTCGCTGATGATGCTTGTGTATGCCAGCCTGCTGACGGCAGCAGGAGAGTTCGCCTATTTCAAGTGGATGGACAACGGTGCCATGCTGGCTGCCCTCCACCACATGATAGAGACACCGCTGGCCGTGCAGACCTACCGCGAGATGGGCATGGCAGACACCCTGAAAATGATGCAGACGGTGCTCAAAGACCTCTCTACGCTGACAGCCTTCGACATCGCCGTCTCGCTTTTCAATCAGAACATCATGTTCTCCTTCCTCATGGCACTGCCTGCGGCACTGTTCGCAAGGAAATCAGGACCGTCAACGAATCAATAACTATATAAAAGAAGAAAACATCATCATGACAGACATTTCGGTTGTCATACCCTTGTACAACGAAGAAGAATCGCTTCCAGAACTGCACGAATGGATCAAGCGAGTGATGGATGAAAACCACTTCACGTATGAAATCATCTTTGTGAGCGACGGTTCGCGCGACCGTTCGTGGGACATCATCGAGGAACTTGCTCATCAAAATCCATGCGTTCACGGCATCAAGTTCCGCCGCAATCACGGCAAGTCGCCGGCACTTTACCACGGTTTTGCCCGTGCCCAGGGCGAGGTGGTCATCACGATGGACGCCGACTTACAGGACTCTCCCGACGAAATTCCCGAACTTTACCGCATGATTACGGAAGAGGGTTACGACCTTGTTTCGGGCTACAAGCAAAAGCGCTACGACCCCCTCTCCAAGACGCTGCCCACGAAACTGTTCAACGCCACAGCACGACGTGTCAGCGGCATCAAGAACCTTCACGACTTCAACTGTGGGCTGAAGGCCTATAGGAAAGATGTAGTGAAAAACATCGAGGTGTACGGCGAAATGCACCGCTACATTCCCTACCTCGCCAAGAATGCTGGTTTTGACAAAATCGGCGAAAAAGTCGTACACCATCAGGCTCGGAAGTACGGAAAGACGAAGTTTGGACTGAACCGCTTTGTCAACGGCTATCTGGACCTGCTCTCCCTGTGGTTCCTCAGCAGTTTCGGCAAACAACCGATGCACGTGTTCGGCTTCATTGGCACATTGATGTTCCTGGTAGGTTTCATTGCAGTCATTGTTGTTGGCGCACTGAAACTCTGGGCCTTGACCCACGGTCATCACTACATTCTTGTGACCCAGTCGCCCTATTTCTACATCGCATTGACCATGATGCTGCTGGGCACACAACTCTTTGTGGCAGGTTTTCTCGGAGAGATGATCAGCCGCAACTCTTCCGAACGCAACAAATATCAAGTCGAAAAGGAAATATGACCCAGCCACACAGCATGATTAACAAAGGGCAAGGTGCAATCATTTGCGCCTTGTGCTTTGTGCTAAGTGCTATGTCATGTTCTTCCAACAACTGTCCATTGGAGAGTACCGTGACCTGCAACTATGGCTTCTACGATGCCAACGGAACAGCCATCGCCTACAACGACACGCTGACCATAACGACTTTGCTGCCTGGAACGAAGACGCAATACACCTATCAGTTGTTTGGACATCGCACCATCACCAGTGACGTTCGCATCGACTCACTCCTGGAAAAGGGGTACACCGAAACCGTCAGCGAAGTGCGCCGCGACACCATTCTCGGCAATCGGCTTGCAGGATTGGCAACGATGAAACTTCCGATGAGTTTCTTTTCCGGACGCGACACCATCATTCTGCGCTATGCCAGCATTTCCCGTCGCGACACCCTCTACATCCAGCACTCCAGTTTTTCAAACGTTGACCTTCCCGAGTGCGGAACACACCGTTTCCACACCCTGACTGGCATACAGGCCACCGACGCAGCCATCGACCACGTCGAGATTTCGAACGCCAATGTCAACTACAACGGAAGCGAAAACATACGTATCTATTTCAACGGCATCGCCACAGAGGAGTAACCCATTATGAAGCCCATCATCCCACTTCTTTCGCTCGTCCTCCTCCTTGCATCCGCCATGCCACTACGCGCTCAGGGCAACAAGCAAGAACCGCAGCAGCCCCAGAAGTTTGTTGCCCTTGTCGAAGAGGCCCCGAAACTCACATTCTTCCAGGGGTTCACACTTTCGGCCGATGTGTTCGGCGTGGCACAGCGCATCTTCTCCGACTATGCAACCTTTGAGGGAGCATTGCGACTTAATCTGAAAAACACCTTCTTCCCCATTGTGGAACTTGGTTTCGCAACCTGCGACAGCGAAGATGCCAACACCTTCATCCGTTACAAGACCAATGCACCCTATCTGCGTGTCGGAGTGGACTTTAACATGCTCAAAGACAAGTTCCAGGACAATCGTCTCTTTCTCGGAGCACGCTACGGATTGTCACGCTACAACTTCGACATCTCAGGTCCACCCATCAAAGACCCCGTCTGGGGAGGCTCCGAACCATTCAGTTACACCGACATCGCCACGACAAGCCACTGGCTGGAGATTGTCGTCGGTGTTCAGGTAAAAGTCTGGCGCAACTTCCACATGGGATGGTCGGTGCGCTACAAACGCGAAATCTCATCGACCAAAAATCAGTACGCCAAGCCCTACTACATACCCGGATTTGGCACGACCACCCAGACAACAGCCTGGGGCGCCTCATACAATCTCATTTTCGACCTCAACTGGGGTAAGACAAAACACACCGCCCGGGAAGTCACACTCACCCATCGGCCCCTCCAGCAGCCCACCGACACCACCAGTGTCACCCCCAGCGATTCAACCCTCCAACAGCCACAACAGCAATGAAACTCCATCTGCGTGAAGACTACAGCCCCCACCCTCGCCGCTGGTGGCACATTCCCCTGCTCCTCATCCTCATCCTCGGCACCATATACATCGCCAGAGAATACAACGGCACAGAGAACAAGGAAACATCCTGGAAAGCGTCGGAGACAAAGATGAACGAAGGCGCCGTGTTCGGCACCTTCTACCACCTCACCTACC
>ONXQ01000139.1 GCA_900321835.1 uncultured Prevotellaceae bacterium
TTTTGTTGCCGATATGACAAATGTCGGAAAGACGAAGATAGACGACAAAGTTACGCATAATCTCTTGCATTTCAAACAATTTGTCCGTTTTTTGTCGCATTGGTCAAGTTTTTTTGCTCTTTTTTTATTTTTTGACCCATGCGCCTGCGTTTTTTGAGTTTTTTTGTGTACCTTTGAGGGCAAAACTCAAAAAATCAACTTAAATCCCTTTTCAATACGTATGAAAACGAACTACGAAATCCGTTATGCAGCGCATCCCGAGGACGCTAAAAGTTACGACACCAAGCGTCTGCGCCGCGACTTTCTGATTGAGAAAGTTTTCTCGGAGGATGAGGTCAACCTGGTTTATTCGATGTACGACCGTATGATTGTCGGCGGTGCGATGCCTGTCAAGGAAGAACTCCTGCTCGAGGCCATCGACCCGCTGAAGGCTCCGCACTTCACCACACGCCGCGAGGTCGGCATCTTCAATGTCGGCGGCAAGGGCTGCGTGAAGGTGGGCAACGAGGTCTATGAACTCGACTACAAGGAGGCCCTCTACATTGGTCGAGGCGAACGCGACGTCATCTTTGTCAGTGCCGATCCGCAGAAGCCTGCCAAGTTCTACATCAACTCTACGACGGCCCACAAGGAATATCCGACGAAGAAGGTCACAAAGGCCGACGCCGACATCCTGGCCCTCGGTTCGCTGGAGGGTTCAAACGACCGCGTCATCAACCGCATGATTGTGCAGAAAGTTCTCGACTCCTGCCAACTGCAGATGGGCATGACCGAACTCAAACCCGGCAGCGTGTGGAACACCATGCCGGCCCACGTCCACAGCCGCCGTATGGAGGCTTACTTCTACTTCGAAGTGCCGGAAGACCAGGCTGTGTGCCACTTCATGGGTGAAATCGACGAGACGCGCCACATCTGGATGCGCGGCGACCAGGCTGTGCTTTCGCCCGAATGGTCCATCCACTCGGCGGCTGCCACCTCCAACTACACCTTCATCTGGGGTATGGGCGGAGAGAACCAGGACTACGGTGACCAGGATTTCTACAAAATCACCGACTTGAAGTAAACGCCTATGGCTACGACTCGCAAGAAACGCCGTTTCACCACGTCGGGTTCTGCCCTCGACGACATCCTCGGCGGCATCACCGGCACGACCACACGCCGCCGAAGTCGCCGTCCCACCATCGGCAGCATCACGGGCGGAAAGGCCGCGGCTGGGAGTCTGCTGCTCACGCTGGCTGCCATCTGCTTTGCCGTCGGCTATTATGTGCCGGAGTTCGGCTGGCTCATCTATGTTGGCCTCGCTTTGGGCGTCATCTATCTCATTGTCGCCTATTTCAAGAATCGCAAGACGAAAAAGGCGGATGAACCTGTTGTGGAAAAGACAACGAAGCCTGCCGAAAAGCAAGCACCCCCTCTTTCGGAGGGGGATGGGGGGAGGCTTCATCTCTCTGAGTCGCAGCGTGCCCAGATTCTGGATCGCCTGAAGACTCTGCCCGAGTTGCAGTCGCTCCATCCGCGTCTGAGCGATGCTGCAAAACTGGCTGTCCATCAGCACACAGCCTCTGCAGCCGCACTCACCTCGATGCTGAAACTCAACGAAGCCGATGCAGCCACCGTGCTCCATCAACTCGAACTCATCGGCCTCATCGGACCGGCACAGGCCGACGGCACCCACAGCGTCTATGCCACGGGTGATGCTGAACTCTCCGAGTGGCTCCAACTGATGTTCTGAACTTCTCTACATCCCATCAAAGGCTCGTCCCCGCAACACTTCAATGTGCCACGGGGACGAGTTTTTTGTCGACTAATTTGACGAATGAATCTAACGCATCACCACTTTCTTTCCGTTGATGATATACAACCCCTTTGTGGGTGTTGTGACACGGCGGCCGGTGAGGTCGTACATTGCGTCATTTTTAACTTTTAACTCTTCACTTTTAACTTCCTCGATGCTTGTCGGTGTCAGTTCGAAGGTGCCGACGTACTGCTCGTAGTCGTTCTCGACGTTGATGGTGTACGAGGGTGCTGCCCACTCGCTGATGTCGATGTTGAGGGCAAGAACGTCAGTCGCACGGACGGTCTTCTGATAGACCACCTCGTCTGCATCGTCGGTGATGGTGACGTTGTAGGTATCGCTCATGTCACCGAGTTGGAGGTCGAGTAGTCGCGCGGAAAATTCACCACTGAGAGATACGCTTTCCTCTGTTGCTGCTCTGCGTGGCGCTCTTGGACGTGGCTTCTCGATATGCGTGAAGTCGATGCGCTTCTTTGTCTCTTCGTCAGGCGGATTCACGCCGTCGATGATGTCAGGATTGTAGTAGAGCACATCATCACCTACACGGCACTCCATAAGATACCATTCAATAGGAGTGATAGTTGGGTCGATGATGTTGGGATAGGGTCCGTACACACTTCCTACTCCCTCCAACCACTTGGTTTCAAATGAATAATATGGCTCTGGATTATCATCCTCTCCTGGATTGTAAGTATCTGCATAAAGACTATTATCGGATATTACAGTACTAATCAGTCCTTTGAAACCATTTTCATAAGTGCCTCTGGTCACATTTTGTATACTACTTGTGTAAATTCTATTATTATAATAACATTGAAAAAAATCTATCTCGTTAAAACAATAAATTAGATCATCCAAACCACCTGTTATTTTATTTCTCCTTACAGCCCCCACATCTCCACCAGTGCATTCAATTAAATATAAAATAAAATTTACACCACTTGGAAACGTGTCTGTGTATTCTTCGCTGCAAACATATTCTTTCATTAATTTTGCATATGCTTTAAAATCTGTAACAACGTTAAAATATGCTTGATTATCTGGGTCTGAATCTTCTTCCAGCCAGAAATAGGCAATTACCTGAGCGACATTTCCATACTCTGAACCCGATGGAATCCATCCGACTTTCCAAACTTTCCCTTCCTCTACGATGGGACGGTATGTTGCTTCCTGTGCCGTCACATGGAGTGCTGTCATCAGCAAAACCATCAAAAAAATCGTCTTTTTCATAATTGTTTTGTTTTTTTGTAGAATATTCATGATATTATTATTGTTGCGCGTTCGACGGGCAGCCGTTCGAGCACCTGTTCGAGGGTGACGTCGGGGCGTTGTTCGCCGAACACTTCTTTTTTGATGCGTGCTTTGCGGTGTTGCACGGCCGAGATGGTGATGCAGAAGATGCTGCCGATGGCGCGGTTGGACAGTTTCAGGCGGATGAGGATGCAGAGTTGGAGGTCTTCGTCGCTCATGTCGGGATGCATCTGGCGGATGAGGGCAATGCGCTGTCTGTCGATGGCGTTGAGGGTGCGCTCCACGTCGTTCCATTCGCGGCGGCTGAGGCTGACGCGCTGTCCGTCTGCCTGGCTGAGTTTCTGTAGCACCTCCGACCGTTGCAGGATGTACTGTTGCAGAAAGTGTATCACCTCCTGGGCCTGAGCCAGTTGCTCCTTCTGCCGGCGGGTTTGCTGTGTCATGAGTTGCACACGGTGGCGCTGCTGTTGGCGGTTGAGGCGCAGCCGGTAGTAGAGCATGGCTGCCAGGGCCATCAGCAGGATGCTGACCAGCACGGCCGCCGTCACCCAGAGGCGCAGGCGGCTGTTGTGCTGCTCCTGCCGGAGAGTGGTCTGGTAGTAGTCGTCCTTCTGCTCCAGTGCCTTGAAATAGAGTTGCTCGACCTGCTCGAAAGCCGAATCGACGGCGGCCTCGGCTGCGTCGGTGTCGCGCAGGCGGAGGGCAATCTTGGCGAGGTTGCTCTGGACGATGTAGGCCATGTGGATGTCGTCGTCGGTGGGCATCTGTTTATAGAGGGCTTCGGCCTGTGCGAGCGAGTCTTGGCTGAGGTAGCAGCGTGCCAGCACCTGACGGGCAGCATTCCGTGTCGAAGGCACGGCGAGCGAGTCGGCACGCCGTGCGCACTCGAGGGCTTCGGCATAGCGTTCGCAGGCCCAGTGGATGTTGGCCAGAGTGGTGAGAGTCTGGCTGCGCAGTTCCGCGTCGTTGAGCGAGTCGGCCAGCAGACAGGCCCGGTGTGTGAGCCGAAGGGCCGTGTCGAAGGGTGTGTCGTCGATGTAGGCCTGCTGTGCCGCGTAGGTGGCGGCATAGTCGAGCAGCATGACGTGGTTGCGCTCGTTGTCGGGATGCTGACGGTAGGTGTCGAGAGCCTCGAGCGAGAGTCGCAGCGCCTCGCCGGTGTTGCTCCAGGCGGTGGCCTCGGCCAGCCGTTGCAGGGCGATGTAGCGCGTGTGCCAGTCGGCTTCGGTCAGTGCCTGCTCGGCGGCCTGTTGCATGAGCGGCATGGCTTGGCTGAGGCTGTCGCGGTCGAGCAGCGCCTCGGCTTCGGCGAGACGTTGGCTGGCCGACGGCTCGCGACATCCTGTGCAGGCGAGCAGCAGGGCGATGACGACGAAGAAGGCTGGTCGGTGGTGTTTCATCGTTTTTTGCGATTTTCTCGGTGGCAAAGTTACGACTTTTTTGCGACGTTTGTTCGTTTACCCTATGGAAAATTTTGTGTTCTCTGATTTTTGCAAAACCCTAATAATGAGTGTGTTGAATTTTTCTAACCCTTTTACCCTATGGAAAGTTTTTCGGCAAATCATGGATTTTGTCAAAAATGGGGTGAGAATCACTAAAACCTTGATTTTTATCACGAAAGAATTCGAAAAGAGCGAAAAACACGAAAAACAATTTGATTATCCGCAATCGTACCACCATAGTAGCCTTCTGAAAGAAATTAGCAGAAATTATCCAGAAATTACTCCAAGAAAAAAAATATTATAGTCGCAA
>ONXQ01000013.1 GCA_900321835.1 uncultured Prevotellaceae bacterium
GATGGATTACAGCGACTGACGTCGCGATGATACTTGCTGCAAGAATCGATGCGTGGCATCGTAATCCGTTAGTGTTCCCTTTCGCCGCCGTAGGCTTCCCCCTCGCCGCCGTAGGCTTCCCCCTCGCCCTTCGGAGAGGGGGTTAGGGGGTGAGGCTTGGGGGTTAGGGGGTGAGGCTTGGAAATAATCCTTTTCATCCGTGTAATCTGCGGTTCTTGAATACATACGAAAGTTGAGTAATTAACCATTAAACCCCAAAAAACAAGCAGGCGAAAGGTGCTATTTCTGCCGCACGATGCCGCTGTCGGTGTCGCTGAGGTTAATGCTGCGCTGCACATCGGCATAGCGGCGGCCATGCGAAAGTCGCCACGTGATGGTGAGGTTGAGGAGCGAAGCCGTCTCGGTGCTGGTCTGCACGAGATGACGCTGCACATAGCGGTTGAGACCGAAATTCTCGTTGGTGCGGACGCTATGGCACAGGGGATGTTGCCAGTACAGACCGAGGCTGACGTTGCCCAGCGTCGCGTTGCCTCCCACATAGAAGGCGCCTGCCTGACGGCCTTCGTACTCATTCTCGACAAAGTGCCAACCGTTGTCGTAATGGGCTACGAACGAGAAATGGCCAAGCATCAGCGTCGCATCGAACGAGCAGTTGAAGAAGGTGAGGGCGTGGAAGTAGTCGTTGCCGTCGTTGAGCATTCGGTACAGCCCGACGTTGGAGGCGAGTTGCAACCGGTCGGGAATGGCCTGCCACTGCACATACTCCGTAGCCCAGAACATACGGATGCGCCGCTGATTTTCGCGCCAAGTCACGAAGTGGTCGCCCTGCTGTTCGGTGCGGGTCATGTAGGGGTTGATGATGTCGCGCAGGGCAGCGGAAGTTTCGGTGAAGAGCCGTGGCGACTGGTGGGAAAGGCTGAGCCTGTGCTGCCAGAACTGCTCGCTGTGCAGGTCGGGGTTGCCCACGTTGACATCCAGTTCGTTCTGCCTCACAGCCACACCAGTACGATACTCCAGCCGGGGCTGCCGTGTGTGGCAAAATCCGTCGTAGGCCATACGCCATTCGCCCACAGGCATCGAGAGCGAAAGGCGCGGACCGACCGTCCATCGGCTCTGCTCGGCTGTTGCGATGCGCACATACTGGTGGTAGAGGTCGAGCCCTGCCTTGTAGCCCAGTGTGCCGAGCGTTCCGCGCAACTGTGCAAACAGGCGCTGGTCCGACTGCCTGATGGATTCGTCGGTGGCGGCATCGGCGGTGTAGGCATTTTCAGCCCGTTTTTGCAAGAAATTCAGTCCGACGCTCAGCGTGAAGGGCTTCAGGCGATGTTCATACACAGCCTCGCCCTGCAGCGTGTGGGTCGTGCCGCAGGTGGCATAGGCAAAGGGATTCTGGCCTTCATAAGCGTAGTTGTAATGGCTGCGAATCAGCGTGCCGACGACATTGGTCTGGAGCGTCTGCCGTGGCGAAAGCCGCACCGAGGCGTAGAGGTCCAGCGCGGGTGTGACACTGTGGCTGCGGTGGGTGGTCGGTGCAGTGAAGGCAGGCGACGAAGGCAGTCCTTCGGTCAGCACGGAGGCTTCTGACCTGGGCATCTGTTCAAAGGCTGCACGGAGCGAGGCTTGCAGCGTGAGGCGTTGGGGAAGGACGTAGGAGTAGCGGAGCGCAAGTTGCTGGTTCTGAGAGCGCTGACGGCGGCTGTCGGGCGTGTCGCTGCGCAGGACGTTGGCGGTGGTTCCGTCGGAAAAGTGATAGACCGCCTCTTCCTTCTGGCTCAAGTGGCGGAATTCCTGCAGCGAAGCCGCCGTACTGAGTTGCCACTCCGACGCGTCGCGGTTGACCTTGACGTAGAGCGAGCCGTCGGCCATCCATCGCATCGAACTCACCGTTGCCTCGGTGCCCACTTCGTAGCCCTGCGTCGGACGGCGTGCGGTGATGTTGATGACATAGCCCACGTCCTGCCCATGCCGCACGCCGGGGTGGTCGGTGTAGTCAACACGCTCGATGTCGGCAGGGTTCAGTGCCAGCAGGTCTTCGTGGGAGGCCACGACGTCGTTGATTCGGATTTGCACGCTGCCCTGCAACGGCGGACCGGCCACGGTGTGGTTGACGGCATCGACCGTCAGGGCTGGCAGCGCAAGGCTGCGGAGCAGTTGCCACGCATCGCTGCTGTGTTCCCGCAAGGCTGCCGAGGGATAGTAGCGCAGCCCGTCCACCGTTTTCGTCACTCGCGCACTCTCGACGACCACTTCGCCGAGCGTCACGCTGTCGGTCACCTGCTGTGCCTGCAGGGTGAGCAGGAGGCACAGACTTGAAAAAAGCAATACCGTTCGTTTCATCTTTACACGTTTTTGAAATACGGTGCAAAGGTAGAACGAACGGTTGGAAAATGTGGAAAAAATTGTCTGACAACTCACTGACATTTTCCTACACCTCTGATTTTCAGAGAGTAGGACTGTCCTCGTTCGTTGTCGATTTCGAGGTTGGAATGGGCGGAAAGCACGGTTTTCAGACGGCGAATCAGGGTGTAGAGCGTCTCCGAAGCGTCGGGTTTCTTGGGCCAGAGCGCATCGCAGATGACGGACTTGTCCAGCCGGTGCGTGGGTGTGTCGAAGAACAGGCGCATGAGGTCGCGCTGCATCGGGGTGAGCGGCACAACGGCACGGCCCGGGGTGTAGAAACGCTGTTCGGCCGCATCGTAGCCGAGATTTCCGACAAACAGGAGCGGCAGCGGCTGACGGTGCGTCTTCAGCCACAGCACAGAACCGATGCCCCATAGCAGCGTCACGGTCAACAGCAGCCACGTGCCCCTCTGGTCGCTCAGCCGCAGGAGCATGAAGGGCGTAAAGCCTGCGTGGGCCTGCATCCGGTAGTGTGGCCGGCTGCCGGCGCCGCCACTCTCCACGGCACGAAGCGACAAGTAGGCCGACTGGCGCAACTGTGGCGTGCGCAGGTGGCTGCGGAAGTCGCGGATGGTGTCGGGCGAAACCGTCGCATAGCGGTGCTCCTGGAGGGTGGCTGTCAGGGCACGCTGCAACTCATCGAGCACAGCATCCTCGGCCTGCCGATAGCGGTCGAGACCCAGCAGCAGGGTGCTGCCGAGCAGAATGGCAAAGACAATCAAGGCATGATAGGACTTCATCGGATGGGAGCGGAATGTAGGGATGAAACGAAGATGAAATGTGGAGGAAAGAAAGTTTTAAGTGCTTAAAAGTTTTTTTCAAGCACTTGAAAATTTATTTTTAAGCGCTTAAAACTTTCCATCGTGTCAAAGAGCATCTGGACGTGGACTTAACCAAAGAAGAAATAGGAAAAGAACACGGCCGCAATCATACCGGCGAGGTCGGCCAGCAGGCCACAAGTGACGCTGTAGCGATACTTCTTGATGCCGACGCTGCCGAAGTAGATGGCGAGGATGTAGAACGTGGTGTCGGTCGAGCCCTGGAGCACACTGGCGAGGTGGCCGACGAAGGAGTCGGGGCCGAAGGAGGTGAAGGTCTCGAGCATCATGCCCCGGGCACCGGCTCCGTTCAGGGGCTTCAGCAGGGCGACGGGCAGAGCGCTCACCCAGTCGCTGTTGAGTCCGCACCATTCGACACCGGCTTTCACTCCGTCCTGCACCGCATCGAGTGCTCCGCTGGCACGGAACACGCCGACGGCTGCGAGGATGGCTACGCAGTAGGGAATCAGACTGACGGCGACATGGAAGCCATCTTTGGCGCCGGTGATGAAGGAGTTGTAAACGTTCAGCCGTTTGAACACACCCGAAAAGATGAACGTCAGAATGATGCCCAGAATGAGTATGGCGGTGAGCAGACGGCAGAACTTTTGCATCCCCTCGCTGTCCATGCCCATGAGCGTGATGAAAAGAGCGGAAACCAGTGCGGCGATGACGGCAAACATCAGCAGGAAGGCCCGCTGGAAGAGGTTGATTTTCTGATAGATGCTGACGACGACAAGCCCGACAAGGGTCGAACACATGGTGGTGAGCAACAGGGGAATGAACACGTCGGTGGGGTCGGCGGCGTTGAACTGTGCCCTGTAGGCCATGATGCTGACAGGGATGATGGTCAGTCCCGAGGTGTTGAGCACGAGGAACATGATCATGGAGTTGGAGGCGGTGTCCTTCTCCTTGTTAATGCTTTGAAGTTCCTGCATCGCCTTCAGACCTACAGGCGTGGCGGCGTTGTCGAGCCCCAGCATGTTGGCAGAGATGTTCATGAAAATGGAACCGAGCGCAGGATGGTTTTTCGGAATCTCGGGAAAGAGTTTCGTCAGAACGGGGCTGAGAAACTTGGCGAGTTTGTTCACCAATCCGCTGTCCTCGCCAATCTTCATGATGCCCATCCAGAGGGTCAGCGTGCCAGTCAGGCCGAGGGTCATCTCGAACGCCGTTTTCGACATGTCGAAGGTGCTGTCCATCATAGCCGGCAACGCCTCGGCATCGCCGCAGAAGAGCCTGATGACGCCCACCAGAACGCCAATGGCGAAGAGTGCTATCCAAATGTAATTGAGTGCCACTTGGGAAAAGTAAAAGTTAAAAGTGAAAAATGAAAATTATTTCTTCACAGGGGCCTGCTTCTTCTCGAACGAAAGCGGTCCGACGTCTTCGGCCTTGATAACCACTTTCATCCCGACGTAGGCGTAGTTCTTGCGCAGGTCGATGATGTCCTCGTCGAGCAGACGGATGCAGCCTTCACTGCCACGGCCAGGCACGCTTTCCCGATTGTTGGTCGAACCGTGGATGCCGATGCCGCTGTGACCTGGGGTTTCGAGGCGGAGGAAGTAGGCTCCGTAGGCAAGGATGCTGCCACGCCCGTCGCCGAAGTCATGGGTCCACTTGCTGGCATCCTGTATCTGAGTGATTTTGAAAGGGTTCTGCATCGTGCAGTGCGGTGTCTTCATGTCGCCGCGCTTCTGCTTCTGACCAGGATTCTTAGCAACGCAGCAAGGATAAGTCTTCACAAGCAGCGTGTCTTTTGCCTTCACTTCATAGACCTTCAGTGTAAAGTCCTTCTTCGAAATGACGATGAAGCGGTTGGGCTTCGGCTGTGCCCCTCCTGTCAGCACACAGGCAAACAGCAGGATGAGTGTGAGTGTCAAGTGTTTTGTTTTCATAAGTTTTGTTATAGGAATAATGGGGTTAATGTGTCAAATGGGGGTGATAGCACACAAACTAATCTGGCCAGCACTCGGTGACGTCGTGCAGTTCGGGAATGGTGGAACGGTGGTACTCAGGACTGCGGATGCCGCTGCGACGCTGGCTGCGGTAGTCATCGACGAGACGGAAGACGTACTTGCCGAGCACGCAGATGGCAGCAAGGTTGCACGCCGTGAGCAATGCCATGAACAGGTCGATGACGTTCCACACCACTTCGAGTGTGACGGCAGCGCCGAAAATCACGAACACGCCGCCCGACAGGATGCGGTAGGTCGTCATGACCGCTTTGCTTTGCGTGAGGTAGCGCACGTTCGCTTCGCCGTAGTAATAGTTGCCGACCATGCTGCTGAAAGCGAAGAGGAAGATGGCAATCGACACAAACATCGGACCTATGCTGCCGACTTCCTGCCGCAGGGCAGCCTGGGTGAGGTTGATGCCGTTCAGTTCGGGCGTGTCGTAAAGGCCGCTGAGCAGGATGATGAAGGCGGTACAGGAGCAGACGACCAGCGTGTCGGTGAACACGCCGAGGCTCTGGATCAGTCCCTGCTTCACAGGGTGCGACGTCGTGGCCGTGGCCGCAGCGTTGGGCGCACTGCCTTCGCCGGCTTCGTTCGAGAAGAGTCCGCGCTTCACGCCGTTCATGATGGCGGCGCCGACGGTGCCTCCAATGGCCTGATTCACTCCGAAAGCGTTTTCGACAATCAACGTCAGCACGTCAGGCACAAGCCGCCAGTTCATCGCAATCACCACAATGGCGAGAATCAAGTAACCCACCGCCATGAGCGGTACGATGACGCTGCTGACATGGGCCACACGCTGCACACCTCCGAAGGCGACGAAGAGCGTCATCACAGCGAGTACAATGCCCATGATCATGGGCTGCACTCCGCAGATGTCGTTGATGGCGCCGCAGATGGTGTTGGCCTGGACCGAATTGTTCGCCATGCCGAAACTCAACGTCATCAGCACCGCAATGGTTCCCGCCATCCAGCGGCTTTTGAGTCCCTTGCGGATATAGTAGGCAGGTCCGCCGATAAAACTGTCGGTCGAGCGCTGCTTAAACAGTTGTGCCAGTGTACTCTCGACAAATGCCGTCGCAGCACCTATCAGGGCGATGACCCACATCCAGAACACCGCACCGGGTCCGCCGACGGCGATGGCCGTGGCCACACCTGCCAGGTTGCCCGTTCCGACACGCGACGCCAACGAAATGCAGAAGGCCTTGAACGGCGAGATGTGTCGTTTGGTCGAGAGGCCGATTTGTGCGCCTTCTTCCTTCAGCAGGCGAACCATCTCGGCGAACATACGGAACTGGACAAAGCCGGTGCGCACGGTGAACCACAGGCCACAGGCGATGAGTGCGCCGATGAGCAGATAGGTCCACAGCACGTCGTTCACAGCCGTGAGCGTCGTGTTGAACAGTCCGTTGGTGCCAAAGAAGTTTTCCATAAACTCTGCGAAGTTACGAAGAATTTGCGAAACAGCGGCAAATGAAACATTCTTTAACTATCCCACCTGCGCACTTTGCGCGCTCACTCGCTCAGGTAGTGGAGCACGCAGGCATTGCTGCGGGCAAAGGTGCGGCGTGCCACGTCTCGCAGTTGTTCGGCTGTGACCGACTGATAGGCAGCCACGTCGTCGAGCAGCAGTCGTGCATCGCCCAGCATCTCGAAGTAGGCCAACTGCTCGGCCAGTCGCTGATAGTCAGCCATCTGGACGGCTGCATTGGTTTCGTATTTGTTCTTCTGCTTTTCCAGTTCAGCCTCGCCGACCCGCTCGTTCTGCAGCCGTTCGAGTTCGGCCCAGATGGCGCGTTCGGCCTCGTCCATAGCCACGCCGTCGGCAGGGATGGCTTCGATGTAGAGTTGACCCGTGCCCAGGCGTCCGTCAACATAGGCATCGATCGAGAGGAACAGGCGTTGCTGCTCGACCAGCCGCTGGTTGAGCCGGCTCGACTTGCCGTTCGACAGCACGTCGGTCAGCATGTCGCAGGCGTGGAAATCGGGATGGGTGCGCGGCGGAAGATAGAATGACAGGAGCAGGAGAGGCTGTGGCACGGGACGAGTAGCCCCCCTCCGTCTCCCCCCGTTAGGGGGAGTGCTCCAATCCATCGATAACGCTATATCCCCTCCATTGGATTCGGACTCTCCCCCTGACGGGGGGAGTTGGAGGGGGGCCGGGAGTTGAAGTGAGGACAGCGTCTGTTTCAACTCCTCCCACTCCACATTTCCCGTCACGACGAGGATGGCATTGTCGGGACGGTAGTGGCGGAAGAAGAAGTCCTTGACCTGCGGCATGGTGGCATCGGCGATATGACTGAGTTCCAGCCCGATGACAGGCCAACTGTAGGGATGCTCGCAACGGTTCGGCTGGCCGTCGGACGTGGGTGTGCCGAAGGCCAGGCGCGACATGAGGTGATGGAGGTCGCCGTAGGGCTGGTTGATGCAGGTCTGCTTAAATTCCTCCATCACCACCTTGCGCTGCACCTCCAGCGAACGGGGCGTGAAGGCGAGGCCGGCCATGCGGTCGAGTTCGACGTCGAGCGCCAGGCGCAGGTTGCGGGCCGGCAGGGTGACGTAGTAGTCGGTATAGTCCTGTGTGGTGAAGGCATTGTTCTCGCCCTGAGCCTGTTGCAGCACGGCATCGTAGTCGGGAAAACGCTCTGTGCCGCCGAACATGAGGTGCTCAAACAGGTGGGCAAAGCCCGTGCGGTCGGGCGTCTCGTTGCGCGAACCGACGCGGTAGAGCACGTTGACCGCCACCATCTCGGTGGTGCGGACCGGGCAGTGAACGACGCGCAGGCCGTTGGGCAGGGTTGTGCGGTTGATGTCCATGACTGATTCAAAAAAACTGGCTGCGAAGTTAGCACAAAAAATCGACATGGTCAAGAAAAGCACGGCCTTTTTCGTCCTCGGACCAAGAAGGGCCTGAAGTCCGTCCGAATTTCGTCCGCAGACGAAAAAAATTTCGTCCACAGACGATTTTCATTTCGTCCGCAGACGAAATTCAGTTCATCCACAGAGGGACGGAAATGCCACTGCGGTGGTACGATGCGACCACTGCGATGAAACTTTTGTACCACTGCGTTGGTACGGTTGTACCAATGCGCCGGAAAAACATTGGTACAAAAAACGCGGCGAAAAGCACGCTGCAATTCATTCATATTCAGTGTGTTGTAAAAGAATACGGCACAACTGCCCTACCCTGCGGCACCTTTGCAGACGGCCGACGACACAATAAAAGCCGATTTTCTGCGTTTATATGTAGAATACGTATGCGCCTGTGCGCATCTCAACTGACCGTTTTCCCGTTTTGAAACGCCTGAAATACCACATATTGACCCTTCTGCTCGTCGTTGGCGGCCTTGCTGCTGCCAGCAACGGCGTGTGGCTGACGGCCAGACCCGCCGGGGAGAACCGTGCGCAGGCCGAAGCCGCCGAACCGGCGCAGACGGCCGAACCCAAGCCGGCGGTGCACCTTGAGGCCGACGCCGAGCCGCTGCTCGTGGCTCCGCCCGACACCCTGCCCCGCCGGGTCAAGAAGACGGACTATCCCCACGGCGACCGCCCCGAAGACTATGCCTTCGACCTCGCCGACCCCGACAACCTGAAGACGGAGACGGGCGACTACGACGAGAAGTCGGGCCTGTATAAGGTCGGCTCGAAACTGGGCGAGAATTTCCTCTCGGCTCCGTGGCTCATGACGCCGCAGGAGTACGGCCAATGGACCGAGCGCCAGCAGATGGACCGCTACTTCAAGGAGCGCAACGACTCGCTCTTTGTGCGCAAAGGCAAGGACAAATTCGACTTCTCGAACATGAAGTTCGACCTCGGCCCAGCCGAGAAAATCTTCGGCCCCGGCGGCGTGCAAATCAAGACGCAGGGATCGGCCGAGGTGAAGATGGGCTACACCTACAAGTTCACCGACAACCCCTCGCTCTCGGAGCGCAACCGCAAGCAGACGAGTTTCGACTTCGACGAGAAAATCAACCTCTCGGTCAACGCGAAAGTGGGCGACAAGATGGACTTCAACATCAACTACAACACCGACGCCACCTTCGAATTTGACTCCAAAAACCTGAAACTCCAGTACGAAGGCAAAGAGGACGAAATCGTCAAACTCATCGAAGCCGGTAACATCTCGTTCCCCTCGAACAACTCGCTCGTGCAGGGCGCCTCGACACTCTTCGGTATCCGCACCGACCTGCAGTTCGGCCGACTGAACCTGCAGACGGTCGTCAGCCAGAAGAAGTCGCAGTCGAAGAGCGTCAGCGCACGCGGCGGCACCAACCTCTCCCCCTTCGACATCCAAGCCTACAACTACGACGAAAACCGCCACTTCTTCCTCGCACAATTCTTCCGCGACCAGTATAACAAGGCCTGCTCCACCCTGCCCACCGTCACCAGCGGCGTCAACATCACGCGCGTCGAAATCTGGGTCACCAACAACGGCGGACACACCGAAAACACACGCAACATCATCGGATTTGTCGATTTGGCCGAGAAAAACAAAATCAGCAATCCCATCGAATGGGCTCCCGGCACCACCGACCAGCCTCAGAACAGTTCGAACAACCTCTACGCGACCATCGCCACAAAGTATGCCGACGCCCGAAACATGAGCCAGACCAGCAACAAACTCAGTTTCCTCTCGGGCGGCATCGACTATGAGAAAGTCGAAAACGCACGCCTGCTCACCCCGTCGGAATACAAACTCAACGCCCACCTCGGCTACATCTCACTGCGCCAGACCCTGCAGTCCAACCAGGTGCTCGCCATTGCCTACGAATACACCTACGGCGGTCAGACCTACCAGGTCGGCGAGTTCTCGGCCGACGTCAAGGACGGCGACAAGGCCCTCATCGTCAAACTGCTCAAGAACACCAGCAACTCGCCCAAGATGGGAAACTGGGACCTGATGATGAAAAACGTCTATGCCATCGGTTCCAACACCGTGCAGCGCGAAAAGTTCAAGTTGGACATCAAGTACCTGAGCGACACCACAGGCGTCAACCTCAGTTACATCCCCGAAGACCCGTGGAAACAGACAACGCTGCTGCAGATGATGAACCTCGACCGACTGGACGACAACCAGAAGGCACGGCCCAACGGCAAGTTTGACTTCATCGAAGGCTACACCGTCGATACCCAGACAGGACGCATCTTCTTCCCCGTCGTCGAACCCTTCGGCGACTGGCTGCGCGAAGTCATCGGCAACGACGCCATAGCCGACAAATACTGCTACGACGCCCTCTACGACTCGACAAAGGTCATCGCCCGACAAATCTCCGAATTCAACAAATTCTCACTCCTCGGCGAATACAAAGGCTCGTCGGGCAGCGAAATCGACCTCGGCGCCATGAACATCCCGCAAGGTTCAGTGCGCGTCACGGCCGGAGGCGTCGAACTGACCGAAGGAACGGACTACAAAGTGGACTACTCGCTCGGCAAAGTCACCATCATCAACCAGAGCATCCTCGACGCCGGCACCAACGTCAACGTCAGCCTCGAGAGCAACGAAGAATACGGAATGGTGCGCAAAACCATGCTCGGACTCAACTGGTCGTACGACTTCTCCAAGAACTTCCAACTGGGCGGTACCTTCATGCGACTGACCGAAAAGTCCCTCACCTCGAAAGTGGCTATGGGCAGCGAACCCCTCAACAACACCATCTGGGGACTGCATCTCAACTGGAAAACCCAGTCGCAATGGCTCACCAACCTCATCGACAAGATTCCCCTCATCGACGTCAGCCAGCCCTCCAGCATCTCACTCTCGGCCGAAGTGGCACAACTCATCGCCAGCAACGCCAAAGACGTGCAGGGCAACGCCTCCTACATCGACGACTTTGAACAGACCAAGCAGCGCATCAGCGTCAACGAACCACAGGCCTGGATGCTCGCCTCCACACCCTTCAACCTGCAATACGGCAACCTGAGCAACGACCCGAAGTACGGCTACAACCGCTCGCTCCTGGCCTGGTACACCATCGACCCCCTCTTCACCCGACGCAGTTCGAGCCTCACACCGGGACACATCAAAGGCGACCTCGACCAACTCTCCAACCACTACATCCGCGAAGTCTATGTCCGCGAAGTCTATCCTAACAAGGACACAAACCAGGGAGAAAGCAACACGCTCAGCGTGCTCAACATGGCCTACTACCCCAGCGAACGCGGACCCTACAACCTCGACCCCGACCTCACCGCCGAAGGACTGCTCAACGACCCCGCCAAGCGATGGGGCGGCATGATGCGCAAACTCGACTACAGCGACTTTGAGACTTCCAACGTCCAGTACATCGAATTCTGGATGCTCGACCCCTTCATCTACACCAAAGACGACCCGAAGTACGGCGGCGACTTCATCATCAACCTCGGCGACGTCAGCGAAGACGTGCTCAAGGACGGAAAGAAATTCTACGAAAGCGGAATGCCTGTCGGAAGCACGCTCAACTACACCGAAACCACCTGGGGACGAGTGCCCAGCGAAAAGAGCGTCGTTTACTCCTTCTCCAACGAGAGCGGCGCACGCCAACGCCAAGACATCGGCCTCAACGGACTTGCCGATGCTGATGAACGCAACTACGAAACCTACAGCAACTATCTGAACGAGATACGCAGCAAACTCTCTCCCGAAGCCTTCGACCGCTTCTACAACGACCCTGCCGGCGATGACTACCACTACTTCCGCGGCTCCGACTTCGACGCTGCAGAGACCAACATTCTCGACCGCTACAAGCGCATCAACGGTGTTGAAGGAAACTCGCCCAACTCCGAAGACAGCGGCGAAAGTTACTCCACCGCCTACAAGACAACGCCCGATGTCGAGGACGTCAACCAGGACTACACCATGAATGAGTACGAGAACTTCTTCCAGTACAAGATTTCCCTGCACCCAGGCGACCTCCAAATCGGACGCAACTTCATTGTTGACGAACGGCGCTACAACGCTCACCTGCGTAATGGAAAGGAAGAAGAAGTGTCCTGGTACCTCTTCCGCATACCAGTTGATGCGTACGAGACAAAGGTAGGCAGCATCGACGACTTCTCCAGCATACGCTTCATGCGAATGTACCTCACGCACTGTACCGAGCCCATCGTCCTACGTTTCGCCAGCCTCGACCTCGTTCGCGGAGAGTGGCGCAACTACTCGCAGACACTCTTCACAGGAGAGAAACCCAGCGTCAGCGGAACACTCCGTACGGCTTCGGTCAACATCGAGGAGAACAATGACAAGCGTCCCGTCAACTATGTGCTGCCTCCTGGCATCAGCCGAATGACTGACCCGCAGCAGCCGCAACTCACTCAGGAGAACGAGCAGGCGCTGTCGCTGACGGTGGAGAACCTTGCACCCGGCGATGCACGCGCCGTTTACAAGACCATGACGCTGGACCTCCGTCACTACAAGCACCTACAGATGTTCATCCACGCCAACGCTCTCGAAGGCGACACGGAGTTGCAGAACGACCAGATGAGTGTGTTCCTGCGTATGGGCAGTGACAACAAGAGCAACTACTACGAGTATGAGATTCCGCTCAAACTCACGCCTGCAGGTCACTACGACACGTACACCGCTGCGGGTTGTCAGGCTGTGTGGCCCAGCGAGAACATGCTCGACATCGACTTCAGTGTCTTCACCACCGTGAAGCATGAGCGCAATAAGGCCCGGAGCCTCAAGCAAGCCACTTATACGCAACTGTTCAGCATCTACGACGGCGACCGTCCTTCGAACAAGATCAGCGTAATGGGAAATCCGTCGCTGGGCGAGATCAAGACCATGATGATTGGTGTGCGCAACAACAGCCGCCGCACAGGTTCCGTCGAGGTGTGGGTGAACGAACTGCGTATGCAGGACTACAACAACGAAGGCGGTTGGGCTGCGCAGGGCAACCTGAACGTACAACTTTCGGACCTGGGCAACGTCAACCTGACTGGCCACATGGAGACGGCGGGCTTCGGCGGGCTGGAGCAGGGTGTGAACGAGCGCCGCGACGACAACCTCTACGAATGGAGCATCACCACCCAGTTTGAACTGGGCAAACTTTTCCCCGAGAAATGGAAGATGCAGTTGCCGCTCTACTACTCCTACAGTTACCAAAAGATTTCGCCGAAGTACAACCCCTTCGACACCGACATGCTGCTGAAGGATGCGCTCGACGAACTGGAAGGGGCGGAGCGCGACTCGCTACGTTCGCTGACCGAGTCGGTGACCAAGAACAAGAACTTCTCGCTATCAAACTGGAAGTCGAACTACGTGAGCCGCAAGCCGATGCCCTACGACCCAGCCAACTTCTCCTTCAGTTATTCGCACAGCCAGCGCACGAAGGAGGGCGAGGTGATTGTCTATGAGAACGACGAGCAGTGGAAGGCCAACCTTTCGTACAACTACACGCCCAAGTACAAGACGTGGGAGCCGTTCAAGAACATGAAGGGAAAGTCGAAGTGGCTTGACATCATCAAGGCGCAGAACCTGAACTATCTGCCACAGTCGTTTGCCTTCAACACCGACATCCTGCGCTCCTACTACGAACTGCAGGAACGCGACATCGACGCCGGCACCCGTTTGCCGGTCCACTATTCCAGCCAGTTCCTCTGGAACCGTGAGTTGTCCATCCGCTGGGACATCTTCAAGTCGCTGAAACTGTCGTGGACCTCGGCCACGCACGCTGAGATTGAGGAGCCGAAGAACATCCGCGCCATCAACAAAGACCTCTACCCCGACGACTACACGGCTTGGAAGGACTCGGTGAAACACAGCCTTCTGCACTTCGGCCGTCCGCTCACCTACAACAGCACGTTCAACGCCTCCTACCAGTTGCCCATCAACAAGATTCCGCTGCTCGACTGGACCTCGGCCGACGCCACCTACAATTCGACCTACGGCTGGACGCGCGGGCAGGAACTTTCCGACGGCACCTCGCACGGCCACACGGCTGTCTCGCAGCGCACCATCAACATCAACGGAAAACTGAATTTCGAGAACCTCTACAAGAAGTGGAAGTTCCTCGACGAGGCCAACAAGCGCTTCTCCGGTTCGTCGAGGCAGAATGCCAACAACAGCCGTACCAACCCGCGCAACGCGACCAACAAGGCCGGCGACGCGGCGAAGAAGGCTGCCGACAAGGAAAAGGCTGCCGAGAAGAAACCGAAGGGTTTCTCACAGAAGGTGACGCTGAACGACTCGACCGCCGTCGAGGTGAAGCATGGGCAGAACACGCGCCGCATCGTCGTCCGTGCCAAGAACGAGAAGGGGCGCTCCTACCCCATCAAGTTCAAGAAGGTGGACGAAAACACCATCCGCATCACGAACCGCGACACCGTGCCCATCGAAGTCTTCGTCACGGCCAAGCCCAAACTGGAAGAGGCCGGATGGTACAAGGCGGCGCAGGTGGCAGCACGCGGCCTGATGATGATTCGCAATGCCAGCATCTCCTATCGCAACACCTACGCCCTGACCTTGCCCGGCTTCTCGACCGAGATCGGCGACTTCTTCGGACAGCGCAAGTTGGGCGGCGCCCTTTCGCCCGGACTTGGCTTTGCCTTCGGTATGATTGACGACGGATACGTGCAGAAAGCAGCCGACCGCGGATGGCTCATCCAGGACGACGCCTCGCTGACCACGCCGGCCACGTCGAGCGCAATGGAGGACCTCCAACTGCGCATGACGCTCGAACCCATCCGCGACCTGAAGATCGACCTCAACGCCTCGCGCACGGTCAACAAGGCCAAGAGCATCCAGTTCATGTATGCCGGTATGCCCACCACCGAGACGGGTAGTTTCAACATGACCACCATCTCCATCTCCAGCGCCTTCGGCAGCAACGGCGACATCAACGACAACTACCACTCCACCTCGTTCGACAAGTTTGTGCAGAGCCTGCCTGTCATCCAGCAGCGCCTTGAACAGCGCTACGCCTCGACCACCTATCCCGCTGCGGCCGGCGAGGCCTTTGCCGGCAAGCCCTACGACCCTGCCAACGGCGGTGTCAACCTCTACTCGGCCGACGTCATGATACCGGCCTTCCTGTCGGCCTACTGCGGCGGAAGCGCCACGAAGCACCCGCTCGACATCTTCCCCAAACTGAGCCGTATGTTGCCCAACTGGAAGATCACCTACAGCGGCCTCTCCAAGTTGCCCTTCTTTGCCAACCACTTCAAGTCGTTCAACATCAACCACGGCTACAAGTCGGTCTTCGCCATCGGCGCCTACAACTCCTACGCCAACTGGATGTCGTCGATCGGCGGCATGGGCTTTGTGGCCGACGTCACGACGGGCAATCCCATGCCCTCGTCGATGTACAACGTCTCGACCGTCAGCATCAACGAGCAGTTTGCACCGCTCATCGGTGTCGATATGACCTTCAACAGCGGACTGACCGCCAGGGCCGAGTTCAAGAAGACCCGCGTGCTCAACCTCTCGATGACCTCCGTCGCCCTGACCGAGAACTTCTCCGACGACATCGTCCTCGGCTTCGGCTACAAAATCAAGGACCTCAACCTCTTCGGCGCCAAGAACATCCAGAACCCCGAACGCGCCAAGAACAAGAAGAAGAGCAAGAAGGGAAAGAAGGGCGAGGAAGAGACCACCAACAAGAACAGCGCCTCGAGCAGCACGCGCAACCGCGGTGTCAGCCACGACCTGAACATCCGTGCCGACTTCTCCTACCGTATGCAGAACGCCCTCAACCGCAACATACAGACGCTCATCACGACCGCCACCAACGGCTCGACCGCCTACAAGATTTCGGTTCAGGCCGACTACACCTTCTCCCGCCTGCTCACCCTCAGCGGATTCCTCGACTGGCAGAAGAACGTGCCCCTCGTCTCCTCGACGTCCTACCCCACCATCACCGCCGACTTCGGCGTCTCGATGAAGTTCTCGCTCACGCGCTAAACCACTGCACCCGCCCAGCGGCACAGTACCAGAAAAGTACCACCGCAGTGGTACGACCGTACCAGCGCAGTGAAACTTTCGTACCACCGCAGTGGAACTCCATTTCGTCCGCAGACGAAAAAAATTTCATCCACAGACGAAAAAAATTTCGTCCGCAGACGAAATTCAGTTCATCTGCGCCACAAATCCAGAGCCACTGCAACCCATGCTCCAACCCACCACAACCCGATGACCGCAACACCCCATACCGACCGCCTCGTCAGCCTTGTCCAACAACAAGACTGGCCTGCACTCGACGCCCTGCTCGACCGTCTCACCCACACCGAGTTCAGGCGCACCGAGCGCACTCTGCGCGACGAGGTGCTGCCCCGTTTCGACGCCGACCACTTCTGGCCAGCCTACCTACACCTTATTATATATAAGCGCCAGGCATTCCTCTCCTGCATCCGAGCCGCCGCCCGTCTGGCTGCCGAACAGGCCCTGCCCTTCGACACCGAGGCCGCACGCCAGGTGGCCCAGCAACTCGACGAGCCGAACGCCCTGAAACTCATCGACATGGCCCTGCCGCTGCTGCAAACCGAGGAGCAGATCGACGCCCTCTTCGCCCTTTTCCACATCGACGACGAGCAGCGTCGCGTGGCCCTGCTCATCCGCATCGACACCCCCCTGGCCTACTACATCCTGTTCCGCACCCTCTGCCACATTCCCGACAACCGTCCCCTCGCCCTCCGCTGCTACCGCTACATCCTGCGCCGCCAAAACGACCGCGCCTTCAACATGGCCAGCATCCTGCGCACCTACTTCGGACTCCACGAGGCAGGCGGACAACTCTCGCTCCACATCGAACCCTACGAACTCTCCTACCTCGACCGCTCCTACGAGCAGTTCTGCTACGTGCTCGACGGCAAACGGCCGAAAGTCTAACCCTCTTCCCCCATAAAACTCATTAACCCCATAAAACCCATTAACCCCAATCAACCCACAATGAAAAAACTCATTCCCCTCCTGTTCCTCCTTGCAGCCACACCCGCGCTGCCCCTCATGGCCCAGGAACAAGCCCAGCCGACGCCGGACTTCACACCCACCTACAAGTACCGCATCACGCTCACCGACAAGAAGCACAACCCCTTCTCCGTCAAGCATCCCGAGCAATTCCTCTCACAGAAGAGCATCGAGCGTCGCCGCCGTCAGCACCTCAAGGTGACCAAGACCGACCTGCCCGTCACGCCCCAATATGTCGAACAAATCAAGGCCACGGGCGTCAGCATCTGCTCCACCTCGAAGTGGAACAACACCGTGCTCATCGAAACCGCCGACACCCTGCTCATCCCGCGCATCCAGGCCCTGCCCTTCGTCAGCAGTACCCGCAAAGTAGCCACCTACAGTCGTCCCCGACACAAGAACACAGCCGACCGCCACGCCCTCATCCGTCCAGCCGAAGCAGAGCAGCAGCCGACCACCCTTAGCGTCCGAGAAGACCGCACCGAAACCGTGCGCGAAATGTTCAAGCAGACCCACCCCAACGCATCGGCCGACAGCATCGAGATTGCCGTCCGCTTCTTTGCCGACACCTTCATGTCGCAGATGCGCATAGACGACCAGACAGAAGACGACGAAGTGGCTGCCGCCGCAGAGAAACCCTACAACCACTACGGCCAGGCTGCCCGCCAGATTGAGCAACTCAACGGCCAGTCGCTCCACGAGCGCGGCTACCGCGGACAGGGCATGACCATCGCCATCATCGACGGCGGATTCTACAACGCCGACATCATACCCATGCTCAGCCACGTCCGCATCCTCGGCACACGCGACTTTGTCGAGCCCGGCAACGACGTCTATGGCGAAGAGAGCCACGGCATGATGGTGCTCTCCTGCATCGCCACCAACACCCCGGGCACCTTCGTCGGCACCGCCCCCGAAGCCTCGTTCTGGCTCCTGCGCAGCGAAGACGGCGACACCGAACAGCCCGTCGAAGAAGACAACTGGGCAGCCGCCGTCGAATTTGCCGACTCGGTCGGCGCCGACGTCGTCAACACCTCGCTCGGCTATTCAAAATACGACGATCCTGCCGACAAAATCAAATACCACGAAATGGACGGCCACACCTGCCTCGCCTCGCGCACGGCATCGATGATGGCATCGAAGGGCATGGTGCTCTGCAACAGCGCCGGCAACGAAGGCGACAACCAGTGGAAACTCATCAGCGTGCCCGCCGATGCCGACGACGTGCTGACCGTCGGTGCCCTCACGCCCGAAGGCAACAACACCGACTTCTCCTCGCTCGGAAACTCAGCCGACGGACGCATCAAACCCGACGTCATGGCGATGGGACAAGACTGCACCGTCCTCTCCACCCGTGGCACCCTCACCACCGCCAACGGCACCTCGTTCGCCTCACCCATCATGTGCGGCGCCGTCACTTGCTACTGGCAGGCTCACCCCACGCTCACAGCACTCGAGGTCGTGAAGGCCGTCCGCGCCCTCGGCGACAACGTCAATCACCCCGACAACGTCTATGGCTACGGCACACCCGACTTCAGCAAATAGCCTGACCCTCTACGAACTCAACGCACACGTCCGCGGACTCATCGAGACCCATCTCGACGAGCCCGTGTGGCTGCGTGCCGAACTGTCCGAAGCCCGTGAGACCCGCGGCCACTGCTACCTCGAATTTGTCCAAAAAGCCGACGACGGCAACAGCATCGTCGCACGAGCCCGCGGACAAATCTGGGCAAACACCTGGGCACTGCTCCGTCCACATTTCGAGCGAGCCACAGGACAACGGCTCTCGGCCGGTATGCAAGTGCTGGTCGAGGTTCGCGCAACGTTCCACGAACTCTACGGCTACAGCCTCAACGTCGTGGACATCGACCCGACCTACACGCTCGGCGATCTGGCCCGACGACGCCAGGAAATTCTCCACACACTCGAGCAGGAAGGCGTGCTCAACATGAACAAGGATTTGCCCCTGCCCCGCCTGCTGCAGCGCATTGCCGTCATCTCGTCGGCCTCGGCCGCAGGCTACCAGGACTTCTGCAACCAACTCAGCAACAACGCCTACGGCCTCGCCTTCCACACCAGCCTCTTCCCCGCCGTCATGCAGGGCGATGCCGTCGAAAGCAGCATCATTGCCGCCCTCAACGCCATTGCCGACCAGTTAGACCGCTGGGATTGCGTGGTCATCATCCGCGGCGGAGGTGCAGCCGCCGACCTCAACGGGTTCGACACCCTCGCTCTGGCTGAAAACGTGGCACAGTTCCCCTTGCCCGTCATCACAGGCATCGGACACGAACGCGACGACACGGTCATCGACCTCATCAGCCACACACGGGTGAAGACACCCACCGCCGCCGCCGAATTTCTCATTCAGCACCAACTCGAAGAACTCGCCCTGCTCACCTCGCTCGCCGAGCGCCTCACACGCTGCTCCGCCGAACGCCTGCGCACCGAACAGGAGCGGCTGCTGCGCATCGCACAGCAACTCCCCACCCTCTTCACCCTGCGCCGCACCCAAGAGGAACAGCAACTGCAACTGCTCTGGCAACGCACCGTCCATGCCGCCACAACGCGCCTCACCCAGCAGCAGCACCGCCTCGCACTGACCGAGGCAAAACTCCAGAGTGCCAGTCCCGAGCAAATCCTACGCCTCGGCTTCAGCATCACACGCCTCAACGGAAAAGCCCTCACCGCTGCCGCAAACGCACAACCCGGCGATACACTCACCACCACCCTCCTTCACGGCACCCTCACCTCCACCGTCAATTTATAATTTATCATTTTTAATTTATTTCCTCCCATGCCCACCTACACCGAAGCCATGACGCGACTCGAAGCCATCGTCCGCAGCATCGAAAGCGGAGAGATGGATGTGGACTCGCTCACAGCGCAGTTGCAAGAAGCCAAAACCCTTGTAAAACTCTGCCGTCAGCACCTCACAACCATTGACCAAGAAGTCAAAAAAATCCTCGAAGACGACCAAGCGCCAAATGTGAAAGAAAACTAAAAGAAACCTAAAAGACATTAACACAGTTGGTCAGACCGCATTTTTTTCGTAACTTTGCAGTCGAATTTGTGTAACAAAGTCAAAATCACAGCATTTCAACCCAATGGAGAAGACGCTCGTCATCCTGAAACCCTGCGCAGTGCAACGCGCCATCGTCGGCCAAGTAACAGCCCGTTTTGAACAAAAAGGACTACGACTTGCAGGCATGAAAATGATGCAACTCACCGACGAACTCCTCAACGAGCATTACTCGCATCTCGCTTCCAAGCCTTTCTTCCAGCGCATCAAGAACTCCATGATGGCGGCTCCCGTCATCTGCTGCTGCTACGAAGGCGTTGATGCCGTCGAAACCGTGCGCACCATGACTGGCTCGACCAACGCACGCAAGGCTGCACCCGGCACCATACGCGGCGACTTCGGTATGTCATTCCAGGAAAACATCATCCACACCAGCGACTCTCCCGAAAATGCAGCCATCGAACTGGCACGCTTCTTCCGTCCCGACGAAATCTTCGACTACAACCAAGCGCCCTTCCAGTTCCTCTACGCTAACGACGAATACTAATTGCCACCGCAGAATGTTGCGACCCCGTCGCACCCCAAAACAAAGATATATGACACTCAGAAACATCAAGAAAACACTCGGAGCATTGCTCCTCACAACTTTCGCAGTAAGTGCAACCGCACAGGACCTCATCGCACGTCAAGCACCCATCGACCGACGCATGAAAGACGTCAATAACGTGAAACTCGGCGAATCTTTCTCTTCTTCAAAAGCCGACCTCAACGACCCCGCATCCAACATCTACAGCAACTGGGTGAACAAAGGTTCACGCAACGCCCCCGGCTACGCTGCCGCTGGCACGCGCATCGACCTTCGCGGCTTTGCCATGCCCACCCCTTCACGCAAAATCAACTCTCCCTTCGGACCGCGCTGGGGACGTAACCACGACGGTCTGGACATTAAAGTCTATATCGGCGACACCATCTGCGCAGCCTTCGACGGCAAAGTGCGCGTCGTTGACTTCAACGCCAACGGCTACGGCTACTACGTCGTCATCCGCCACCCCAACGGTCTCGAAACTCTCTACGGCCACATGTCGAAGCAACTCGTCAAGCCCGACCAGATTGTCCGCGCCGGACAGCCCATCGGACTCGGAGGCAACACCGGCCGCTCCACAGGTTCGCACCTCCACTTCGAGACACGCCTCTGCGGCGTAGCCATCAACCCTGCCCTCATGTTCGACTTTGAGCATCAGGACGTCACGGGTGATTTCTTCACCACAACACGCGCCTACGGCGAACAAAGCACGGCACAGCGCAAGTAAAACATTATGCAAAACATCGACCGTCTGCGCAAAGCGATTGAGCAGGACATAGGACGAAAGATGCAGACACCGAAGGACTTTGAGTTCCTCAGTGCCTGCATTTTTCAGCGCCTTCAGCAAACGGTCAGCGTCAGCACCCTCAAGCGCCTGTGGGGCTACACTTCGTCGTATGCCACCACCCGCACCACCACCCTCGATGTTCTTGCCCGCTTCGTCGGATATGATAACTTCGAGCACTTTAAGCAGGAGGTGGAGAATCAGAGTAATCAGAATACTCTGAATAATCCGACCACTCCGAAATCCTCCACCCGCCGCTGGTACATCGCGGTTGCTTCCCTGCTTGTCGTCGCAGTCCTTTTCTTCATTCTCCGTGCAGTCTTCTTTTCCTCTGAAGGAGATGACCGTGAGGCGACTTCGCCCCTCACATTCATCAGCGGTCAAACCTTTGCCACGCCCGACGACTACCTCCGTCTCTTTGGCATCATGGCCACCGACGCCAACTACTACGACCAGCCTCTGCCCCATCGCCAGGGCATTATCGTCTGGACACCGCAGTATCACCACCCGCGCTGGCACAACGACGGAAACGCCGACAGCCTCCTGCCCACCATCACCGAATATTGGTCGCCAGACACTCTCGTCGCCGACTCGGCTCAGGCCGAAATCGTCCGTCAGAAGAACGAGAACCTCTACTTCACCGTCCGACGCACCAACGAACTGCGCATCACTTTCATGAGCGGCCTGCGCGACTCCGCCTACGTCTTCCTCGGCATCTACCGTGCTGACCTCACGCAGAGCGACTCCAGCCACATCGTCTGGCAACGCATTGCCGACCGTCTCGACCTCACCCATCTCGACTATCTCGAGCAACTGCGCAACTGAGCAGCCACGAGCCTATCACCTATGACACTTGAACACGACCGTTCAAGTGCCTTTTTTTTGTGATTTAGGGAAACACGCATCTGCCTGAGTTTCAGCGCCTCTGAAAAAGAACCAGAAAAGAACCAGAAAAGAACCAGCATTAGAACCAATCTGAGCCAGCGGTCTTTGCTGCAAAAGTCGTAACTTTGCCGAGGAAAGGAAGGAACGGCCGAAAATCCTGCAACAGAGTAGGCTTTAATCATTCAAAAATCAAACAACAAAGAACTATGAAGACTAAAATGTTTTTCTTCGCACTGCTGGCTGTGCTGGTATGTTCGTGCGGCCCGACCTCGAAAGAAATCGAAGTGAAGGAAAAGAGCATCGTGCTTGAGGACGAAAGCGATGGACTCTACGAAGCCTACACACGGGGCGCTGCGCTCTTTTCGCTCGTGCCCGAAACCACGGTACTCTCGTGGGACAAAGATTCGGAGCAGAAGGCTGGGTTCAAACAACTGAACGTGACCGTCAAGATAAGGCTCGACCAGCAACCTGACACGACGCTGTACGCGCTTCCCGACACTGATTTGGCGGTGAAGTTAAGCCTCTATCTGGCGGATAATAATGGCGTATTGTTCAGTGGCAGCCAGTTCGACGCGACGCAGATTCCATTGCCATTTTTTCCTGGCCTCAGCCTTACCGATGTGAGCACTGAAGAAGCAAAAATCAAGGACCTGCTGGCTTCGGAGCCTGGTACTGTGGCCGAAGTCACATTTGTCACCATCGTGCAGGAGGGTTATATCGACAACATGGCCGACCATGTCGCTGCCTGCGTGCTTGTCCCTCAGTTTCCGTTGTATGACAAAAACCCTCGACGTCGTTAATCGCTAAACGAACCACAATATGAAAAAGACACTCATGGGTAGCCTCGTGCTACTGGCAGCAGCATGGATGCTTCAGAGTTGTGAATCGACTCCCGAAGCCCTCAACCTCGACGCCCAAGACACCGCAGTCGTCGGTGCCAGCGAGCAGCAACTGACGCTGGTTCCTGAAATCTATCAACTCACGCAGCGCGAGACGAGCAAGGGCTCGGGAATGTGGCAACTGAACATGCGAATTAAACTCAACTGCGGCAGTCAGCCTCTCGACGTGACGACAACTCCCACGCTCGACCTGCTCGACGAAACGGGTTCATCCGTCTGCACGCTCAAACTCGGCGAAAATGCAATGGACACCAAGTCGCAGAAAGACTTCGAAGCGTTTGCTCAAAAGACAGACAACACGGAGCAGACGTTTGCCTTCTACCTGAACGTCACCTCGGCCGAAGAAGTTGCCTCGCTGATGAAGCAGGTCAAGGACTTTCAACTGTACGTAGGCAATCCGACGGATGCAGCCGACAATGCCGGCACCGCGACCGCCAGTGCAACCGACACCGCGACCGCGCCCACAGGCATCGAGGCCATCCTGCCCTCCAACCTGCAAGGAAAGGTTGAGGTTGTCAGCGTCGATGGCGTAAACGTGGACGAGGATGCCTATCCCCAAATCAGCGTGACTTTCAAACTGCTCCAGACGGTCAACACAGCACCGCTCGCCAGCCAGTACGGCCAACTTTGGATTGTCGGCGTGGCACAGGATGCCTCCGGACGCGACGTGTCCGAACTCCTTCCCTCCTACAAGCAGTGGCGCTCGGGCGACAGCGACGGTTCGGAGTTCAAGCAGTTCCTGGAAGACGCGCCTGGCAACACCATCACGCTCTACTTTACCGGTGACAACGGCCTGGATCCTCTCGAGAACGACGCTGACAAAATCGACGCCGCCAAGCAGCGCGTCAGTGCAGCCGCCGAGAAAGTGGCCAAGTTCAGACTCAAAGTCGTCAACGACTAAAGGGATTACGAGTCCAAAAGACTAATAACTTCATCACTATTAAAGCAACATTTAACATCATGAAAACAAAAATCATCATTCCGTTTTTTGCACTGCTGACGGCTATCGCCTTCACTGCCTGCAAGAACCAGCCGGCCACAACTGCCGAGCAACAACCACAAGAAGAAGAAACCATCGACTACGAAGCACTGA
>ONXQ01000141.1 GCA_900321835.1 uncultured Prevotellaceae bacterium
GGCATCAATCGCCACCTGCGGCGTCGGCAGGTCCGGCTGACCGATGTTCAGATGATACACCTTCACCCCGCGGCGTTTGGCATCCTCGGCCAGCGGAGCAAGTTTTCGGATAGGCGAACTGGGCATCTCTGTGCCACGTACAGATATTTTCGGCATCTTGTCAAGTAAGAATTACAAGGTACAAAGTACAAATTATCCGACAAAGGTACGAAAAATCTGCGTAAGTGAGTGCAAAAAAAAGAAATTTATTTATTTTTTTGCCGAGCGTGAAGATTTTATTTAATAAGTGAGCGAAAAACCAAATACTTTTGAGTTTTTCCGAAAGTTCTCCCCCATGGGGGAGTTAGAGGGGGCTTCTTCAACCCAGTTAAAGGTACGAATAAGTGAGCGAAAAACAAAACAAAAACAAGTTTTATTTCTGATTAGAAGGAATGTTGTACCAAAATTTTTGCGGAGTGTTGGTACAACCGTACCAGTGCGGTGGTACAAACATTTCACTGTGCTGAAACAAAAGTTTCACTGCGGCGGTACGGAAATACCACTGCGCTGTAAATACATTTATCACTTTTCAACTTTCACTTTCCCTAATTTGTCGTCCCTTAAAGGGTGTTGAAGGTCCTCACGCTTGGAAAATCAAAAATGAAAAACTTCGTCTTTCATTTTGTTTTTCGCTCACTTAATCGTACCTTTGTCGCATGAAAGAGAAAAGACTGGCTATGTTCGACATGGACGGGGTGCTGTTTGACTCGATGAAGAATCTGTCGAAGAGGCTTACCTGCACGAGGGACGTACGGGTGCCGGGACCATCAACATCATCAGCCGCAGACAGCGTGGACATGAGGCGACGGAGGAGGAGATACGCGAGATTTATGCCTACAAAAGCAGTTTGTTCAACACGCTGCCGGAGGCTGTCGCAATGCCCGGCGCCTACGAGTTGCTGCTGAAGGTGAAAGCCGACGGATTTCAGCCGATGGTGGTGACGGGCAGCGGGCAGAAGACGCTGCTGGAGCGATTGGAGCGCAGTTTTCCGGGCGTCTTTTCGCGCGACCTCATGGTGACGGCTTTCGACGTGAAAAGGGGGAAACCCAACCCGGAGCCTTACCTGATGGGGCTGCAAAAGGGGTTTGGCACGACGGATGAGCGTGTGAAACGCAGGGCTTTTGTCGTCGAGAACGCTCCGCTGGGCATCGAGGCTGCAAAGGCGGCAGGTGTGTTCACCATCGCCGTCAACACGGGTCCCCTACCCGATTCCGTCCTGCTGGATGCAGGGGCCGACCTGATTTTTCCCTCGATGCAGGCGCTTTGTGATGCGTGGACAAAGATTCAACTTTTCACTGACAAGGGCGATGACTAAATGTATTCAGATCAATGCAGCAGACAATGTGGCTGTTGCCATCAGCGACTTGCATTCGGGGGAGGTGATTGACCTCAACGGCTCACACTTCGCCCTGAAAGAGGACATCCCTGCCGGGCACAAATTTCTGCTGAAAGATACGCGCACGGGCGAACCTATTATAAAATATGGCTACCCCATCGGTCGGCTGACAGGGGACTTGCAGCAGGGACAATGGGTCAACGAGCAGAATCTGATGACTAATCTCGGCGGACTGCTTACGTATGAATACAAGCCCGTCTTCAGTGAGGAGCAGTTGCGGAACGGTGACGATGCTCAAGTCGATTACCCTACCGAGGGTTTGCCAACGACGTTCATGGGCTTTCGGCGCAGGAACGGAGAGGTGGGCATCCGCAACGAAATCTGGGTGGTGCCTACGGTGGGATGCGTCAACGGCATTTGTCAGAAATTGGCCCAAGAGGCAACCACCGACGACGTGCGTGTGGTGGCTTTTCCCCACAACTACGGCTGTTCCCAACTGGGTGAGGACCATGAACAAACCCGCAAGATACTGCGCGACCTCGTGCTCCATCCCAATGCCGGGGCGGTGCTGGTGGTCGGATTGGGTTGTGAGAACAACCAGCCGGAGGCTTTCCGCAACTTGCTGGGCAACTATGACCAGGAGCGCATCCGCTTCATGGTGACCCAGCAGATTGAAGGCGACGAAATGGAAGTGGGCCGAACGATTCTGACCGAATTGAAAAGGCTGGTTGCCCACGACGTACGCACCGAAATACCGCTGAGCGAACTGCGCGTAGGACTGAAATGCGGTGGCAGCGATGGTTTTTCCGGCATCACTGCCAATCCGTTGCTCGGCCTTTTTTCTGATTTTCTTGTGAGCCAGGGTGGCACAACCGTTCTGACAGAGGTGCCGGAGATGTTCGGTGCCGAAACGATTCTGATGAACCGTTGTGCCAACCGCGACCTGTTTGAGCAGACAGTCAGGCTCATCAACGATTTCAAGCAATACTTCCTGGCTCACGGCGAACCTGTAGGCGAAAACCCATCGCCGGGCAACAAGGCCGGAGGCATTTCTACGCTCGAAGACAAGGCACTGGGTTGTACGCAGAAATGCGGAAAGAGTGCTGTCCGCGGTGTGTTGCCCTATGGCGAGCGGCTCCAAGCCAGAGGACTCAATCTGCTTTCTGCGCCGGGCAACGACCTTGTTGCCTCTACGGCTCTGGCTGCCAGCGGCTGCCACGTCGTGCTCTTCACGACAGGACGAGGCACTCCCTTCGGCACCTTTGTTCCGACGATGAAGATAGCGACCAACAGCAGTCTTGCACAGCGCAAACCGACGTGGATTGACTTCAACGCCGGACAGTTGCTCGAAGGTGCGTCGTGGCAAGACACTTTCCATGCCTTCGTCCGTAAAGTCGTTGCCGTTGCCAATGGCGAACTAACCTGGAACGAGCGCAAAAACTATCAGGAAATTGCTATCTTCAAGAACGGTGTCACACTGTAAATCGCTTTCATCGTGAAATCCCTTTCGCCCATATTCCTGTTCCTGATTTTGTATGTCGTCACGAGCGTCATTGCCCAGGACTTCTACAAAGTGCCGATTACGGTGGCCTTCCTCGTGTCGAGCGTCTATGCCATCATCATCACCAAAGGAACACTGAAGGAACGGCTTGAAATCTATGCCGAGGGCGTACGCGACAGCAGCATGATGCTCATGCTCTGGATATTCCTCCTGGCAGGCGCCTTTGCCAGCAGCGCCAAAGCGATGGGCGCCATCGACGCCACCGTGGGACTTGCCCTGCAGAACCTTCCCTCTGCCCTCTTGCTTCCCGGCATTTTCATCGCCGCCTGTTTCATTTCGATGTCGGTGGGCACCAGTGTGGGCACCATTGCTGCGCTCACCCCCGTGGCCGTTGGCATCGCCGACGGCGCCGGACTCAACACCGCCTTCACCGTCGCCATCGTCGTCGGAGGCGCCTATTTCGGCGACAATCTTTCGTTTATCAGCGACACGACCATCGTTGCCACACAGACACAGGGATGCAAGATGAGCGACAAATTCCGTGTCAACTCGCGCATCGTCCTGCCTGCAGCCCTGCTCATTCTGGTCATCTACGCCTGGATGGGCCGAGGGCTCAGTGTCGATTATCAAGGCGGCGACATCAACCTGTGGAAGGTGCTGCCCTACCTCACCGTCATCCTGCTCGCCGTCTGCGGTGTCAACGTGCTGGTGGTTCTGCTCGTAGGCATCCTGCTGTGCGGCATCGTAGGGATGCTGGCCGGCGAATACGATGTGTTCGGATGGTTTCAGGCAATGGCCGACGGCATGAATTCAATTTCCGAACTGCTCATCATGACTCTGCTTGCTGCCGGACTTCTCTCCACCATCCGCCACAACGGAGGAATCCGCGTCATCATCGCCAGCATCACCCGCCACATCAATTCGGCCCGCGGCGCAGAAATGAGCATCGCCCTGCTCGTCAGTCTTGTCAACATCTGCACCGCCAACAACACCGTTGCCATCATGACAGCAGGTCCCATTGCACGCGACATTTCACAGCGCTTCGGCATCGACCCCAGAAAGTCGGCCAGCCTGCTCGACACCACCTCGTGCTTCACCCAGGCCCTGCTCCCCTATGGCGCCCAGATGCTCATGGCGGCAGGTCTTGCCTCGCTCAATCCTGTCAGCATCGTCCCCTATCTCTATTATCCGATGGCGCTCATCGTGGCTGTCGCACTGGCCATCCTTTTGCGCTACCCACGAAAATACAGTTAGTACCAAAAACGATGGCACTGTGTTGGTACGGTTGTACCAGCGCAGTGGTACGAAAGTTTCAGCGCAGTGGTATGAATGTACCACCGCAGTGGTACGAAAGTTCTGCCACCGCGGTATTCGTCGCGATGTTCCGCTCATTTGCTCAAACAACGGAAAAACTCAAATGTATTTGGTTTTTCGCTCACTTAATCGTACCTTTGCAGAAGTTTTACCATTAAAGAAAGGAACAGATTATGATTATGAACAACTGGTTTGAGTGTAAGGTGGTCTCTGAGAAATTGATTGAGAAGGGGGCTACGAAACGAGTTCAGGAAACATACATGGTCGATGCGCTCACGTTCGGCGAGGCTGAACAGCGCATCATCAAGGAGGTGTCGCCCTATTGCAACGGTCAACTGGAGGTGAAGGACTTGCGCCGTGCACGGTATTCGGAATGGTTCCCCAGCGACAAGGAAAGCGCTGACCGGTGGTTTAAGGTGAAGTGTATGTTCATCACGTTGGATGAGAAAACGGAGAAGGAAAAGGAAACGGCTTCGATGATGCTGGTGCAGGCTGGCAACGTGAACGAGGCCATTGAATATTTGCAGGAGGGCATGAAGGGCTCGATGGTTGACTACCGCATCGGCACGGTGCAGGAAACCAAAATCCTTGATGTCTTCCCCTTCGAAGCAAAGACGAAGAAAGAGGAAAGCGAAAATTAAAAATTAAAAATTATAAATTGTAGAGGCCGGGAACAGGGTCTATCGTCTCTAGACAAAATGAAGAATTAAGAATTAAGAATGAAAGTAACTCTTATTCTTCATTCGGAGGCGAAGCCGACATTCTTCATTCTTCATTCCTTGACCCTCGACTCTTGACTCTCGACTCTTGACAAAAATAAACAAAGGAATGAGCAATCTTGGTGAACGGTTGAGGACGGTGTTGGCTGACCTGCCCGAAGGAGTGCGGCTGGTGGCTGTGTCGAAGTTTCACCCTGCCGAGCAGGTGATGGAAGCCTACGATGCTGGGCAACGCATCTTCGGCGAGAACCATGCGCAGGAACTGGCGGCCAAAGCCCCTGCCCTGCCGGCCGACATCGAGTGGCACTTCATCGGACATCTGCAAACCAACAAGGTGCGGCAGGTTGTGCCGTTCGTCACGCTAATCCATTCGGTCGATTCGCTGCGGCTGCTCCGTGAGATTGACAAACAGGCAAAGAAAATCGGGCGCACCGTGGATTGCCTGCTGCAGTTGCACATAGCCCAG
>ONXQ01000223.1 GCA_900321835.1 uncultured Prevotellaceae bacterium
GATACACCTTCCAGCACTTTGCCGTCCTTCAGGTGGATTTTTCCAGTGAAGACAGCGTCGTTGCCAAACATTCCTCCGTTAGAAATGACAATCTTGTCACCATTCTCATATTCCACGGTGACGGTCTTGCCGTATGTGTTCTTTGTCTCTTTCTTGACAGGCCACAGGTCGCGTACAAAAGCATATTGGTCTTCTCTAGGCATTGCGGGACCTCCCAGATTTCCGTTTGCCCTGCTGTTGGAGTCGCCGTTCGTCTGAACGGGTGTGGCAGAGGCGGGCAAGGCATAGTCGCCTGTGGGCAGGATGAGTATTGGGTCGTGCTCTTGATAGCCTACGAGATTGCCAATCTTCTGGATGTAGAGCGTCTGTCCAAAGTCGTATTCGTACCAGCCGTCGCCCACATGTGTCATCTGGTCGATGTGGATTTTCTCCTTCGAGCCGTTGCGCACGAAACCGTTCTCTGAATTTACATTGTAGGTGTTGCCTGGTGCGCCTTTGTTGGGCTTCTCTGAAAGGGTGACGTTGAATGCTTTAGGCACGAGTAACGCGCTGATTTCGGCAGGACGTATCCTTACTTTCTGAAAGGGTATGTCCCACACGTTCTTTGAATCGCTGGTGATGGCCATCCATCCCTGGGCCGAAGCCTTGCCGACACACAGGAGTGCCAGCACTGCTATTACGAGAATCTTTTTCATTGTCTTGGTGAATTAGTATTTGGAGAAACTTGTGCTGATGATGTCGGTGATGAGGAAGTATTGATTCCCTTCGCTGTCGCGGAGGCTTTTTACTTTCAGTATCATGTCGATATCGGCTCCGTTCTTGAGCATGGCGAAGAGGCGCTTGTCAATGGCTGAGCCTTTCTCTGTCAGGAAGAACGTGTCATCTACATCAGCAGTAAAACCTCTGAAATAGTCGTTGTCGTAGTAAGAGGCATAATGGAAGTATCCTCTGATTTCAGCCGACTGGCCTATCTTGTCCGCCAGTTCGGTATGCGTCACAGGATTGTACTCGACGGAGGCTTCCCAGTCGAGACGGTAGCCGTCGGGTGTCTGCACGGCATAGAAGTTGCGGCACTTGTAGATGGTGTGACTCTTGCCGCTGAAGCGCTTGAATCCTTCTTTGAGAATCTCCTCAGCAGTCCAGATGGTGGGGCTAAAGCCTTGGTCGGCATAGTATTTCTGCATGATGGGGCGCACGCGCTCAGGCTCCATGACGTACTTGAGAGTCTCCTGCCACGAGGCGCAGTTGGTGTACTTCTCGATGAGGTCGGCGATGCTGTCACGGTAGGTGGCGGGCTTCTGTGCAGCAGCCGCTCCGCTGGCGAGTTTCTGTCGTAGGTCGGCGATGGTCTGGTTTGCCTGATCCAGTTGTTCGCTCTTCGCGTCGAGCATGGCTTTCAGTTGACCCACCTGCTGGTTGAGGTTGTTGATTGTATTTTGCAGGTCCTGCTTGCTCTGGGCGTTGGCCGAGAGCGTGTTGATGAGAATCTTTTTCATTTTCTATCTGAATTTATTTCTTTGAGTTGCCAGTGCGAATAATTCCAACAGTCTCTATTTCATACATCAGAACGTATTAAAGTCATAATGCAGGGCCACAGTGCCTGTTTTCTTGTCGCAGACAAAGAAGTATTTGTCTTTTGTATAGACTTCATTGCCGTCGTATGCACGTTCGTGGTCGGGGGCAGGTGTGTAGCCGGCAGCCTTCACACGTTCTACGAGCACATTGTAGATGTTCTCGTCCGACACGATGTACTCACCGCTCACGTACATATCGCCCTGTGCACGGAAAACGACCGACATCGACAGGCTGTCTGCATTTTCGGGCTCAATGCTGTAAATGTAGTCTTCCTCGACGAGTTTTGCATTCTTCATCGCTGCAAGAATAGAGAGTTCCTTGCGCTCTACCTTATAGCCTTTCGGCTCGAAGAAGTCGCGGACGTTGGCTTCGGAACGGTCCCAGATAGACCCCGTCGTCTTGAGGGCGGCAGTTTCGGTCTGGTAGAAATCCACCAGTGCTTCCAACTGCTCAATGGAAGGGAGTTCCTGGTCAGTCAGTGCTTCGTAGTCGATGGTTTCTTCTTCTTGTGGTTGTTGCTCGGCAGTTGTGGCCGGCTGGTTCTTGCAGGCAGTGAAGGCGATAGCCGTCAGCA
>ONXQ01000033.1 GCA_900321835.1 uncultured Prevotellaceae bacterium
ACCACTCCCCTACCCTTCAGTTCGTCGAGCCACGCAAACAGGCCGTCGTAGAAACCGTCGATGTTCCAGAAAATCGTGCGCTTCGCGTGCATCCCGACCATGCAGCCTGCCATCGTCGTGAAGGCCTCGTCGAGCGTGCCCACGCTGCCCGGCAACACGACCAGCACGTCGCTCTCCTGCACCAGCCACGTCTTGCGGTCGGTCAGGTCGTCGCACCACAGCGTCACGTCGATGGCGCTGCTCGGCCCCGTCTTCAGCGTCAGACCTTTCGGCACGACACCATATACCGTGCCGCCCGACTGCTTCACAGCCTGGGCCACGGTCTCCATCAGTCCGCAGGCAATGCCGCCATAGACGAGCGTCTTGCCTTCGCGACCCATCCATTCGCCCAACTGCCGGGCCTGTTCGTAGAATTTGGGCTCCATCGCGTCGGACGAAGCGCAGTAGATTCCAATTTTTTCCATGCTATCAAGGGTTTAACTGCACAAAGTTACGACAATTTGCTGGAAAACGGAAAGGAGGGCTGCGAAATTTGCAAAAAGCCGAACCATTACCCAAAAACGCCCGGATTTTACACCCCCGGGGCACAAGGTAGGGGGTGGACAAAAACGGCCTTCAGGTGGACAAAAAAAGTGCACCAAATGTAACATTTGTGCACTAAATGTAACAAAACGGGGGTCAGAAGCGCCATCTGACCTGCACTTGGAGGTCCTCGCGGTGCGACTGCGGAATCTGGTCGAGAGCGGTGCCGATGGTGGTGCGGCGAAAGTAGTTCGTCCACCCCACACGGGCCAGCAAATCGAGGCGGTAAGGCAGGCGTACCTGGGCAAGCAGGACGCCGCGCAGGCCGTGGTCGTAGAGGGCCGACATACCGAAGGTATAGAAGAGGGATGGCTCGTAGGTGTAGAGACGCGTGGCGTAGTCGGACGTGTGAAACCAGGTGAGCACAGCGCTCAACTGCAACCACTGCAGACGGCGCCACGACAGGCTTTCGCTCCATGCCCACCCTACCCTGCTGCCCGTGTCGTCGCGGCGCACAAGCGTGGCCTGCAACGTCGATTTGAGCCGCCAGACGGCCGAAGGCTCATAGACGTGGAAGAGGCGTGCCGTGTGCTGTGTCTGCTGCTGCAACGGCACGGGGCCTGTGCCCTCCTGCTCCGAGTTCAATTCGCGGGTGCGCAACCGGTAAGAGAGGCTCAGCAGGTGGGGTTCGGAAGGGGCGTAGGTCACTTGTGCCATACCCTCAAATCCGTAGGACGACTGGCTGACCTGGTATTTGAGCCAGGGAAAATACATGAAGTCAGCATAGGCCTCGGCGGTGAGCCGCCGCGACAGGGCGTGTCGCCAGCCGGCATAGATGCCGCTCTCGTTCTGCGGACGGCTGTTGGCGCTGAAGGTCTTGCCGTTGATGCTCACGAAGTCGGCCGAATAGTAGCGCTGCACGAGCGTGAGTCGGTGAGTGCCCAGTTCGGTCTGCAGCATGTTGAGCGTGGCAATGCCTCCGTCGGCGGTCGTGGCTGTCTCGCCACTCAGCAGGAAGCGCTGTGCCACATAGCGGTAGGCAAGGCTCATGGCGGTGAAGTCTGTGCCGGCAGCGTTGTAGAGGCGGTAAAGGGTCGTGGGCGTGCTGTGCTGCGGACGGAGCGGCAGCGAAAACCGCGTGTGGACCGCCGTGGCTGAAAGCCGCAGCCGACGGCCCTGCCACGACAGGTTGCCACCCCAGTCGGTCTTCGTCAGGTTGCCTTTCTTGCTGTCTTCAAGGAAGGTGCGGTGCAGGCCGTCGGTCTTCAGACTGCTCACGCCACTGCCGTCGGTCAGCAGCGTACCGTCGGCACGGCGCTGCGAGAAGAAGGCCGAGACACGCCAACGGCTGGAGAGGTTCAGCGTGGCCGCTGCACCGCTCATGTAGCCGCTCTCCTGCATCGACGAATGTCGGCGGATGCCCCGGTCCATGCGCTCCACATTGCTGAGCATCATCATCTTGCCAAAGCCCGAGGCAGTGTTGACCACCAGCCCGTGGCCGAACATGAGGCGATAGTCGCCCACAGCCAGCACGTCGAGCGGTCCGATGTGCCGCACGAGGGCATAGGCTGCCCAGTAGTCCACCCCACTCTCTCCCGGGTCTTTCTCCAGTTGGAACCCGGCCTCGAGGTGCTTCGTGCTCTCCAGCCTGTAGCGGGCCGACAGGTAGGGTTGCGAACCGCGATACACCTTGTTGGGATGGGCAGCCAGCGTGCTGGCAGGGTAGTCCGCAAAGCCCATCCGGGTGTAGAGCGGCACGTCGGCACGCAAGGTGAGGTCGCTGTGGCTGTAGCGTAGCAAATCGTTGAGGGTCAAGCGCTTCGCAGGCATTTCTCCTGCATAGGTGAACAGTTGGAGCAGCCGCCTTTCCGCATATCCGAGCGAGGCGATGCTCATGAGTTCGCCGGTCGAAAGCAACGGGCGGTGACGCTCGGCATAATCGACGATGTCGCCCACCTGAACCTGTGTGAGAAAGGGTAACTGCGACAACTGTGCCTCGTCCAGGTCGTTGAGGTTGAGCGGATGGCAGTACAGTTCGTAGAGGTCCTCCATCTGCTCACTCTCCCACTCTGCCTCTGCATCGTCGCCGGCAACGTCGCACAGCAGTTCGACAAAGGCATCGAACCCCTCACGCTGTTCCGGCACAACGTCCGCCCTCTGTGCCTGCACCGTCAAGCAGCAGACACTACAAAAGAAAATACTGAAAATCAAAGGTTTGACGCACATGGCTCAAGGAATGCAAATCAGTGGGCTTCGAGCCAGTTGCTGCCCCAGCCGCAATCGGCCACCAGCGGAACGGACATCTCGTAGGCCTGCTGCATCTCATCGATGACCAGGCGCTCCAGTCGCTCCCTTTCTTCAGGGAAGACGCTGAAATTGAGTTCATCGTGTACCTGCAGAATCATCTTCGAACGCAGGCCTTCGGCTCTCATCCGCTGGTCGATGCGCACCATAGCCACCTTGATGATGTCGGCTGCCGTGCCTTGAATCGGGGCGTTGATGGCATTTCGCTCGGCAAAACCGCGCACCGTGGCGTTGTGGCTATTGATGTCGGGCAGATAGCAGCGACGACCCAGAAGCGTCTCTGTGTAGCCGTGTTCGCGAGCCATCGCAATGCTCTTGTCCATGTACTCCTTCACCTTCGGATACGTAGCGAAGTATTCGTCAATCAGTTCTTTGGCCTCGCTCCGGCTCACTTCCATTCGCTCGGCAAGTCCGAACGCCGAGATGCCGTAGATAATACCGAAATTGGCTGTTTTGGCTTTCCGCCGCTGCTCCGGTGTGACGTCTTCCAGGCGCTCCTTGTAAACCTTTGCTGCTGTGGCGCGATGGATGTCATGTCCTTCGCGGAAGGCTTCAATCATGTTTGCGTCGCCGCTCAGATGGGCCATAATCCGAAGTTCAATCTGACTGTAGTCGGCGCTGAAAAACTCACAACCTGGTTCGGGAATGAAGGCGCGGCGCACTTCTTTTCCGTTTTCGTCGCGGATGGGAATGTTCTGCAGGTTGGGATTCGACGAAGAGAGCCTTCCTGTCGCCGTAACTGCCTGGTTGTAAGAGGTGTGGATGTGTCCAGTGCGCGGATTGATAAGCAACGGAAGCGCATCGACATAAGTGCCGAGCAGTTTCTTGTACCCACGATAATCAAGGATTTTCTCGACAATCGGATGCTTCGACCTTAAGTTCTGGAGCACGTCCTCCGACGTGACAAACTGTCCGGTCTTGGTCTTTTTCGGTTTGTCAACGATGTGCATCTGCCCGAACAGGATGTCGCCGACCTGCCGTGGGGAACTGATATTAAAAGGTACACCAGCCAGTTCGTGAATCTCCTTCTCCAGAACCGCCATACGTTCTGCAAACTCCGCAGACGTCTGCCGCAGACTTTCGGTATCGAGCACCACACCGTTCCGCTCCATGTGGCACAGCACCGGCACCAGCGGCATTTCGACCCGTTCAAACAACTGCTGCACACGGGGTTCTCCTTCGAGTTCAGACTGAAGTTTGCGGTACAGTTGCAGGGTGACATCGGCATCTTCGGCGGCATATTCATAAACCTCCAGCGGCGTGAGGTCGCGCATGGACTTCTGGTTTTTGCCACGCGCACCGATGAGTTCCTCGATGTGTATCGTCTGATAATTCAGATAGATTTCGGCCAGATAATCCATCCCATGATGCAGTTCGGGGTGGAGCACATAGTGGGCGAGCATAGTGTCGAACATCGGGCCTCGCACTTCGATGCCGTAGTTGGCCAGCACCGTCATGTCGTACTTCAGGTTTTGTCCCACCTTCAGAATCTGTTCGTCTTCGTACAAGGGCCGGAACAGTTCGACAATCCGCAGGGCGGCGTCGCGGTCGGAGGGCATAGGCACGTAGTAGGCCTCATGCTCCTTGACCGAAAAACTCAAACCGACCAATTCTGCCTGCATCGCTTCGGTCGAGGTGGTTTCTGTGTCCAGACTTAAAATTTTTTCAGACAAGAATTTTTTGCAAATTTTCGCAATTTCTTCTTCATTTTCAAGCAGATAATACTGATGAGCGGTCGATTTTAGGCTCGCGAGAATCGAATTTTCGGCGTCGCCCGTCCCCGTGTCGGAAAATAACGAAGTCTCAAACGCCGATTTTTGCACACTTTCGCCTTTTTGTGCAATTTGTGAAGTAGCGGGCGATGGTGTTGAGGCTGCGCCGAAAAGATCATTCATTCCCGAAAATTTTTCCTGCTCACGTTGCTGGCGTCGGGACAGGGTGGGGGAGTCGGCCGGTTGACGTGCGCTGGTCGGGGTCTCCTGACCAAGCACCCGGCTGGCAAGGTTCCTGAACTCAAGTTCATCGAACAGGCTGCGCAGACGGTCGGCATCAATCGGTTCGCGTTTCAACTGCTCGAGCGTAATGTCCACAGGCACGTCGGTCTTGATCGTCACCAGAAATTTGGAGAAGGCTATCTGCTCCTGATTGTCTTCCACCTTCTTTTTCAAGGCACCCTTCAGTTCATCTTTTCGTTGAAGTAAACTGTCAATATCGCCGAATTCACCGATAAGTTTCACGGCTGTCTTTTCGCCCACACCGGGACATCCAGGCACGTTGTCCGAGGCGTCGCCCATCAATCCGAGCAGGTCGATGACCTGCGATGGGCGCTCTATGCCATATTTTTCGCAAATCTCCTTTTCGCCGATAATTTCAAAGCCTTTTTCGCCCGAATGAGGACGATACATCCACACGCCGGGACGCAGAAGTTGACCATAATCTTTGTCGGGCGTCATCATAAAAACGCCGATTTCACCGGAAGAAAACCGCCATGCCAGGGTGCCGATGACGTCGTCGGCCTCGAAGCCGGGGACCTCAATAACAGGGATGCGATAGGCCTCCAGAATCTTCTTGATGTAGGGCACCGCAAAGCGGATTCCCTCGGGGGTTTCCTCGCGCTGCGCCTTGTAGGCAGGGTAGGCCTCATGGCGGAAAGTTCCGCCTTTGGGGTCGAAGGCAACGCCTATGTAGTCGGGATTCTCCTTTCGGAGCACTTCTTCCAGCGTATTGACGAAGCCCATCACAGCCGACGTGTTCTCTCCGCGGCTGTTGATTCGCGGCGCCTTGATGAAGGCATAGTAAGCACGGTAAATCAGCGCATAAGCATCAAGCAGAAACAGTTTTTTCATGACAAAAAAGAGGTGTTTGGGTGATTTTTCATGTTTATTTTGCGTAAAGTTAGTTAAATTATTCCAAGTCACAAGTTTATTTCGTAATTTTGTAACCGATTTCACGCATTTATGCCCAAAAAACGGGGTAGAAAACCTAATTTCAGAGTCAAATGACAAGCATTCAGCACATCAGTCAGCCAGTCAGCAAGGAGATGGATCTGTGCCGCCAGCGTTTCGACTCGTTCATGACGCACAACAATGTGCTCCTGAACGAGGTGCTACAGCGCGTGGCAGCCAGAAAGGGCAAGATGATGCGGCCGCTGCTCACCTTGCTGAGTGCAAAATTACTCGGTGAAATCGGCGAAAATAGCATTCTCGCAGCCCTGACCTTCGAGTTTTTCCATACAGCCTCGCTCATCCACGACGACATCGTCGATGAGAGTGCGGTACGACGTGGCGACGACTCGGTCAACAAGGCCTACGACAACAAGGTGGCTGTGCTCGTCGGCGACTTCATTCTGGCCAATGCGCTCGACGCTGCTGCACAGGTCAACGACCCACGTCTGGTCAGCATCCTCAGCAAAACCGCGAAAATGTTGGCCGACGGAGAACTGCTCCAACTGCACAACATCCAGAACCAGGAACTCAAGGAGGAGGTCTATTTCCACATCATCAAGGGCAAGACAGCGGCCCTTTTTGCCGCTTGTGCCGAGGCAGGTGCCATGTCGGCCACAAGCCACACAGCCGACATCGAACGGCTCCGTCAGTTCGGCGAAATCGTAGGTCTCTGTTTCCAGATTCGTGACGACATTTTTGACTACGTTGCAGGCGACGAAATCGGCAAGCCGACTGGCAACGACCTGCTGGAGGGAAAGGTCACTTTGCCCCTCATTTACGCCTTAAATGTTACAAATGATGCCAAAATGTTACATTTAGTGCACCTCGCAAAGCAGGGTAGGGCCGACCACGACATCCTCCAGACACTTGTGAATTTTGCTGTGAATTCGGGTGGAATTGACTATGCGGAACAGCAGATGAAACGCCTCGCCCAACAGGCACACAGCCTGCTCGACACGTTCCCCGACTCTGCAGCCCGCCAGTCGCTTCACAACTACGTCGAATATGTCATGATGCGGAGTCACTGAACCCCCACCCATACGCCCATAAAAAATGCACCGCAGTCGAACTGAATTTCGTCCGCAGTGCATTTTTATTTCGTCCGCAGACGAAATTTTTTTCGTCCACAGTCCATTTTTCTTTCGTCTGCGGACGAAATGGAAGGGAATAAAAGAAAGGTTGTCCGCACACAGCAGGACAACCTTTTCGCTTTCAGACAATTAGAAGAACTTCACTTCCTCGCCTGTCACTTCGCTCAACAACTTGTTGGCCAGCGAACTGGTGCCCAGGCGCAGCCACTGATTGGTCAGCCAGCGTTCGCCCAACACCTCCTTGACAATGGTGTAGTATTTGAGCGCATCTTCCACCGTCTTCATGCCGCCGGCAGGCTTGAAACCAATCTGAATTCCAGTCTTTTCCCAGTATTCCTTGATGGCGCGACACATCACGTAGGCCGCAAACGGCGTGGCAGCAGGCTCCAGTTTGCCCGTCGATGTCTTGATGTAGTCGGCTCCGGCATACATCGACAAGATGCTGGCTTTCTTGATGTTAGAGGCCGACTTGAGGCAACCTGTCTCCAGGATGACTTTCATCTTCTTTTCGCCGCACACAGCCTTCAGTTCACTGATTTCGTCGGCCACACCTTCGTAGTCACCGACAAGGAATTTGCCCACCGGCATCACGATGTCAATCTCGGTGGCTCCATCCTTCAGCGCCAATGCTGTTTCGGCCACTTTGATTTCGAGAAACGACTGCGACGAAGGGAAACAAGCACTTACACAAGCAATCTCAACATCCTCATTCTCAAGCGTATCGTGACAGATTTTTGCAAAGTTTGGATAGACGCAAACCGTAGCGACATGACCGAGTTCCGGGTAACGGTCGTCAAACTCGTTGACCTTCTCGACAAACTTCAGCACACTGTCCTCGCTGTCGGTCGTCTTCAGCGTGGTCAGTTCGACGCTGTTCAGCAGGAACTTCTTGACTTCCACAGTGTTATTCTCTTGCAAATGGTTGGCAAGCAAGGTGTCAACCTCCTTCTGCACCTGTTCGTCGTCGAGATTGCAGTCGTAGAGCGCAAGCGCCTGTTCATACTTCGAGGTCAGCGCCTCGTCTTCGTGATGGTGATGGCCACAGTGGCATTCGTCACCGTGTTCATGGTGGTGATGATGTTCGTGAATCATGGTTAAATGGTTTTTAAGTGATTGATTATCAATTTATTCTCTATTCTTTGTGTCCATGCAGATGGTGACAGGACCGTCGTTCAGCAACTCCACCTTCATGTCGGCACCGAAGCGGCCCGTCTGCACGGGTCTGCCCAGCAATTCGCCGAGGTGCGCACAAAACCGCTCGTAGAGGGGAATCGTCACTTCGTGGCTCCCAGCACGCAGATAAGACGGACGGTTGCCTTTCTTATACGATGCCCAGAGCGTGAACTGGCTGACAACGAGGATTTCGCCCTCCACGTCCTTCACGCTGCGATTCATCACGCCTTCCGCATCGTCGAAGACTCTGAGGTTCACAATTTTGTTGCACAACCACTGTATATCTTCTTCATTGTCAGCGTTTTCACAACCCACAAGCACCAGCAGACCCAAACCTATCGAAGCCGTGCAGGCACCGTCGATTGTGACCGACGCATGTGTGACTCTCTGAATGACTGTACGCATTTTCGTTCTCTTTCTGCTGCAAATTTACAATGAAACCCGCAGATTACAAAATTCTTAGACGTTTTATTTCAATGTTTCCTTGATGAGCCGGGCCTTTGCCTGGCCTACCACTGCGGCAATTTCCTCCTGCGATGCTTCCTTGATGCGTTTCACACTACGGAACTTCTTGAGCAACAGCGTTTTAGTGGCTTCACCTACACCCTTGATGTCGTCCAACTCGCTCTTGAGTTGATGCTTGCTGCGCTTGTCGCGGTGGAATGTAATTGCATAGCGGTGGACCTCGTCCTGAATGCGCGTAAGGAACTGGAACAGAGGACTGTTCATCTCAATGCCGATGGTGCGGGGAGGGAACCCAAAGAGGAGTTCGGAGGTGCGATGGCGGTTGTCCTTTGCAAGGCCGGCAATGGGAATCTGGAGGTGCAGCACATCCTCGACAACGCGCCGCACCACCTCCATCTGGCCTTTTCCGCCGTCGGTGATGATGAGGTCGGGCAGGGGAGTGCCTTCGTCGATGAAACGGCCATACCGCCGTTCAACCACTTCGGCCATCGAAGCGTAGTCGTCGGGGCCTTCCACCGTCTTAATAATGTATTTGCGGTAGTCGCTTTTGCTCGGTTTTGCCTTCTTGAAAACCACACACCCTGCAACCGCATCCGAACCCTGGATGTTTGAATTGTCGAAGCACTCTATGGTCATAGGTAACTTGCTGAGTCCCAACTTCTTCTGCAATTCTTTCATCAGGTTTACACTGCGCTGCTCAGGGTTGAGTTTCTCCGCTTGCTTCATCTTGTCGAAGCGGTACTGCCGCACATTGGCTTGAGACAGGTCGAGCAGATGCTTCTTTTCGCCTCGCTGTGGAATGGTGATGGTGACGTCTTTGAGTTCGGTTTCGATAGGGAAGGGCAGAACGATTTCGCGCGACGTGCTGTGGTAGCGTTCGCGCATCTCAACAATAGCCAACGCCAGCATGTCGGCCGGCGACTCGTCCATACGCTTCTTGTACTCGAACGTGAATGCCTGGTTGATGCATCCGTTCGTGACATGAAGATAGTTGACGTAGCAACTCTTTTCTTCGTCGGCAACGCTGAAAACGTCGATGTCGTGGTCATAATTAGCGATGACTTCGCTCTTTTCGACAAAATCAAGCGCCAAATCATACTTGCGCTTCAGCACCATCGCCTCCTCAAATCTTAACTCGTCCGACATTTTCTGCATCTCCTGCAGGATACGTTGGCACACCACACGCGTATTTCCTTTGAGAATTTCCCTGATTTCATCGATACTTTTCATGTATTCGGAGCGCGTTTGCTTGCCAACACAGGGTGCGAGGCAGTTTTTGATGTGGTACTCCAGGCAGGTTTTGAATTTGCCTTCGGCGACCATTTCCTCTGTCATCGGCATACGGCAGCGGCGAATCTGGTACATTTTTCCGATGAGTTCGAGCATATTGTTGAGCGTACCAGCGTGGGAAAAGGGGCCGTAATACGTTCCCCATTTGCTGTTGATGGTTCGTGTCTTGAAGACGCGTGGAAATTCCTCGTTTGTGACGCAGACAGAAGGGTAGGTCTTATCGTCCTTCAGCAGGATGTTGTAGCGCGGTTTGTACTTCTTGATCAGGTTGTTTTCGAGCAACAGCGCATCCTCGTCGGTGGGGACGACGACATAGTTGATGTCTTGGATTTTGGAGACAAGAATCTGCGTCTTGCGCGAATTGACGGTTTTGAGAAAATACGAAGACACCCTACGTTTGAGGTTTTTGGCCTTTCCAACGTAGATAATCGTGCCGTTCTCGTCGAAATACTGATAGCAACCTGGCGATTCGGGCAGGTTGAGCACGATGTTTTTCAGTCTCTTGATTCGTTCTTCGTCCTTCGTCATTCGGATAGGGTAGTGGTCGTGTACCAAAAAGAAAGCAGCGCAGTGGTACAGTTGTACCGACGCAGTGGTACGGAAGTTTCAGCGCAGTGGTACAATCGTACCAGCGCAGTGGTACGGCGGGCAGAGTGGAGAAAAAGAAAAGGCGCGGCATTGTTCCACGTGAAACAATCCGCACCGAAAAGTTTCTGAATCAGCACTCTATGAGCGTGGTGACTTCGATGTCGGGACCGATGTTCTCCCGTCCGTGCAAACCTTCATCGCGGATTTCGATGATGAAGTTCATGTAGCATTGTTTGGGGTGGAACTTCTTGACGAGTTCCCAGGCAGCGATCATCGTGCCGCCGGTTGCGAGCAGGTCGTCGTGGAGGAGGACCACATCGTTTTCGTTGATGGCGTCCTTGTGGATTTCGAGCGTGTCGAGTCCGTATTCCTTCTCAAAACTCTGGCTGATGGTTTCGGCGGGGAGTTTTCCCGGTTTCCGAGCCATGACGAGACCGGCGCCCAGACGGCGGGCAAGGATGGCGCCCATGATGAATCCGCGCGACTCAATGCCGACGACCTTCGTGATGCCTTTGTCCTTGTAAAGTTCGTAGAGTTCGTCGTCCATGATTTCGATGCATTTTGCATCCTTGAACAGTGTGGTCACGTCGCGGAAGTTGATGCCCTGTACGGGGAAGTCTTCGATGCTGCGAAGATGCTTCATCAGGTATTCGTTGTTCATGTGTTTGATGTGTGGGGGTTATGGAGATTATAAAATTGTTTCACGTGAAACATTTAGTGTCGCATCAGGACGAGGAGGACATTGATGTCGCTCGGGGAGACACCGGGAATGCGGCTGGCCTGTGCAAGTGTTTCGGGTTGGATGGCGGTGAGTTTCTGACGAGCCTCGATGGTGATGGAGTTCATCTGCATGTAGTCGAAACGTCCCTTGATGTGGATGTTCTCCAGACGCTGCATCCGTTCGGCCATTTGGCGTTCGCGGAAGATGTATCCCTTGTACTTGATCTGCACCTCGGCGGCCTCAAGAAGTTCGCTGCGCTGATTGTCGGTCAGGCCTTCGCACAGACGTTCGACTTCGCGGCGGAAGGGGGCGATGTGCGGCAGCAGGTTCTGGATGGTGAGTTGCGGACGTCCGAGCAGTTCCTCGAGTTTGCAGCCACGCTGGAGTGGGGTAGTGCCGAGGGTTTCGAGCACAGGGTTAATGAGTGCGGCACGAACACTGAAACTCTCTGAAAATGAGATAATTGCATTGATTTTTTCTCGCTTTTGCACCATACGTTCGTAACGCTCCCGGGAGGCAAGGCCGAGGCGGTAACTGCGTTCGGTGAGTCGCATGTCGGCATCGTCCTGGCGGAGGAGGATGCGATATTCGGCGCGCGAGGTGAACATACGGTAGGGTTCGTCCACACCCTTCGTGACGAGGTCGTCAATCAGAACGCCGATGTAGGCCTCATCGCGGTGGAGCGTGAACTCACCTTCGCCACGCACACGGAGCGCCGCGTTGATGCCGGCGACGATGCCCTGTCCGGCAGCCTCTTCGTAGCCCGTCGTGCCGTTCACCTGTCCGGCAAAGAACAAGTTGCGCACGACTTTCGACTCGAGTGTGTGTCGGAGTTGGGTCGGATCGAAATAGTCGTATTCGATGGCGTAGCCGGGGCGGTAGCAGCGCACATTGCGGAAGCAGGGAATCTGCTGCAGCGCCTTGATCTGAACGTCCATCGGGAGCGACGACGAGAAACCGTTGAGGTACATCTCGTTGGTCGTTTCTCCTTCGGGTTCGAGGAACAGGAGGTGCTGGTCGCGGTCGGGGAAGGTGTGCAACTTCGTTTCGATGCTGGGGCAATAGCGTGGGCCGATGCTCTGAATCTGACCGTTGAAGAGGGGCGAGTCGGCAAAGCCTGTGCGCAGGACGTCGTGTACCTGTTCGTTCGTGTAACAAATCCAGCAGGGGAGTTGTTGCAGGGGTCGGGCTTCGCTGAGGTAGGAAAACGTGTGGAAATCGGTCTCGCCGTCCTGCCGCTCCATGAGGCTGAAATCGACGCTGCGGCGGTCGATGCGCACGGGTGTACCCGTCTTCATGCGTCCGTAGCGTATGCCGTGGGCTGCGATGCTCTCGGTCAGACCTTTCGACGCAGGTTCCGACATTCGTCCGCCCTGCACTTTCGTGCGGCCGATGTGCATGAGTCCGTTGAGGAAAGTGCCTGCGGTGATGACGATGCACTGAGCCCGAAATTCGGCACCGAGCATCGTGTTCACACCGACCACTGTGCCGTCCTCGACCACCAGTTCGGTGGCCATGTCCTGCCAGATGTCCAGGTTGGGCGTCTCATCGAGCATGTTGCGCCAGGTCCAGATGTATTTCTCACGGTCGCACTGGGCGCGTGGGCTCCACATGGCAGGGCCTTTCGAGCGGTTGAGCATACGGAACTGGAGGGCGCAACGGTCGGTCACGATGCCCATCATGCCGCCGAGCGCGTCCACCTCGCGTACAATCTGACCTTTGGCGATACCGCCGACGGCCGGATTGCAACTCATCTGCGCAATTTTGTTCATGTCGATGGTCATCAGACAGGTGCGCACACCCATGCGTGCTGCAGCCGATGCGGCTTCGCAACCTGCATGGCCAGCACCGATGACCAGGACGTCGTACTGGAATGTCATTGTCGGTGAAAAATCGTAAAACGTTTTCGCAGTGCAAAATTAAGGAAAAAGTTTGATATATCGGCAACAAAACGAAAAAAAGACGTGGAAAGGGGTTTGATGCCGTGTGTAGTTTGTCTGAATTTCGTCCGCAGATGAAAAAAATTTCGTCCACAGTCCATTTTTATTTCGTCCGCAGACGAAATTTTTTTCATCTGCGGACGAAATTTTGCCCTAGCACGGCTTTTTTAGAAAACGGCAATGATGGGGCAGTGAGCACGTGATAAACTTTTGCACGTCAATCTGCAAAAAATAAGATTTCATGGGATTGACGATTCAATTGACGAAGATTGATGTGTTAGAAAAGCATGTTCAAGTGTCAAGCGCAACGGCTATCCCGTTTTTCAAAATTATGTTGAAATAATGCGCTGGAAATTTGCTAATTCGCGTGCTTAATCGTACCTTTGCAGAGATTAGAACTAACTAATTTCAAAAAAATTATATTCAGTATGAAGACCATCAAGAGAGCAATGCTTGTTGTCCTGGTCGGAGCCGGCCTTTGCAGTCAGGCCCAAGCCCAGAGCGACAAGTCGGGCTATCCCATTACGCCCGTGCCGTTTACGGCAGTGAAAGTGACCCCCGGAACCTTCTGGGGACAACGTCTGCAAGCCAGCCGCGAGGTGACCATCCCACTCGCCTTCAGCAAGTGCGAAAGTGAGCGCCGCTACACCAATTTCTCGCAGGCTGCCGAGCACCTGAAAGACCCCTCAAAGGTGTTCCCCGTCGAGGGTGTGATGGGCTATTCGTTCGACGACACCGACCCGTACAAGACGCTGGAGGGTGCTGCCTATCTGTTGCAGACCTACCCGAATGCACAGTTCAAGGGCAAGAGCCTCAACGCCTATTGCGACAGCGTGATCGCCGTGATTGCCTCGGCACAGGAGCCCGACGGCTACCTCTACACCGCACGCACGCAGAACCCACAGCATCCGCACCAGTGGGCCGGCGACCGTCGCTGGTCGAAGGTCGAGGACCTGAGCCACGAGTTCTACAACCTGGGCCACCTGTGCGAAGCCGCCGTTGCCCACTACAACGCAACGGGCAAGCGGTCGCTGCTCAACATCGCCATCAAGTTTGCCGACTGCGTCTGCCGCGAAGTAGGTCCGAACCCCGGACAGGCCTGCGTCGTTCCCGGACACCAGATTGCTGAGATGGGCCTTGCCAAACTCTATCTCGCAACGGGCAACAAGAAATACCTCGACCAGGCGAAGTTCTTCCTCGACTATCGCGGAAAGACCACCATCAAGACCGACTATTCGCAGAGCCACAAGCCCGTGCTCGAACAGGACGAGGCTGTGGGCCACGCTGTTCGTGCCGGCTATATGTACGCCGGTATGGCCGACGTGGCAGCGCTGACGGGCGACAAAGGCTACATCGAGGCCATCGACCGCATCTGGGACAACATCATCCAGAAGAAGTACTACATCAC
>ONXQ01000142.1 GCA_900321835.1 uncultured Prevotellaceae bacterium
TCCCTGTCGATGGGGCAGCGGAAGAAGGTCGCCATCTGTTTCGCCCTCGCCACGCAGACGAAGTATCTGCTGATGGACGAACCGACCAACGGGCTCGATATCGAGGGCAAGGGGCAGTTCCGTCGGCTCATGGCACGCCACATCGGCGACGGACAGACGGTGGTCATCTCGACCCACCTCCTTGCCGACGTCGCCACGCTGCTCGACCATGTTGTCCTGCTCGGACGTTCGGCCGACAACGGCCCAGCCCGTCTGCTGCTCGATGCCTCGCTCACCGACATCGCGGCTCAGTACACCTTCACGCTGCTTCCCTCCAACCGCGCTTCCGACTCCGATGTCCTCTACAGCGAACGCTCGGCCGACGGCCTGCGTGCCATCCTCCGCCGCCACGCCGACGACGAAGAATCGCCCGTCAATCTGGAACTGCTGTACAAGTATTTGGTCTTATCGACTGCGAATAATAATATATCGACTACGAATTACACGAATTGTCATGCTGATAAAAATTCGTTCAATTCGTTTAATTCGTAGTCAAAAAAAATCAAAGTATGGAAAAGTTTTCGATGTCAAGATGCGGCCGGCTCATCGTGTTTGAGTGCCGGACGCAATGGAAGAAATACCTTCGTATGTTCCTGTGGATGTGCGGAGCCCTCGTCGCCAAGACCGTGGTGGTCATGGGAGTCGATTGGGCACGGGCACTCAGTCGCGACGAGGAAATGAACATCGCGCAGCGTGAAGGTGCTGCCTGGCTCCTGCAGATGCTCTATCTCCTTCCAGCCTTCCTTATCTTTTTTGGTTTTGTGTGGGTCTATGGTGCGCGGCTCTTTGAAGATGTTCACCGCAAGGCCACGGCCATCGACCTCTTCGGCCTGCCCGCCAACAACGGCGAGAAATTCCTGGCGCGCCTGCTCAGCGGTATGGTCTTCATCCTGCTCGCAACCTCGGCCGCCATCGTGCTGGGCTTCGGCTTCGACTATCTCGTGCTCGACCGCCTGGCCGACAGAACCGTTGTCAGCGACTATCTCTTGATGGTGGCGCATGAACCCGATTTCTTGATTCCCTGTGTCGTGCTGCTCACGATACCGTGGTTCATCCTGCCGGGCCTGCTGCTGCGACGTGGCGGATGGCTTGCAGGGCTCGTGCTCGCAGGCATCATCCTGCTCGTGGCCAACTGGCTCGTGGCGAAAGAGATGTGGTTCCCGTACTGGTATTACGGCGTGATTGCCCTGATTTGCCTTTGGCTCTCCTACCGTGTGTTCTGTCGTTCGCAGGTCAGTTCGACGGGTTTGTTCAACCTCTAACGCCGTGTCGCTATGATTTACGCCAAAGAAAAAGTGCTGTTCGTTAAGATTGCCGACCGACTATGCGACGACATCCTCAGCGGACACTATCAGGAAGGCGACCGCGTGGCGAGTGTGCGCGAACTGGCAGCGGAGTTTGAGGTCAACGTCAACACCGTGCTCCGTGCCTTCGACCTCCTGCAGCGCGACGAAATCCTTCAGCAGCAGCGCGGCATCGGTATGCTCGTCGCCCGCGGTGCCCGTCGCCGTGTCCTCGCTGCCCGCCGCAAGGATTTCCTCCAAACCGAAATGCCCGAATTCCTCCGCCGCCTCCGCCTCCTCGGCATGGACCTCAGCGACGTGCAAAGGGCGTGGGAGGAGATGGATGTGAAAAAACAGTAGAAAAAACTTGCTTTGACAAAGAATTATGCTTAACTTTGCCACGTTGGAATATTGTATGTAATATGAGTTTGGAACAGGTCCGTTTTGATGACGTGTACGAATCTATCCGTCTGGATGGATTTAATACGCATACTTTGGACTTGATTCAGCAACTCGTTAATGACATAGAAAATGGAACCACAAATTTTCCTCGATTCAATCTTGAAGAGCATGCAGGACTCTGCAAGGCTGGTGCGCCTCTCATCGGGGCGTCCATCGTCGCATGCTACGCGGCAGCAAGCCTTACAACAGGTGGCTATGTTGAAGGCGGCCAAAGAAAACCAACAAACTGGGAAATAGACTCAAAGCAGGAACAACTGATTGAACAATGGGCCAAAGCGGCATCTCTGTGGGTGGATAATTCGGAGCAATTTCTTATTGCAACTTTTGGCGGAAGAATTGCTCAAGGTGCAGAGGCAAAGGTTTACTATCGTGAAGGAGATACGTCGGTCGTGAAAGAACGTGTGTCCATCTATTCCACAACCCAAAAAGCCCTGGACGCGATAGCGCTGCACAACTATTTGTTTCCAGAAACAGTCATGCGTGTCATTGGATTTACGCGAGACAGCGATGGCTTGATGCGCATTGTCCTCACTCAGCCATACGTTCGTTGCCTACGTCTTGCAACGAAGCATGAAATTGATGAACTCGTTTTTGCAAAGGGTTTTCACGATAATAAGTTTGGTGAAGGTGTCAACTATATTTCTTCCCGTTTAGCACTGGAAGATATGCATCCGGCAAATGTGTTCGTTGATGAAGTCAGTGGAAAACCCATTTGCATCGATTGTATTGTGAAGTTTATTTGAATCTGTTACAATCACTTTTTTTCTTTTATTGGAAATAAATGTACGATTCACTGTTACAAAACGGCGAATCGTTCGTTTTATATAGTAGAGTGCGGCGGAAGAAGCCGCGGCGATGACTGCCCATGAGCGAGGAGATTCTGACACAGACGTTCACGAGGCTGCGGAAACGGTTTCTGCAGCAGGCGAGACGTATGCTTCCGTCGCTCGAAGATGCCGAGGATGCCCTGCAGGACGTGTTTGTGCGGCTTTGGCCACGGGCCGAAATGCTGAATACGCCGTCGGACGTCGAGGCCATGACCACCGTCGTGCTACATCGCCGTGCCATCGACCTGAATCGCCGAATGAGCGCGGTGCCCACCGAGGAAATGCCAATGGTGGAGCAGGGGAGTGACGACTGCGATGCGCTGCAGGAGGCGGAAATGCTGATGGAACGGCTGCTCACACCGCTGCAACGCGACATCATCCGACTGAAAGAATACGAAGACCGCCCTTACAGCGAGGTGGCTGCACTGCTCGGAATGCAGGAGGCTGCCGTGAGGATGCAACTGTCGAGGGCACGCAAAAAACTGAGAACGGAATGGAAAAAGATGACAAATTGAGGACTGCCGACAAGGCACAGTGGCTTGCGCTGCGCGACCGCTACTTCGAGGTGGAGACGACCGACGAGGAAGAACGCCTGCTTCGCCGTTTTGCTGCCACGGCATTGGCGCAGGACGACCCCGACTTTGCCGACCTTTGTGCGGTGATGAGCATCGTGGCCGTCGGTAAGGCTGCGTCGTCGAAACGTCAGAATGAAATGAAACGTCGTCGGATGCGCTGGGTGTGGGCCGCTGCAGCCTGTGTCGCAGGGCTTGTGCTTGTCATGCTGGCATGGCCGTCGAAGAATGTCTGCGTGGCCTATGTCGATGGCGTGAAAATCACTGACCGCGACGAGGTGCTGGCACTGATGCACGACTCGTGGGATGACATTGCGCTCGATGCCGATGCCAACACCGTTGAAACTCAACTGACCGACTTGTTCAACACGATAGAATGACTTGCTATGAAACGATTATTGCCCATACTGCTCCTGCTGACTTTTCCTGCTGTCATCAAGGCTCAGAAAGGTCTGAACATCGCCGATTATTTCACGCACAAGTTTGCTAAGGCGACGCTCGTGCGGGTGGAAGGACGCGAACTGACACCCTACCACCTGACGCTCTACCGCAGTTTCTCCATCGGAGAGACGGCCTATGTGGTTGACCGCGTGGAGCAATGCGTCATGGCCGATGCACGGCAGGCGTACAGCAAGGAAACCGGCGAACTCGGCGGACGTCTCTACTACGCTTTCCTTGCTCTGCCACCGCGCACCGGACAGCAGGAAAACCGCTACATCTTCTACCGCAACGCCTCGCTGCGCAAAGGTGGAAAGGACGAACTCACGCTGGTCTATATGGAGGGCAGCGTGACGATGGATGAACTTAAGAAACTTTTCAAAAAATAACTGACAATGAAGACAAAAACACTTCTCCTCACCCTCGTGCTCGCTGCCTTCTGCCCGGCAGCAATGGCTCAGGAAGAATCGGCGGACACGGTCGTCGTGCTCCATCCGCAACGTGTCACCGTGACCTCGACTGCAAACTCGATGTCGGTCGATATCGAAGGCAGCCAGGACAACCCCGACTACCGTTTTTCCAAATCGCAGACAACGACCTCCGACGGACTGCGCATCAGTAGCGAGTCCACTTCGGACTTCGACTTCAAACTCCCTTTCACCAAGTCGCACGAAAAGGGTCATCGACGCATTGAAATGAACATCGCCGCGGCAATGAGTTTTGGTCTGGTCAGCGGTTTGAATACGCCGGAAGGTCTGGACATCAACATGGGACAATCGTTCGAAATCACCTGGCACTGCGCCAACATCATGCTGAAAGGTGTGAGCAACCGCTGGGAATTCAGCACTGGTGCGTGGCTGAACTGGAAGAACTTCCGCATGACAGGCTACAACCGCTTCGTCACCGACAATAATGCCGTTGTCCTCGCGCCTTACCCCGATGGTTCCGTCATCCGTTTCTCGCGCATCCACCTGTTCAGTTGGCAGTTCCCGCTGCTGGCCGACTACCGCATCGACCGACATTTCCACACCACCTTCGGCTGCCTTTTCAACCTCAACAGCCACGGGTCGCTGAAGACGCGCTACCGTCTTGATGGCGAAAAC
>ONXQ01000143.1 GCA_900321835.1 uncultured Prevotellaceae bacterium
TGGGACACCCGGAACTGGCGCACTACGGGCGCGACGCTAACTGTGAGTACAACGAGATGTGGATGGACAAATACTATGGAGCGCTGCCGTAGGGGGTGCTCCTGGGATTGGACATCGAACTGTGGTTCGCAGAAAAATGCACTGTGGACGAAATAAATTTGCACTGCGGACGAAAATTATTTCGTCTGCGGACGAAATTTTTTTCGACTGCGGTGCATTTTTCGTTGAACTGCGGTGCTGGTGTTGGGAGAGTGGGGGAGGGGCGTGTCAGCGTTTGCGGTAGTCGCGTGGCGAAATGCCTTTCAGACGGGTGAAGAACTTGGTGAACGAGGCGGCATCGGCAAAGTGGAGGCGGTCGGCAATCTGAGCGACGGTGAGGTCGGTGGTGCGCAGCAGGAAGGCGGCTTCCATGAGCAGGTACTGATTGATGTAGGCGAGGACGGTGCGCCCGGTGACCTGCCGCACGATGCGCGAGAGATAGATGGGTGTGATGTTGAGTTTCGCGGCATAGAACGGGATGTCGTGGTGCTCGATGAAAAACTGGGGCAAGAGCCGCATGAAACTCGTGAAGATGTCGTTGATTCGCGGCGAGAAGTGGGGACTGACGGCCAACCGCTGGCGGGCACTGAGCAGGTCGAGCAGGAAGGCGGAATAGAGCGTCTGCATCATCTCGGTCTTGAAGAGATGGTCGCTCTGCTGGCATTGCATCATCTGGCGCATGTGGGTCTCCATCTGGCGAGCCGTGCCGTTGGGCAGTGTGACCCGCGGTTCGCCGACATCGACGATGGGGAACGACGCCTGTCGGACGAGTGTGTGGACGACGGGCAGACTCAGCGTGATGCCTTCGTCGGCCAACAGGCAGATGCCCTGATAGTCGTCCGAAACGGAGAGAATCGTGACGGTGAGGCCGGGCGAATAGATGTAGAGGTCGTCGGGCTGGAACGTGAGCCGGCTGCCGCCATAGATGAGGGTGAGGCTGCCGCGCAGTACCAATGTGAAGGAATAGCAGAAGATGTTGCCCTGTGTCTCGTTCGTGCGATAGGTCATCTCGGCATCGGTATCGAGACAGCATATCTGCCCGTTCCACTGTTCGGACACGTTGCCCAGATATATATTCATGGCCTCTTTGAGTGTGTACATGGTGAAAGACGTTTTGACGGCACAAAGATACGAATAATAATTCAGAATAGGTTTGTCTCGGACAAGAATTGTGCGGTAATAAATTTGTTTCGGACAGAATTTTGCTGTATCTTTGCAGTGAAATCAATAAATCATTTTTCTAACAACTAAAAAACAAACAGAACTATGACTAAAGAAGAAGCATTGAAGCAGTTTGCGCAACTCGGCGCTGTGTGGTTTGGAAACAGTAAACAACATTTCGCATTCTCGGCCTACTGCCGTCTGCAGGGCTGGACGAAACTGGCCGACAAGTGGAAGGAAGAAGCCGAAGAAGAGTGGGAAGAGGCCGAGGAAGTGCTCAACCGCCTGGTGGAACTGGGCTGCAAGCCTGCCGACCTGCAGGAGGCCATGAAGACCATCGAATTCCCCTTCTGCGACGATCCGAAGCAGCAGATTGAGGGCGACTACCAGCCCGATGCCATCAAGACGCTGAGCGAGTTGGCCGAGGCTTTCAACGACGACTATCCCACGAAGAAACTCATCGAGAAATGGATTGACGGCGAGAAGGACCACATGGCCTGGGAGGCTCAGTACCTCAACTACATTGACAAACTGGGCTACGAGAACTTCCTCACCGCAATGATGTAAATCCATCTTTACAGCGATATGAAAGAAAAAGTTTTGCAGGCCATGCGCGAAGCAGGCAAACCCGTATCGGCTGGCGACGTGACCAAAGCGCTGGGTGCCGACCGCAAGGAAGTCGATAAGGCGTTTGCCGAACTCAAGAAGGAAGGCGCCATCGTCTCTCCCGTGCGTTGCAAATGGGCTCCCGCAGAGTAAGAAACCAAAATGAAGGGAGGGCTGAGGCTCTCCCTTTTTTCTGGTTTTGACTATTTTTTAGTTTTCAAACATGGTCTTAACCCTCGGACTGCTCATTCCCCTGCTGGGCACGATGCTGGGCTCGGCTTTTGTGTTCTTCATGAAGGACGACATGCCGCAGCGTGTGCAGAAGGCGTTGCTGGGCTTTGCCTCGGGCGTGATGGTCGCAGCGTCGGTGTGGTCGCTGCTTATCCCTGCAATGGAGATGGAAGCGTCGAAAGGCGCATGGGCCGTCATGCCCGCCGCCGTCGGATTCCTGCTCGGCATGGGATTCCTGTTCCTCATCGACGAAGTGACGCCTCACCTCCACCTCGGCAACAACCGTCCCGAAGGCCCGCGTTCCCGACTCTCGCGCACAGCGATGCTGGCCCTGGCCGTCACCATCCACAACCTGCCTGAGGGCATGGCGGTCGGCGTGGTTTTTGCCGTTGCGGAACAAGGAGCAAGCAACATCACACTGGCCTCGGCCGTGGCCGTTTCGCTCGGCATTGCCATTCAGAACGTGCCCGAAGGCGCCATCATTTCCATGCCGTTGCGTGCCGAAGGCAACTCGCGCTGGCGCTCCTTCATGCTGGGCAGCCTGAGCGGAGTTGTCGAACCCATCGGCGGTCTGGCCGTGGTGCTGTTGGCCTCGCTGCTCACGCCACTGCTGCCCTACATGCTCGCCTTCGCCGCCGGCGCCATGTTCTACGTCGTCATTGAGGAACTGATTCCGGAAACGTCGCAGGGCGAGCACAGCAACCTGGGCACCATCGGCTTCGCCATCGGTTTTGTGCTGATGATGGTGCTCGACGTGGTGCTGGGATAACGCTTTTTCTGAAGACATCACAAACATGAATGAACCACAAACTGACCTTGGTGCCTACATGAGCGGCAGCATTGCCCGCATCATGACCAAGGCCTACAAGAACGTACTTTCCAATCCGCGCGAGGCAAAGTTCGCCTTCCGTATGCAGCAACTTTTCCAAAAGTCGGAAAAGCGGCGGCGAAAGGTGCAGGAGAAGGACGGCATCGACATTCCGCCGTTCCTCATCAGCAGCATCGCCACCACCTGCAACCTGCACTGCCGCGGCTGTTACGCCCGTAGCAACGGCATCGCGGAGGACAAGGCCGATGACCGCAAGCCGACGCTCACGCCCGAGCAGTGGCGCACCATCTTCACCGAGGCAGCCTCGCTGGGCATCAACTTCTCGCTGCTGGCCGGCGGCGAACCCATGATGCGCAAGGACATCCTGGAGGCGGTGGCCGAGGTGAAGGACATGATTTTCCCCGTCTTCACCAACGGCACACTCATCGGTCCGTCGTACCTCGAATTTCTGCGCGACCACCTCAACATCGTGCCCATCATCAGCATCGAAGGCACGGCGGCTGGCACCGACGAGCGCCGCGGTCAGGGTGTGTACCGAAGGGCGATGCAGTCGATGCAGATGCTGCGCGAAGAGGACCTCTTCTTCGGTACCAGCATCACCGTGACGACTGAGAACTACCAACTGGTCACCTCGCCGGCGTTCATCGACCTGTTGCGCTAGTTCGGCTGCAAACTGGTCTTCTACGTCGAATACGTCCCCACGGAGCCCGGCACAGAGCACCTCGCCTTCGCCGACGAACATGTGGAGGAAATGGAACGCCTGCTGGCAGAGCGACGAACGACCTGCGACGACATCATTTTCCTCTCGTTCCCCGGCGACGAGAAGGCACTCGGAGGCTGTCTGGCCTCGGGCCGCGGATTCTTCCACATCGGTCCCGACGGCTCGGCCGAACCCTGTCCGTTCTCGCCGTTCAGCGACAGCAATGTCGTGTCGATGGGGGTGCGTGGCGCTCTGCAGTCGCCGCTGTTCCGCAAGATTCGTGCCGCCCATGCACTGGGGTGGGAACACACCGGTGGTTGCACGCTCTTCGAACATCGTGAAGAAATCGAACAAATGATTCAAAATCCATAAATCCTTTCAGAAAAATGAGTACAGCCATTCGCTATTACAGCAAGTTCGGTCACTCGAAGCAGATGGCCGACGTCGTGGGCAAGGAACTCGGCGTTCAGCCCCAGACCGTGGACACTCCGCTGACGGAGCCGGTCGATACCCTCTATCTCGGAGCCGGCGTGCTTCTGGGCAAGGTCAACAGTGCCGTCGTGTCGTTCATTAAGTCGCTGAAGACTGAACAGGTCGGCCGTGTCGTCCTCTTCGGTTCGTGCGCCATCATCAAGTCGCCCGTTCCGCAGATGCAGGAACTGCTTGAGGCACAGGGCATCACAGTCGATGCTCAGTCGTTCACCTGCCGTGGTTCGATGGGACCTCTGCACAGCGGCCATCCCAATAAACAAGACCTGGAAGACCTGCGCAAATTTGTCGAAAAGGTCAAGTAAACCATGAAGATGAAGACAACATCTACAAAAGAACCGAGGACGGACATGAGGAGACGTGTGTTGCACATTTTCGTCATGTCCTTTTTTCTCAGCCCAATTTTTTCTCATAAGCACACGTGTATGAGACAGTCAAAGTTTAGCGGACAGTAATAATTTTCAATAATCGCCAAAGGTTTAGGAAAGCAGGATGCAAGTTTGCGTCCTGCTTTTTTGCTTTCCTCTCACTTAATCGTAACTCTGGCTTTGCCGAAGTTAGCCGCAAAGCGGACTCCTTTGGGGAGATAAATCTCCCGTCGTCGCAAGCGGTGCTACGATTTCGCACCGCCGTTCGGGAATAAAAATGA
>ONXQ01000145.1 GCA_900321835.1 uncultured Prevotellaceae bacterium
TTACGACAGCCCCTTCGTTGATGTTGTTGGGGTCCTTGAAGTTGTTCGCACGGATGATGGCTCGGACGGAGTCTTTGGTGCCGTAGTATTGCATTGAGATTTTGGTGAGGGTGTCTCCACGGCGCACTTTGTGGGTCTTCGGACGAGTTGTGTCAGCAGGCATTTCTTTCTTTGCCTCTGCTGGCTGTTCCTTTGGCTGTGCGGGTTTAGCGTCCGTTTTCTTGTTGTCGTCGTTGACAGGGCTTCCAGTGGGTTGCTGTGCTGCTTCTGTCTTCTGTTTGGGAGAAGGAGCAGCCTGGGTCGCCAACGTGTCGTTTGTTTCGGCTTTGGTGGCTGGCTGTGGCTGACGGTTCGGCTTGCTCTCTGGTTGCTTGGTGGGTTGTTCCTTTTGTTCAAGATGCAGCCATTCGAGGGGCAGACGGGGATTGAAGGCTACGAAGTAGCAGGCAGCACCGACGAGCAGAAGCAGCAGGAGGACCAGCGGTATGCGCCACCAGGGTGCTTTGGACGCTTTCCGTTCGGAACGTTCTTTTGTGTCCGGTTCTGTTGTGATGGGTGTTGGAGGAACAGGTGTATCTTCCGTCTGTGGAAGTTCGACGGGTTCGTCTGGCTCGGGTGTCGCAGGCTGTTCAGGTGAGTCTTTTGGCTCGTCGGGTATCGGAGCGGCGAGGGTTGTGGGACGGTTGCTCTCGATGTTGTCGATGAGTTGCTGAATGTGAGCCACTTCGGACGCCTGTTCCGTTGCCCTTTGTCTGGCATCGGCGACGGCCTGTTCAGCCGCGAGTTGTTGTGCCTTGATGGCGTCGAGTTTCTGCTGGGCAGCATCGACGTCGGAGTCTGCCTCGGCTTGTTGCATTTGGGCTTGGGAGAGACGGTCGTGGAGTTCTTCCAGGCTTTCGGGGGTGGCGATGAGAACGTCGATGGCGGAGAATTCGTCGTTGGGGACCTCTTCGACGGGGAGGGCGGGCTCTCCGGGGGGAGCGGAATTTCCGGAGTTTCCGGATTCTCCGGGATTATCGGATGGCTCCTGCTCTATTTCGTCAGGTGTTTCCTCGGCTTCTGGCTCCGAGGTGTCTGGGGCAGGTTCGGGGACGCTGGATTTTTCTGACTCTTCCGAGGCCTTGATGGCGGCGAAAAACTCTTCAACGGGCGGTACTTGAGACGCTGGTGGTTCGGGGTTGGCAGGCTCTGAATAGTCTGAGGAATCTGAAGGCTCTGAATACTCTGAGGAATCTGAAGGCTCTGAATATTCTGAGGGCTCAGCAGGATCAGCAGGCTCTGAAGGTTCAGTATAGTTGTCGGATATGCGGTCGGTGATGCTGTCTTCGGGGGTGAAGGCGAGTTTGCGGAAACTGGGGATGACGATGCGTTCACCTGTGCTCACGCTGACGCTTTCGCGACTTTCAATGTTGACGATGCGGAAGGTGCCGAGACCTTTGATTTTGACAATTCCGTCGGTGTCGAGACCTTCGCAGAGGGTTTCGGTGAAGGCGTGCATGAAGAGGTCGGTCACCTTTTTCGGAAAAGTGAGTTGGATGGCCAGTGCATCGGCAATGTTGACGGCAGTAATCTTCTGGTTCATAGCGTGGTGTCTCCGTTAAGTTTGTCTTTGTAGGTGCTGCTGGCGCGGAATCCGAGAGTTTGCCGGGCGGGTATGACCTTAAATTCCTTTGTGGTCGGATTATACATTTTCCGCTCTGGCTTTTCTTTGGGTTCAAAGGTTCCGAGCCCTGTAAACATGACGGTGTTGCCATCGGCCACTTGCTCAACAATCATGCTGGTACATGCCGACTGGAGTTCGGCAATCTCGATGCTGCTCAGCCCTGTCTTGGCAATGAGTTGCTTGGTAAATTCCTTGTTCGTCATTGTTTCTTATTTTTCATGCCGTAGAGGTCGAACTCGTCGGCATCGGTAATCTGTATGTCGTAGAAGCATCCGCGGCGCATCGTTCCGCCTTCGACGGGGATGAGCACTTCGGGGTCAACTTCGGGGCTGTCGAACTCGGTGCGTCCGACGTAGTAGTTGCCTTCGCGGCGGTCGATGACGACGCGGAGTGTTTGTCCCACTTTAGCGGCTTGCACTTCGGTCGAGATGCGCTGCTGCAGGCGCATGAGTTCGCCGAGGCGCTGTTGTTTCACCTCGTCGGGAATTTCGTCCTTGAAGTGGCGTGCCGCATAGGTGCCTTCTTCTTCGCTGTAGGCAAAGGCGCCCATGCGTTCGAAACGTGCCCAGCGCACAAAGTCTTTCAACTCGGCAAATGCCTGCTCGTCTTCGCTCGGGAAACCGACCATGAGGGTGGTGCGGAGGTGGATGCCGGGAACTTCGCGGCGGATGCGCTCGATGAAGGCATAGGTCTCCTCGCGGGTGATGTGGCGGCGCATGTTGGTCAGCACCTGTGTGTTGATGTGCTGGAGAGCGATGTCGAGGTATTTGCAGACATTTTTCCTGCGGCGCATCACTTGGAGCAGTTCCCAGGGGAAGTTGGTGGGGTAGGCATAGTGGAGGCGAATCCAGCGCACGCCTTTCACCTGGCTGATGCGGTCAACGAGTTCGGCGATGCACTGACGTCCGTAGAGGTCGATGCCGTAGTAGGTGAGTTCCTGCGCAATCACCTGAAACTCGCGGACGCCTTGTGCCACGAGGTGCTCCACTTCGGCGACGATTTCGTCCATCGGGCGCGACTGGTGGCGGCCGGTGATGATGGGGATGGCGCAGTAGGCGCAGTGGCGGTCGCATCCCTCCGAAATCTTGAGGTAGGCGTAGTGGGGCGGGGTGGTGAGCCGCCTTTCCCATGAGGGCATGTGGCTCGGAGCCTTGCCGAGGTCGGTGAGCAGTTCTGTCCAGTTGAATTTGCCGTAGAACTTGTCAACCTCGGGCAGTTCCTTGCCCAGTGCCTTGAGGTAGCGCTGGCTGAGGCATCCCATGACGTAGAGGCGGCGCAGTTGTCCCTGTTGCTTGCGCTGGCAGAACTGCAGAATCATGTTGATGCTTTCTTCCTTTGCGTCGCCGATGAACCCGCAGGTGTTGACGACGGCAATTTCGCCCGAAGGGTGCTCGCTGTCGTGTGTGACACGGTAGCCGGCTCCTTCGAGTTGGCGTATCAGGCGTTCGCTGTCAACGAGGTTCTTCGAACAGCCCATCGTCACGATGTCAATCGTATTGCGTCTCATGCGCCGAAGAGTGAATCAACAAATGCACGGCGGTTGAAGGGTTGGAGGTCTTCCATGCCTTCGCCCAGGCCTATGTATTTGACAGGAATCTTAAATTCGTTGGAGATGCCGATGACGACGCCGCCCTTTGCCGTGCCGTCGAGTTTGGTGATGGCCATAGCGGTGACGTCGGTGGCTTTCGTAAACTGGCGTGCCTGCTCGAAGGCGTTCTGCCCAGTGCTTCCGTCGAGCACGAGCAGCACCTCGTCGGCGCCTGTGGGCACGACTTTGGCGATGACGTTGCGGATTTTCGTCAGTTCGTTCATCAGCCCCACCTTGTTGTGCAGACGTCCGGCGGTGTCGATGATGACGACGTCGGCTCCGCCGGCCACAGCGCTCTGCACGGTGTCGAAGGCGACGGAGGCCGGGTCGCTGCCCATCTTCTGCTTCACAACGGGCACTCCGACACGTTCGCCCCAGATGCACAGTTGCTCGACGGCAGCAGCGCGGAAGGTGTCGGCAGCGCCGAGATACACTTTCTTGCCGGCCTGCTTGAACTGCCAAGCCAGTTTGCCGATGGTGGTTGTCTTGCCGACGCCGTTCACGCCGACCACCAGGATGACGTAGGGCTTGTGGTCCTGGGGCAGGTCGAATCCTTCGGTGTCGTCGGTGTTGTTCTCGGTGAGCAGCCCTGCGATTTCTTCGCGCAGGATATTGTTCAGTTCGCTGGTGCTGACATATTTGTCACGTGCCACGCGTTCTTCAATGCGGCGAATCACCTCCAGGGTCGTTTCCACGCCCACGTCCGACGTGATGAGCACCTCCTCGAGGTTGTCCAGCACGTCGTCGTCCACCTTCGACTTGCCGGCGATGGCACGTGTCAGTTTCCCAAAAACACTCTCTTTCGTCTTGGCCAGACCTTCGTCCAGCGTCTCTTTCTTCTTCTTGCTGAAAATGTCGAAAAATCCCATAATACTTATGATTGATGTGCAAAGATACAAAAAATCTGTGTAAGTGAGTGAAAAAAAGAATATATTTTTGAAGGAACGCGGTGACAACCCCGGCACGTAAAAGACTTTGACACGTCGATCTGCGCAGTACCAAAAAATCTGCACTGCGTTGGTACAGTTGTACCAGTGCGGTGGTACAAAAGTTTCAGTGCGCTGAAAAAAGAGTACCACTGCGGTGGAACTGAAAACGCACTGTGGATGAATTTTTTTTCGTCTGCGGACGAAATTAAAATGCACTGCGGACGAAATTTTTTTCGTCTGCGGACGATTTTCAACGTGAGTTTGGCATAAGCAAAACCTTGACGTACACAAGTCGAGGCGTGAAGACTTAAATCTCTCAACTTTCGCACGTTTTTTTGGCTCACCCGTATATTCCTGTGTTTATCCGTAAATCATTGATAACCTGTAGAGAAAGAAATCCACATCTATAACACCTCTGAGTTGTGCACGGAATTG
>ONXQ01000150.1 GCA_900321835.1 uncultured Prevotellaceae bacterium
GCCAGCCAAACCGTTAGCCTGCCTGCAGGCCTGTACGACGTTTCAGCCGTCGTGGCTTGTTGGGAAATTGACGATGTCACCTTCACTGCCGGCGGACAAAGCGTGACCAACACCGGACAGGGCGATGCATCGGGCATCCCCGTCACTATCAGCAACGTCAGCGTCGGCTCAACCAACTCCCTCACCATCTCTGCCAACAGCAATGCTGACTGGTGGAGCGACGGACGCAACACAGAAACCGACTGGAGGTATGCCTGTGGTTTCTTCAAACTCGACAACGTGCAACTCACGTGTAAAGGCGTCTATCTCTCAGGCTTCGCCACAGCCCTTCCTAACGACAACACGACCGTGCTCACCCCCGGCCAGTGGTACTACTACGACACAACATCATTGGGCAACTACTCGCTCAACGGCGATCTCACCGACATGGTCTATACCCAGAACGGAAACCAAATCATGGCTGACCTGCAGACCAAGCAGCCGCAGTCCACACTGACCCTCAATGCAGGCCGCGTCTATTTCATGACCACAGGTTCGGGAGTTACCCTCGAAATTAGCAACCAGACCGAAGAAGGCGCATCGACCACCTTCACCGTCTGCGCTCTCAACGTTGATGGACTGCCTCAAACCGTCGCCGGCATCTCACTCAATGCCGATGGCCCCGGTTCCGAAGGCACGAAACTCATCAGCCAGTACCTCGCATCGAAAGGCTACTCATTCATCGGCGTAAGTGAAGATTTCAACTATCATGGCGCGCTCATGTCGGCCCTCACTGGCTACAACTGCGGTACAGTGCGCGATGAGCTCAACATTTCACACGTCCTCGACCTTTTGGGAGACGGCATCGACAACGACGGCCTCAACCTCATATGGAATACAACCGACGGCTACGCTGCCTCGAACGAGAGTTGGACACAATGGACATCACGTGCTTCGACAGCCGGCAACCAATACATCCGCAAGGGCTACCGCTACTACACCATGCAACTGGAAGAGGGAGTTCTCATCGACGTCTATGTCCTGCACATGGATGCCAATGACGGCGGTGACGAGGAACTCGGCATCAATTCCCGCAACGCACAGTGGACACAGTTGGCAGCAGAAATCATGAGCAACAGTTACACCGACCGTCCGAAACTCATCATAGGCGACACCAACAGCCGCTTCACACGCGAAGCCATCTGCCGCAACTTCATCGAGGCTGTCGCCACGAAGTACACCGCCAAGGACGCTTGGGTGGAATGGGCACTCGGTGGCGACTATATCAAGGCGCAGCAAGACCCGTCGGGCTACGGCTGGGGCTACGTTGACGCCAGCAATCCTTTGGACTACTCAAAGTATGAAGTCGTTGACAAAGTCATTTTCCTCAACCCCGTAGGCAGCAACACGCCGCAACTCAGCCTCGTGAACTTCCAAATCAATCAGGACTACACCTACGGCATAGTTAACGGCACCGACGATGCCACCGCGTTGGGCGACCACAAGCCGCTTGTCGTCACCCTCAAGTACACGGCGCCGGCCTACGAATTCGACGAGGAATACACACGCTGGACATGGCTCGGCGAGGCACCTGTCGCTGGAGCTACGGACCAATACATCCGCAATGTATATTGGGGCTCACCTGCCAACTGGAGTGGAGAGGCCAAGCAGCCGCGCGGCTTCCTCAGCCACACAGGTGAGTTGACCTATGAACCTACCAACGACAATCTGTGGAATCTTTGGGGCGACCTCTCTTCAACATCTGCGAATACATCCATTTCCTATACAGGCAACTATCATCTTTACATGAAGTATGCCGCTACCAGTGATGCCACAGGCGTGGAGCAGGCCAGTTCGGGGGCTTCGACATTTAAGATTGTGCCTTGCGTAATTGAAGGTGTCACGGGTGCCTATCACTTCCAGCGTGACTTGTCATCAGCTCGCCCCGACCGTCTCTTTAACGCCGAAAATGCAAATGGCGGTTACAGCGCAGCTAAGAACACAAGCCCGATGAACGCATGGCTCTTCATCTCGCTCGCCCAGAAAGCCATGTATGACCGCTACAAGGCTGCATGGAGCAAGGGTAGCAAATATCTGAGTATGCTCCCGCTGCCCGCCGACACAAAGGACGAACTTGCCACCCTGCTCGAGAACAACACCAACTGGCAGGAAGGAACCACAGAAGCCCTGGAAGCCTTGCTTAACCAGATTGACGAATGGTTTGATGACGACAAGACCGACTTCATCGTCAACCCGTCGTTCGAATTGCTCAACGCTACCACCGAACTTGGAAATGCTGACAGCGACAACCACAATGTCTTTGGATGGACTGTCAACCCAAGTTCCACAGAGGCCAAATCGTACTACATCGACACTCAGGCCCATGATAACAACATGAATGAGATGGACGGCTCGCACGTCTTCGACTCATGGGGCGGCAACCCGACCGACGGACACTATGTGCGCCAGACCATCAAGGGGCTGCCCGAAGGCTTCTACAGCCTATCGGCTCGCTTGACAGGTGATGCAGGATTTCCTATCCAACTGACCATTGGCAACGAAACGACAACCATCACTCTGGCCCACACACGTCCAATCAGCGAAGTTGTCACTGTGCCTCTCTACTATCATGACGGCGAGAGCGATGTTGTCATCTCGGCACATGCCACTACATGGTTTATCGCCGACGACTTCCAACTCAACCGCTACGACTACTACTACGACGAGAAGATCACCGACGCCGAGTATGCCACGACGGCCATCCGCTACAACACGGAAATCCCTTCCGGCTTCGAGGTTTACTACGCAACGGAAATCAAGGCTCCTGCATCGGGCGAAGTTGGCGGAAAAATTCGCAACATGATTCACCTCGAGAAGTACGAAGGCAGTCAGTTGGCCGCCGAGGAAGGTGTCATCCTCTATGCAGAAGGTAATCCTTCTACCCGCACTTACCGTTTCTATCGCACTGCCGACGAAGTCAGCAAGATTAACGGCAATATCCTCCACGGAACGAGCAAGCGCATTGAGGCTGCTGACAAGGTGGCTGGCAACGAATACTATATGCTCGCCAAGAAATCCATCCTGCACGACGTGACGACCATTACCTACGACGAAACCACAGGTGAGGTCCTTTCCCGCGAAACGCATGAGGAAACAAGTCCCGTCGTCGGATTCTACAAGTTGGCAGCAAACACCGCCATCAAGGCAAACAAAGCCTATCTGTATGTCAACAGCAGCAATGTGGCACTGGCCAAGCAACTCTACTACTTCTCGTTCGGCGACGAAGGGGAAAATGGCGAAGCCACTGCCGTGAAGCAAGTTGAGGGCACCAATGCCGAAGCCACCATCGTAGGCATCTACTCACTGGGTGGCGCCCGTCAGAGCCAGTTGCAGCGCGGCATGAACATCGTCCGCATGAGCGACGGAAGTGTAAAGAAAGTTCTGGTTAAATAATCCCTTAATTGGACACGTATTATGAACAAAAAAGCATATATTCAGCCAGCAACCGACACCATGGGTTTCGTCAATCACCTCATGGAAATCCCCGCATCGCTCCCTAAAGGCAACAGCGGAGACCCCGAAATCGAAGACGAGGACGAAGAGCTCTCGAAAGAACGTCAAGCCGACGGCTGGGGCGACCTCTGGTAGGTTTGCGAAAAAAGAAATTCCTATTCATTAAAAAAACTCCTGAAGACTCGTTCTTCAGGAGTTTTTTATTGCTCATCAAACGCCTATTGGGCAGTTCATCCACAGTCGAACAGAATTTCATCCACAGTCGAACGAAATTTCGTCCGCAGACGAAATAAAAATCGTCCGCAGACGAAAAAAATTTCGACTGCGGACGAAATTCGGACCATCTATGCAGGCCACGACGCTCGGCTCTTATCCGAGCAGGTCGTCGAGGGCGCTGCGGAAGCCGCCTTCCTGGGTCGGTGCATCACCGTCCTGATGGTTGTCGTCGTGACGGAAAGTCTGACGCTGCGGACGGTCTTCGTAACGGCGCTCGCCACGCGGACGGCGCTCACCGCGGTCGAAGTTGCGTTCGCCACGCTCGGGACGCGGACGGCGTTCGCGCTGCGGACGCTCTACGTAGTCGGCGGGTTTCTCAATCAGCACGCGGTGCGAGAGTTTGAACTTGCCGGTCTTCTGGTCGATGTCGATGAGTTTGACGTCGATTTCGTCACCCTCGTGGATGCCAGCCTCTTCGACAGTTTCCAGACGTTTCCAGTCGATTTCCGAGATGTGGAGCAGTCCGTCCTTGCCCGGCATGAACTCGACGAAGCATCCGTAGGGCATGATGCTCTGCACCTTGCCGTGATAGACTTCGCCCACTTCGGGCAGGGCGACGATGGCGCGAATCTTGGCCAGAGCGGCTTCGATGCAAGCCTTGTCGGGGGCGCTGACCTGAACCTTACCCACACCGTCTTCTTCGTCGATGGTGATGGTGGTCTGTGTGTCTTCCTGCATCTGCTGGATAATCTTGCCGCCAGGACCGATGACTGCACCGATGAATTCCTTCGG
>ONXQ01000151.1 GCA_900321835.1 uncultured Prevotellaceae bacterium
AAAAAACAATAAAAAATATGAATACCGAACGTACGACAGAAGAAACGAGACAGGAAAGTGTGAGTTTCGTTGAAGAACAAGTGAGAAAGGACTTGGCCGAAGGCAAGAACGGAGGACGGCTGCAAACGCGTTTCCCGCCGGAACCCAACGGCTACCTGCACATCGGACACGCGAAGGCCATTGCCATCGACTTCGGCTTGGCAAAAAAATACGGCGGCGAGTGCAACCTGCGCCTCGACGACACGAACCCCCAGAAGGAGGACGGCGAATATGTCGAGGCCATCAAGCGCGACATCGAGTGGCTCGGCTTCAAGTGGGCACACCTCTACCATGCCAGCGACTACTTCCAGCAACTCTGGGACCTGGCCGTCGAACTGATTAAGCAGGGAAGAGCCTACGTTGATGAGCAGACCAGCGAGGAAATCGCTGCCCAGAAAGGCACGCCGACCCAGCCAGGCGTGAACAGTCCCTACCGCGACCGTCCCGTCGAGGAGAACCTGCGCCTGTTCGAGGAAATGAACTCGGGACGTGTGGAACGCGGAAAGATGGTGCTGCGCGCCAAAATCGACATGGCCAGCCCCAACATGCACTTCCGCGATCCCATCATGTACCGCGTGCTCAACATGCCGCACGACCGCACCGGCTCGAAATGGAATGCCTACCCCATGTACGACTACACCCACGGCCAGAGCGACTACTTCGAAGGCGTCACCCACTCGTGGTGTACGCTCGAGTTCGTCAGCCACCGTCCGCTCTACGACCTGTTTGTCGATTGGCTCAAGGAGACGAAGGGTGAACTGCCCCTCGACGACAACCGTCCGCGCCAGACGGAGTTCAACAAACTGAACCTGACGCATACGCTCATGTCGAAGCGCAACCTGCTCATCCTCACGCAGGAAGGCGTCGTGAGCGGATGGGACGACCCCCGTATGCCGACCATTTGCGGCCTGCGCCGCCGTGGCTACAGCCCTGAATCCATCCTCAACTTCATCGACAAAATCGGCTACACCACGTTCGACGCCCTCAACGAGATGGCCCTGCTCGAGTCGTCCGTGCGCGACGACCTCAACAAGCGCGCACAGCGCATGAGTGCTGTGCTCAATCCCGTGAAACTCGTGCTGACCAACCTGCCCGCCGACACGTTGGAGGTCTATACCGTGCAGAACAACCCCGAGAACGAGGCCGACGGCACCCACGACATCAAGTTCACCCGCGAACTGTGGATCGAGCGCGACGACTTCCAGGAAGTGGCCGAGAAGAAGTTCATGCGTCTGGCTCCCGGCAAGGAAGTACGCCTGAAGAACAGTTACATCATCCGCTGTCCGGAGAATCCGGAAGAATGTGTGGTGAAGGACGCCGACGGAAACATCGTCGAAATCCACGCCGAGATTGTTCCCGAGACCAAGACAGGGCAGGCCAACTGCAACATGAAAATCAAGGGCAAGACCATCCACTGGCTCTCGTGCCAGCACTGTGTGCCTGCCGAAGTGCGCAACTACGACCGCCTCTGGCTTGTGGAAAATCCGCGCGACGAGATTAAGAAATACAGCGATGAACACGACAATGTGCGTGGCATCGAGGCCATGCGTCCCTTCCTCAATCCCAATAGTTTAGAGATAAATACGAAAGCGTTTGTCGAAGAGTGGGCAACGACGCGCAAACCGCTCGACTACTTGCAGTTCCAGCGCATTGGCTATTACAATGTCGATCCCGACTCGACACCCGCCCATCTGGTCTTCAACCGCACCGTCGGCCTGAAGGACAACTGGACCAAGAAGCAGTAAACACCCCATCGGCCATTCAGGATGATTGACTATAATTCTCCAGAGTTTCAGGAACTGTTGTCGCGCTATGAGCAGTCGAAGCGCGACAATGTGCCGTGCTATCTCGACACAGAGGATTATGTTGACCTCTCCGACTATTATCTTGACCACGAAAACCCCTTTGAGGCCCTCAGCGTCATCGACGCCGGACAGAGCAGCCATCCCAACGACGACCTGCTGCCTGCTGTGCGGGCCGGTGTGCTCATCTACCTGCACCGTTTTGCAGAGGCCCGTGAAATCGTGGAGAAACTGGATGCCGACCAGAACTACGACGTCATCTACCTGCAGGCCCAACTCAAGTACGCCGTCGATAACGACCTGCCAGCCGCCGACCGCCTGTTTCACGAGTGGATTGAATGTGTGGAAGACGAATGGCAGCCGACCACGAACAATTCAGCCCTGTTCGGTCAGGATAATGACGATGAAGACGAAGTGACACCCGAAGAGGCAGAGAACGAAATCCGCAGTGCCTACATGCACATTATGGTTTCGTACATCGAACTCTCCACGGTTGACCACACCGAATACCTGCGCAGTTGGATAGCCGCCTACCTGAAGCGTTTTCCGCAGATGGGAATGTACGACCCCGACTTCAACGTTGCCGACATCTGTCGCGACGAAGGTTTCACAGACTTCATCGAGACGATGTTCGAACGCCTGCTCGACAACGACCCCTATACTCCGAACGGATGGACCATCCTGGCCGGTGCGCAGCAGGCCAACGAAAAGTACGAAGAAGCCCTCAACTCGGTTGATTTTGCCCTCGCCATCAATCCCGATGACATACTTGCCTGTGTCATCAAGGCGACCATCCATTTCTCGATGCAAAACTTCGACCTGGCCCTCCCGCTTTTCCTGAAATATCGGCGGAAGACCGACGACCACAGCGAAGACCAGTACATCGCAGTATGCTACCTCCATCTGGACGAAGCACAACTCTCCTTGCAGTTCTGGAACTCGGCACTCGATTATGTCGAAAAGGAAGTCGATGATGTTGCTGCACGTGGCTGGAAATACTATGAGATAGCCGACGGGCTGGCCATGTGCAATGATTATCAGAAAGCGCTGAAACTGACGCAGCGTGCCCTGAAGATTGAACCTCAAAACATCGACTACCGTTTGCAGGAAGGCAGTATGCTACTCGGGCTTCGTCGGGTGAAAGAGGCGATGGGAAAGTTTTCAGAACTCTTTCACGACAATCCCGAAATGCTTCCCCAACTGATGATGTCGGCTGGGATTCGTGCACTTGCACACGATTATTCCGCCATCGCCGACACCATGCTCTCTTTTGTCCTCGCTCACACGGAAGAGGGTTCCCCCGAATTTCCCAACCGCAACATGGTCTATGCCTATTTGGCGATGGCAAAATATAATATGTCCGACTTGGACGGCACACTCAAGTATCTGAAGATTGCTTGCCGTGAAACCCCGGAACTCATCCACCGCCTCTTTTCCGATTTTCTGCCCGACACGCTGCAACCAGCCGACTATTACGACCATCTTGTGGCTTTGGTTAAGCGGCATCTGGGCCGTTCCTAAATCCCTCCTTTTATGAAACAGATTCTCACAACGCTTTTTGCAGCACTCTTGGCACTCCAGGCCACGGCGCAGCGGCAGGAAGTGCTGCTCACTTCGTGGCGTTTTTCACACGACGATGCAGCCAAAAACGCTTCCGTACACTTCAACGACCGCCATTGGCAGCAAGTTTCCGTTCCTCACGATTGGGCTATCAGCGGTCCTTTCGACATGAATCTTGACCGTCAGAACGTGGCCATTGTGCAGAACGGCGAGAAAGAGGCCACTGAAAAGACCGGCCGCACCGGCGCACTTCCCTGGATTGGGGTAGGGTGGTACCGGACGCAGTTCACGGTGCCGGCTGGTGCAGAGCGTGCCATCCTCAACTTCGACGGGGCCATGTCCGAACCCGAGGTCTATGTCAACGGCCAGAAGGCTGGCGAATGGAAGTACGGCTACTCTGCCTTCAACATCGACGCCACACCTTATATATATAAGGATGGTCGTCCCAACACGCTTGCTGTCCGCCTCAACAATGTCCGTGAGAGCAGCCGCTGGTATCCCGGAGCAGGCCTTTATCGACCTGTCACCCTCATCACGACGGGTTCGTGTGCCATCAAGCAGTGGGGCATCAATGTGGAAACCAAACATTTGAACTTCGCCGAACGTACCGCAACAATTGATGTAACGGTCTCTGCTCTCGGTTGTTTTTCGTCAAAATACAGCGTCCGTGTCATGACTCATGGACAAGAAGCCGTCCTGCCCATTCCCTATGCAGATTGTCTGGGCGACATCACGGCAAGCGGTCCTGTCACTTTGAGCGATGTGCAATGGTGGTCGCCCGAGCATCCTCAACTCTACGACCTCACCGTCAGACTTGAGGACGGAAATGGACGCATTGTTGACCAAAAGACGGTAAAATACGGCATTCGCACCCTCCGAGTCGATGAACGCGGCTTTGTCCTCAACGGTCGTCATCGCAAGTTCAAGGGCGTCTGCCTCCACCACGACCTCGGAATGCTCGGTGCTGCCGTAAACAAGGCCGCCCTTGCCCACCAGATTATGCTTCTGAAAGGAATGGGCTGCGATGCCATCCGCACCTCCCACAACATGCCTTCGCAGTGGCAGATGGACCTCTGCGACTCGCT
>ONXQ01000156.1 GCA_900321835.1 uncultured Prevotellaceae bacterium
CCCAGCGTACCTTCAATGTTGATGCGCATCGACTTCGGCTTCTGCTGCAGGATGCACTGCGACGCCATCACCATCTCGACCTCGCTCGTTCCGATGCCGAACGCAACAGCGCCGACAGCGCCGTGGGTCGAAGTGTGGGAATCGCCGCAGACGATGGTCATGCCCGGCAGTGACAATCCGCGTTCCGGCCCCACCACGTGGATGATTCCGTTGCGCTTGTCCATCATGCCGAAGTGCGTCAGACCGAAGTCCTCGGCGTTCTTCGCCAGCGTGTCCACCTGAGTCTTGCTGACAGGGTCCTCTATCGGTTTGTCCTGGTCGTGGGTGGGCGTGTTGTGGTCGGGCATACAGAAAATCTGGCCCGGGCGCAGACACTTCAATCCGCGACTACGCATCCCTTCAAACGCCTGCGGACTCGTCACTTCGTGGCAGTACAGACGATCGATATAAAGTTGTGTGGGTCCGTCGGGCACGTTCTGCACCACATGCGCATCCCATATTTTTTCAAACAAATTCTTTCCCATGTTCCGTTTTATATCTTAAACTTGTTGATACAATCGATGTAGGCCTCGACGCTGGCGGCGATGATGTCTGTGTTGGCACCGAAGCCGTAGTACATGTGGCCGTCGTATTCGACCTGCATGTGAACCTTTCCCATGTCGTCCGAACCCTTGCTGATGGCCTGGATGGTGAATTCCTTGAGCGTCATCTGACGGTTGACAATCTTCTTCAGCGCCTTGATGGCTGCATCGACGGGGCCGTTGCCTGATGCACAGGCTTCGAATTTCTCGCCGGCGATGTTCAGGCCCAGGCTGGCGACGCTCTGCACGCCCACACCGCTCGTCACCTGCAGGTAGTCGAGTTTGATGCGATGGTTCTGCGAACGGTCGGCACCGGCCAATACGAGGATGTCGTCGTCGTTGATGTCCTTCTTCTTGTCTGCCAGTTTGAGGAATTCCTGATAGACGCTGTCGAGTTTTTCCTGCTCCAGGTCGATGCCGAGGACGTGGAGGCGGCTCTTCAGGGCTGCGCGTCCGCTGCGGGCGGTGAGGACAATCGAGTTGTCGTCGATGCCCACGTCCTGCGGATTCATAATCTCGTAGGTCTGGACGTTCTTCAGCACGCCGTCCTGGTGGATGCCGCTGGAATGGGCGAAGGCGTTCTTTCCGACGATGGCCTTGTTGGGCTGTACGGGCATGTTCATGAGGCTCGATACCATGCGGCTGGTCGGATAGATTTTCGTCGTATTGATGTTGGTTTCGATGCCGACGCCCTTGTGGCAACGGAGAATCATGGCCACCTCTTCGAGCGAGGTGTTGCCGGCGCGTTCGCCGATGCCGTTGATGGTCACTTCGGCCTGGCGTGCGCCGTTGAGCACGCCGCTCATGGTGTTGGCCGTGGCCATGCCGAGGTCGTTGTGGCAGTGGGTCGAGATGATGGCGTTTTCGATGCCGGCGACGTGGTCGCACAGGTACTTAATCTTTGCGCCGTACTCTGCAGGCATGCAGTAGCCGGTGGTGTCGGGGATGTTGACCACAGTGGCGCCGGCCTTGATGACGGCTTCGATGACGCGGGCGAGGTACTCATTTTCGGTACGGCCTGCGTCTTCGGCATAGAACTCCACGTCCTCGACGTAGCGCTTGGCGTACTTGACCGCACGCACGGCCCGCTCGATGATTTCCTCGCGGTTGGAGTTGAACTTATACTTGATGTGCGAGTCGCTGGTGCCGATGCCGGTGTGGATGCGCTTGTGCTTCGCAAATTTCAGGGCCTCGGCGGCCACGTCGATGTCCTTCTCCACCGCACGGGTCAGGGCGCAGATGGTGGGCCATGTCACGGCCTTTGAAATCTCAATTACGCTGTTGAAGTCACCGGGGCTCGACACGGGGAAACCCGCTTCGATGACATCGACGCCGAGCAGTTCGAGTTGCTTAGCCACCTGGATTTTCTCAACGGTGTTGAGTTGGCAGCCGGGCACCTGTTCGCCGTCGCGCAGCGTCGTGTCAAAAATGTAAAGTCTGTCCATATAGATTCAAAAAAGTGTAGTTCCGCAAATGAACTGCAAAATTACACTTTTTCAGCCGCTTTGCCAAATAATTCGCACAAATTCGGCATTTTTGCTTTCAATCAATCAGAAATTGCCTGATTTTCTGCCTTATGGGCACATGGACATGACACCGCAAGCCGTGGCGGTGCTGTGGATGGGGAGGGAGGCAGAAAAGCAGAGGTCCTGCGCCGAGGTGCAGGACCCGTGCCTGTGTCAGAGTTCGCTGCTCTTCTTGGCGAAGGTGTCGCCCTGCGAGAGGTCGCCCGTGTCGAATCCGCGGCGGAACCAGCGCTGTCGCTGAGCCGAGGTGCCGTGGGTGAACTTGCGTTCGTCGGGGTTGTAGCCGGCGCGTTTCTGCAGGTGGTCGTCGCCGATGACGATGGCGGTGTTCAGGGCTTCCTCGAGGTCGCCTTTTTCCATCGAGCCGAACGCCTTCTGCTCGTCGTGTCCCCAGACGCCGGCGAGGAAGTCGGCCTGGAGTTCAATCTGCACGCTCACGCGGTTGGCATCGGTTTGCGAGAGTTGGGCCATCTCCTGATGGGCACGTCCGAGCGTGCCGAGCAGATACTGCACATGGTGTCCCACCTCGTGGGCGATGACGTAGGCCCAGGCGAAGTCGCCCTCGGCGCCGAGCGACGATTTCATTTCCTTATAGAACGAGAGGTCGATATAGACACACTGGTCGGCCGAGCAATAGAAAGGACCCGTCGAGGCGGTGCCTTGTCCGCAGCCCGTCTGGATGGAGCCACTGTAGAGCACGAGCGTGGGTGCCTCATACTGCTTGCCCATCTGCTGGAACTTGCGCGTCCACACGTCCTCGGTCGATGCGAGCACCTGCTTCGTAAACTTGGCCAGTTCTTCCTCCTCGGCCGAGCCCTGATAGGGCTGGCCGTCGCCCTGCTGTTCGACAGCGGTCTCGGTGGCCATGTTGCCAATCATCTGCATGGGGTCGATGCCCAGTTTGGGGCCAATGAGGAAGAGCAGGACGATGATGATGATGCTGCCACACCCAGCCTTGCCCTTGCCTCCGCCGAGCAGGCCGCCACCGAGGCCGCCCAGCCCGCCTAACACACTGCCGCCGCCCGATTGTCCGCGACGGTCCTGCACATTCGTGCTTTCTCTTCTACCTGAAAGATCCATATTGATGTGATTAAATGGTTGAAAGGTCGATAGATGTAATCGCTGCGAAGTTACGGAAAAATTTTGGTATGCGAAAAAAATTTTCGCAAAATGTGTTCAGCCGCCCACCAACAGCCTTGCCCGCAGGCATCGGCAGCGAAGCGGGACGCAGAGTGCAGAAGGGCCGGATTTCGTCCGCAGTCCATCCGAATTTCGTCCGCAGACGAAAAAAATTTCGTCCGCAGTTGAAAAATATTTCGTCTGCGGACGAAATTTATTTCATCTACGGATGATTTTTATCACGAAAGAATGCGAAAAGGACGAAAAACACGAAAATAGTATGATGGGTAAAGATATAGAAGATGAACCACCCGTGGCTCCAATGGAACTCCTCCCCAGATAGGGAAGAAATCCCCCACACCAGCCACAGTCATCAACCAATAAACAAGGAGTCAACACCTATTTTGTCCCTTCTTTTATTAACGTGAGTTCGACGTAAGGACTCACGTTTTTATTATTTATTAAATGTATCACGCGCGCGTGAGAGGCAGGGTGTTTCGGGGCAGAAAACGCCCCATTTAAGATTTTTTAACTAAAATCAGCGTTTTCAGGAGCAAAACGGCAAAACTTTCTCTTTCCGTTTGTCATAGGTTGACAATGGTTTCGCTTAACTTTGCAACCGAAAACAAAAAGATGTTTCACTAAAAAAGATAATCGTATGATTAAGTCAACCACCCTCCGTACAACACGCCTCGCCGGCATCCGCGTAGGCAACAGCCAAGTGCGCCGCACCAGTTTCTCACTCCTCCAGGCACTCTCCGCCCTGACACTGTTCCGCACCCTCGCCGCCGTCTTTTCGGGCGTGATGGACGAGCGCATCACGCCGCGCCAGGCCGTGTGCATCACACAGGCCGTCATGGCCCTGCTCATCACGGTCTTCTCGCTCTGTATGCCCACGGTGCTGCGCCTGCTCTGCCTCGGCTGGCTCATCGCAGCCCTGCGCCAGTGCCGCCGCGAAGGGTTGGGCAACGACTGACAATCGTGTCCCGAACCCAGCGCTGTCGTCCGGCAGGCCTCGTGGGAGCGAAACGCTTCCGCTGTGGCCTGCCGGACAGCGTTCAATTTGCGCAAAACACGTATGTCTGCGGAAAAAATTACACGTCCGCCACGAAGTCTGCTCAGAATTGAATCATTTTTGGAATCAAATCACCTATTTTCAAGACGGAATAGAACATTTACAGAGAAAATGTTTACACTTTCAAATAAATGTTGTATCTTTGCACGACAAAACCTAACATACACTACTATACTTTGTATTGCACCGTATTGCACCACTCTAATAACAATACTAACTCATTACCAACAATTACCAACAACTTTCACATGAAAAAGAACTTTCTTTTCAGCATCATCGTGCTGCTGTGTACGATGATGAACGTTTCGAAAGCCTGGGCCGACGACTGG
>ONXQ01000157.1 GCA_900321835.1 uncultured Prevotellaceae bacterium
CGCTGTGTGTTCATGAACCAGAGGAAGATGCCGCCGGCAATGAGCAGCACCACAATCAGAAAAATCAGTCCTGTTGACATAATGTGTTGAGTTTAAGGGTGAATGAATAATCGTTTGATTCCGATGCAAATATACAAGAAAATGCAACAACTGCCAAAACTTATGAAAGAATTGTTGGAGAAATTGCAGAAGTTGGGCCGTCATGGCAAAATTTCGTCCGTAGATGAAATAAATTTCGTCCGCAGACGAAATAAAAATCGTCCGCAGACGAAAATAATTTCAACTGCGGACGAAATTCGGACCGACTGCGGACGATTTTCCCGTACCCCTGCTATGGCTGCAGGGCCGACAGGGCTTCGGAGGCCTGTTCCCAGCGCTCCATCGCCTCGTCGAGTTGGCTGCGCAGAGCGCCATGACGGGTGAAAAGCGAGGCGTCGGCAGCACCCTCGGGGGTGGAAAGGCGCGTTTCGATTTCAGACAGGGCCTGCTCCAGGCGTTCGATGTCGGCCTCACAGTCGGCAACGGCCTTTTCGGCACGTCGAACCTGCTTCTGGTGTTCTTTCCAGGCAGAAGCAGACCCACCCCCCTGTCCCTCCCTGTGAGGGAGGGGAGTAGATACTAAGTCCACTTCGGAGGAGTTACCACTCCCCTCCCTCACAGGGAGGGGCTGGGGGTGGGTCTGCAGGGGCAGGGTCTGTTCCCTCACCTTCCCTCCGCCAAACACATACACCTTGTCCACCAGGCCGTCGAGGAAGTAGCGGTCGTGGCTGACGATGATGGCTGTGCCGTCGAACTGCTGGATGGCCTGCTTCAGCACATCTTTCGACGCCATGTCGAGATGGTTGGTCGGTTCGTCGAGAATGAGCAGGTTGACGGGTTCGAGCAGCAGGCGAATCATGGCCAGTCGGCTGCGTTCACCGCCCGAGAGCACGCGGACAAACTTGTCGCTCTCCTCGCCGCCGAACATGAACGCGCCGAGCAGGTCGCGAATCTTCGTGCGGATGTCGCCTCGGGCCACGCGGTCGATGGTGTCGAAGACGGTGAGGTCGCCGTCGAGCAGTTGCGCCTGGTTCTGGGCAAAATAGCCGATTTGCACATTCTGCGCAATGGTCAGCCGTCCGTCGAAGGGAATCTCGCCCATGATGCACTTGACAAGGGTCGATTTTCCCTCACCGTTGTTGCCCATGAAGGCCACTTTTTCGCCGCGGCGGATGCTGAGGTTCACATGGTCGAACACGCGGTGCGAGCCGTAACTCTTCGCCACGTCGTCGCAGATGACGGGAAAGTCGCCCGAGCGCTGGCAGGGCGGGAAGCGCAGGTGGAGGCGCGACGTGTCGATTTCGTCGATTTCGATGGGCACCATCTTTTCGAGCATCTTGATGCGGCTCTGCACCTGGTTCGATTTCGTAGGCTTGTAGCGGAAACGCTCGATGAAGTCGCGGGCCTCGGCCATCTCGCGCTGCTGGTTCTCGTAGGCGCGAATCTGGGTCTGACGCCGTTCGTCGCGCAGTTGCACATACTGGTCGTAGCGCACCTTGTAGTCGTTGATGCGGCCGCAGGAAATCTCGATGGTGCGTGTGGTGACGTTGTTGATGAAGGCACGGTCGTGGCTGACGAGCACGACGGCATTGGCACGCTGCTGGATGAACTGTTCAAGCCACAGAATCGAACCGATGTCCAGATGGTTGGTCGGCTCGTCGAGCAGCAGGAGGTCGGGACGCTGCAGCAGGAGTTTGGCCAGTTCGATGCGCATCCGCCAGCCTCCCGAAAACTCCTTCGTCGGACGGTCGAAGTCATTGCGGCTGAAGCCCAGTCCCTGCAACGTGCGTTCGATTTCGGCCTCACGGTTCTGGCCGCCCATCATCTGGTAGCGGTCCTGTTCATGCGTCAGGCGCTCGACCAGCTGAAGGTAGTCGTCCGTCTCGTAGTCGGTGCGCTCGGCCACCTCCTGCTCCAGGCGTGCGATGCGTTCCTCCAGTTCCTTCACATGGGCAAAGGCCGTCTCAGCCTCCTCCATGACGGTGCGCTCGTCGGCCAGCACCATCACCTGCGGCAAGTAGCCGATGGTCGTGTCGCGCTGACGGCTCACGGTGCCGCTCGTCGGCTGCTGCAGGCCGGCCATGATTTTCAGCAGGGTTGACTTGCCAGCCCCGTTCTTTCCGACCAGCGCAATGCGGTCCTTCGGATTCACCACGAACGACACGTCCGTGAAGAGCGGACGTGCCGAGAATTCAACGCTGAGATGATCAATCGAAACCATTGTCTATGAGTATTTTGTGCAAAGTTAGACATTTTCATGCAAATTCGGGCTTGAATTGCTAAAAAAGTCGTAACTTTGCACCCCAACAATAAAAAAAAACGATCAACTTCAACTAACTCAATCATGTATTTTTCATCAATGAAAACGAGCATCCTGCGCTATGCAGCGATGCTGGTGCTGATGCTGTCTGCCTTGACAGCCAGCGCCGTGCCGGCCAAGCCCGGACTCACAAAGAAAATCACGCTCAGCGACGGCTCGCAAATCGTGGCGCGCCTCGTGGGCGACGAGCACGGACACTTCTGGCTCGGACAGGACGGAAATGCCTACAAGTCAATGGACGGCGACGTTTACCAGCGCGTCGATGCCCAGCAGGTGAAGCAGCGTGCCGCCCTTCGACGCCAGGCTGCCGACCAGCGCCGACTGCGCCGACTGGCTCCCCGCAAGGTGGGCGAAGTGGGCAGCATCACAGGTCAGAAGAAAGGCCTCATCATCCTGGTCAACTTCACTGACGTGACCTTCAAGAGTGCCAACAATAAGGCTCTGTATGAGCGCATTGCCAACGAGGAAAATTTCTCCTACGGAGACTTCAAAGGCTCGATGTACGACTACTTCAAGGCGCAGAGCGAAGGGCAGTTTGAACTGACCTTCGACGTGGTTGGCCCTGTCACCGTCAGCAAGAATCAGGCCTACTACGGCAGCAACGACAGCAACGGCAACGACAAATACCCTGCCAAGATGGTCATCGAAGCCTTGCAACTCGTTAATTCCCAAGTCAACTTTGCCAATTACGACTGGGACGGAGACGGCGAAGTGGAACAGGTTTATGTCGTCTATGCCGGACAGGGCGAAGCCGACGGCGGTGCTTCTTCCACCATCTGGCCGCACGAGTACGACCTGAACTCAGCCAAATCCTATGGAGACGGCAGCGGTGCACAGACACTTGACGGGGTGAAGATCAACACCTATGCCTGCGGCGGAGAGTTGAACGGCTCGAACAATATTGCCGGTATCGGCACGATGTGCCACGAGTTCAGCCACTGTCTCGGCTACCCCGACTTCTACGACACCGACTACAGCGGCGGTCAGGGCATGTTCATGTGGGACCTCATGGACAGCGGCTCGTACAACGACGACGGCTATCGGCCGGCAGGCTACACCAGTTACGAGCGCTGGGTGGCCGGTTGGAAAACTCCTATCACACTGGAAGCCACACAGAGTGTCACCAACATGAAGGCCCTGCAAGACGGCGGAGAAAGTTACATTATATATAATAAAGGTAACAACAACGAGTATTACCTGCTTGAAAACCGCCAGAAGACGGGTTGGGACACAAGTCTGCCCGGAGCAGGCCTGCTCATTCTGCACGTTGACTACAGCAGCAACGTTTGGGCGAGCAACCAGCCCAACGACGATCCTTCGCATCAGCGCATGACGTGGGTGGCAGCCGACAACCAATACCAATACACAACCTATCAAGGCACCAAATACTACACCGAAAATGGAGCCAAAAACGACCCTTTCCCCTACGGCTCGGTCAATGCCTTCGGCAAAAACACGACACCAGCAGCCACGCTTTTCAACAACAATGCTGACGGAACGAAAGACCTTGACTCTTCGGTGGAGAACATCACGCAGAACAGCAACGGAACCATCTCATTCAACTTCGTCGGCATCAGCAACGTAGCCACACCGACCTTCTCGCCCGCAGCCGGACGGTATGAAACGGCGCAGACAGTGAGCATCACTTGCGAAACCACAGGTGCCACCATCTACTACACCCTCGACGGCACCAACCCGACGACCTCATCCACTCCCTATACTTCGGCACTGACCATCAGCGAAACCACCACCGTGAAGGCTCTGGCCGTGAAGGACGGTGAGCAGAGCGCTGTGGCTTCGGCTAAATACACCATCGGCGCTGCTCACAGCGACCCGAATACCACTACGTTCAAACTCGTCACCTCGACCAACGACCTTGAGCCAGGTCTCCGCTACGTCATCGCCTGCGGC
>ONXQ01000001.1 GCA_900321835.1 uncultured Prevotellaceae bacterium
CCGCCGTAGCCGGGGCCATTGCCCGAACCTGTGTCGCCGGTCACATTCGGAGAATCGGCGCAGATGAAGTGCTGAATCAGCAGTGGGTCGCTGAGGAGGGAGGGCTGTATATAGTCTTTTTTCATAAGGATCATGTGTGTTTATTGGTTCTTGAAAACTTTTTTGCCTCCCACGATGTAGATGCCGGGGGATAATGAAGAATCAGAGTTACTTCCATTCTTCATTCTTCCAACACGGCGGCCGGTGAGGTCATAGACGGGGACGTCGTTATTGATTTTTAATTTTTCATTTTTAATTTCACCGATGCCCGTGGCTTCGTCGGCTGCGTTGAAGTTCATCTTCACGCCGCTGCCGCCCTCGACGACGGTGAGGATGTCGTCGAACTCGAAGTATCCGCGGAAGGCCTTGATGTTGGTCTTGCCGGTGGAGTAGTAGAACTTGTCGTTGCCGATGAAAAGGCAGTTGGCAGGCACTTTCGTGCCGGCGCGGAGGGTGCCGTAGAAGGTGCCATAGACGACGCGGCGACTGCCGGTGCGGCCGTTGTCGAACTCAACAATGGCACCGGCCTCGTCGGGCTCGATGACCGCGGTGGTCTCAAACTGGGTGATGGGCGACGACACCTTGATGAGATAGGGGATGTTGGCTTCGAATCCCCAGGAGGCGAGGTCGGCATCTTCGAAATTTACGGTGATGTTTGTGCATTCGTCGGTCACTTCGTCAAACGTTGCCTCATAGTCGGTGAAACTGAACAACTGGACATCGTTGCCGAACACGCGCTTGGTTTCGGCCTCCGTCATGGCGAAGGGCAGGCAGATGGTGCTCCACTCGCCGGCCTTGATGGTGCGCAGCACACGGATGCTCACTGCCTCGCTGCCCGACGATGCCGGCACCGTCGTCGCATTCTCGTCGAGAACGGTGTAGATGGGTTCGGTGACGGTGATGGTGAAGGGTGCGTCCGAGAGTGTATGGCTTTGGGCCGATGTGTCAGAAATGTAAACGGTGGAAAGTGATGCATTCAAGGCTTCACCTATTGCCACGGTGTTGTCGGCTTGCAGCATGATGGTCAGCACTTGTCCTTCTGTACCAGGAAATGCAACGGGAAGGCCTGAACCCTGATAGCCGAGAAACTGATAGGTGTTGTTGCCCTTGTCGGACATGCCTATCGTCAGAGCCACATCGCTGATGCGAGTGCCCTTTTGGAGAATGAAAGCATTGCTTGCATCCTTTGCGGGTGTAATGCCTTGTGGAAGATTCAGAATAAACTGAATTCCCGTACACTCAATGTCGGTGTTGGTTAGATTCACTTCCATCAATGCGGTTCCACCTTTGATAATGGTGACGTTGGATACGCTCATCTCTGCTGCATGGATATTAGCGGAGCATAATATCAGTGACAGCATGGTCAAAAACGCTTTTCTTGCTTTTTTCATTTTATGTGTATTTTATTGTGGGTCTAATGAGTTGGTTCGTGGCTTAACACTTTGGCTGAAAATCATGTAGGAGATTGCCGTGATGTCGGCAACGTTGATGAGACCGTCGTTGTTGGCATCAGCCGCATCGGAATTGAAGGTGGCTGGAGTCGTTCCGAAAATGTGGTAGGCAATGGCTGTGATGTCGGCTACATTGACCAAACCGTCCATGTTCACGTCGCCGGGAGTGAACGTCATCTCGTAGTCGAGCCTTACGGGGCTGCTGGGCATTCCGACAACGCCTTCGCTCTCGAAGAAGATGTCGCGGTCGGCTGTCAGTTCAAACTCGCGGCCGATGCTGTTGTCGAAGAGTTTGAAGGACACGGGGTCGTCGTCAGTGCAGTCGTAGTGGATGCGGGCAAGGCCCCATTCCGCCTGGTCGAACTCGGCGATGCCCATGCACTCGGTGCCGACGAAGGCGCCGATGGCCAGGTTGCTGTAGTCGGTCACGGGTTCACCGTTTTTATATACGCGCACATAGGCTGTCATGCCGAACTCCAGGTCGAAGGGGTCCATCAGCCAGGGTCCGCGGATGACCTTGAGCGTGCCCGCCGTCTTGGTGTTCGTGCCTTTCACGTTCATGCCCTTGGTTTCGGGACCCATCGCAACGAGGTGGATGTCGCCGCCGCTTTGAGTCAAGTCGGCATCGACGCTGATGTCCATGCAGTTGCTGGTGTTGCCGTTGGCCTTCAGATAGGAGTTGCCGGTAACGTAGATGTCGATGCTGCCGCCGGTGATGTCGAGGAAACCACCGTTGAGCACAGTTGATTGGTCGGTTTCTTGCTTGGCCTTGATGCCCTTCGAACCGTCAGCGGTGACGATGATGTTGATGTTGCCGCCGTTGATGGTGGTTCGGTAGCAGGAGATGAGACCTTCGCTGTCGCGGCCCAAGACGTTGATGTTGATGTCGCCGTCGTTGATGGTGAGGAGGCTGTCGGCCTTGATGCCGTCCGACTTCTCGGCCGACACGTTGATGCTGATGGCGCCGCCGTTGATGGTGGTGTTGCCGTAGTCGTCGGAGTCGATGCCGTCGCTGCCAACGTTGGTGATGTTGACCGTGCCGCCGTCCATCTGGAAGTAGTTGTGCTCAGGGGTGGTGATGTTTCCGCGTCCGCAGTGGATGCCGTCGGACACGGCTCCAAGCACGTTGATGGTGCCGAGGCTGCTCTTCAACTCAATTTCCTCCTTCGCGCAGATGGCGTGTTTCAGTTTGCCTGTGATGTTGAGCGTGCCGCCGCCCTTAAACTCAGCGTGTCCTTTGAAGTAGAGCGCACTCTTCTGCGCTCCGAACTCGGAGTCCTTGAGCGTGTTGACGGTGCCTTCCTTGAGGACAAGGTCGGTGCGCTTGCCACACTCGACGTCGATGACCGCGCCGCCGTTGGGCTTGGTCAGGTTGACACCTGCCAGTTCGAGAATCATCTTGTACTGGCCGTTGATGAGGAGTGAACCGTTGGTGGAGGTTCCCGACACGCTGTAGGTGTACTCCGTGGTGGTCGTGGCAGAGGAAATCTGCACGTCGGCCCCGTTGACGATGTAAGTCACGTCGGTTATGCTCGCCGGGATGGTGACGGTAGCCGTTGTGCCCTCATAGAAAATCTCAATGGGCTCCGTGGCTGTGTCCTGTGCCTGCATGGCTGCGCAGAGTCCGAAGGCGAGTAGGAATAAACTTGTTTTCATTGTCTGTTCTAACAGGGATGAAGGTTTTCGATATTAGGGAATAAGTAGTTTTTCGCAGGTTCCGTCTGCATACTTGACAAGATAGAGACCCGGAGACAGTGTGGCAGCACGGCTGCCCATCAGGACACCGTCGAGCGAGTAGTAGCCCACCACACGATGTTCGCCGCTGTTCTGCGGATTGTCGGCGATAGGCGAGTCGATGCCGGTGGCGTCGTCTGTGTCGAGCGTCAGGGTGAGCAGACGGGGCGACTCCATGCTGCCAACGACGTTGGAAGCGAAGGCGTCACTTTCTTCAACGCCGTATTGTGCCCCGTCCAGATTGTCAATAGCGCGGTAGTGGAGACGTTCGCCACCCTCGCCGTAGAGGGTGAGGAACAGGCGGCGGTCGATGGCCTCGGCCATGCCTCGGCACTCGTCGCCGGCGTATGCCAGAAGGGTGACGCGATCAGCATCAACCGGTGTTCCGTCCATCATCAACTGTGCCACCATGCCCATGACGTTGGGGTAGGCATATTTGTTGATGCCGAACTGCTGGTGAAGGGTGTTGTTGGCACGGGCACGGCGCTTGCTGAAGTTCACCTGAACGCCTGGGGCATGGAAACGCAGCGTCTTCGCACTCTTGCTCTTGAACATGTAGCCCTTGCCCGTCTCGAGTTGGGTGAGCGTGCCGGTCCAGTTGCCATTGTTGTAGGTGGCAAAACCGTCTTGTCCAACAATGTGGTCACCGTTCTCCAGCAGGTTGTTGGCCAGTGCTTCGGCGAGCGACTGGGCGCCTGTCACGGTGTAGCCAATCCAGTTCCAGCCAATCTTCAACTGGACAGGAGTGCCTGTGTTGCACTTCAGTCCCTCGAACTCGTAAGTGTCGTCCTGCGACATCTTCACTTTGTAGAGGTGACCGGCAGTGAGCGACTGGAGCGCTCCAGTCATGCCATAGACTTGGTCGCGGATGGTTTCCTGACGTTCGCCGACGATGCGCTCTGCGTAGTCGGAGAGGGCACCTGCGGCAATGGGATTCTGCAGATTGTGTGATGTCCAGTTCCAGCCTTCCACGAGTTCGAGGCGGAACTTGTTGGCGTCGGGATCCATCAGACAGACGTCGTGGCCTACACACTCGTCGGCTTGGGTGAGCGTGTTGGTCTGGTCGATGGTCGGGCGTGCCATGCGGTAGAAGTCTCTGCCACCGTCGGGATAGCGGCCCACGGTGTTGTCACCACGATGGGTGACGTAGGTCAAACCGTCGACAAATGCCTGGAACTCGGACGGGTGGTTGCTGAAGAATTCGCTGTTGTTGCTGACAAACTCGTCGCTGCTGGTCACGACGACGATGTGGTTGTCGATGTTCTCCAGTTTGAAGTTGGCATGGAGTTGTGAAACAGGAGCCAGTTCGTCGGCCCAGATGACGATGTGTCCTTTGGCGGGGACAATGGTGTTGACGGGCGAGGTGGACGGAATCTGGTACTTCAGCGGGTTGTTGATGTCGTTGCTGACAAAGAGGCCAGCCACGTTGATGTCCGACTCGGTCGGGTTGTAAAGTTCAAACCAGTCGTTGCGATTGAAATATTCGTTGACAAAGACGGTGTTGCCTGCGCTCACTTCGTTGACCTTGATGGGCGTGGCGATGTCGGCAAACAAGTCGTCGGCGTCTTCCAGACGTTCATAAACGGCAGTCAGCGTGAGGTCGCCCCATGAGTCGATGTTGAACGCTTCGTCCTCAGCAACGACGTATCCTTCCGTGTCTTGCCAACCGCGGAAGACGTAGCCTTCGGGGGCGCTGGCGGTAAGGACGGCAGGCGAGAACATGGTGCCGTCGAACTTGGCGGTCGGAATGTCGATGCCGTTGAGGCGGAGTGTCGCTCCTTCGATGTTGGCACTGAGTTTCACTTCGTGGCGCGTTTTTCCGGTCAGGTTGGCATAGTTCCAGTTCTGCAGACCTGTCATCATGGTGTTGCGGCGACTCTCTGTCATCAGGGCACGCATGTAGCCGGCCGTCGGTTCGGTGGAGGCACCTTCGAGGGCGAGGGCCGGTTCCATCTCGGCAGCGATGCGGTCGATGATTTCAAGACTGCGTGTGGGCTCGAACACGCTGCCTGCCACAATGCTGTAGGTGTCGATGAACTGCTTGCGGAAGTCGTCGTTGTTGAGCATGTTGAGGAAGATGCTGACGAGCGGACAACCACTGTTGTTGGTAATGTGTGTGAAGGCGTAGGCATTGAAGCGCAGGGCTTGGTCGATGTCGAAGAGAACAATGTGGAACTTTCCGTCGTGTCCCTTGAAGGCCTTACAGTTGTTGCCTGGCCAGTCGTCGCCGCCGAGGAACATCTGGGTGGCCATGTAGTTGATGAACTCGTCCACATCGACCATCTCCTTGATCTGGTTGTAGGTGGCTTCGTCGCTTGCGCTGGATGAAAGGTTTTGCCACTGTACGAAGGCTTCGTTGTCGCCGGCATTGACGGTCACGCCGCCGCCCAGTTCCATCTGGTCCACCTCGTCGGTGTCGATGCCATAGTTGGCGAGCGAGAAGTGCTTGTTGCTCGGTTCGCGCAGGTTGAGCATACCCTGGTATTTGCCGTTGATGAAACTGTGGACGGGCATATAGTCCTGACAGTCGAGATAGAAGCCGCTGGAGATGATGATATTCTGCAAGGCAGCATCCTTGATGCGGCACTGCAGGTCGTTGCCGCCGTTGCGCATCTGCAGCACTTTCTGCTTGATGTAGGGCTTGTTTCCGAAGAACGGATATTCCACATACTTGCGGCCTTCATAGAGCGAAGAGGCTTTCATCTTGAAGTTGAAGGGGTACCACGAGCGGCTCCATCCGCCGAAGCGCTTCACATTGATTTCCTGGCTGTAGGTTTCGCTGCCGTCGGCTGATATGTAGTTGAAGGCAGCGGGACGGTCCCATTCCATGTTCCAGTTGCAGCGGAAGCCGATGCCGCTGCCGGCGATGCCCTGTGTGCCAGTGGTGAAGATACCCATCTCGTCGCTGAAGAAGTCGTCGGGGTTGCCCACCAGCGAGACGACGGGCAGCATGTAGTTCTTGTCGCGCTGGATGAACGACAGCGTCTTCACGGGACTGGGCAACATGCCCGACTTGAAGAGGCGCAGGCGCAGAATGGTGGTTTCGCTGATGTCGAACTGGCCGCCGTTGACACTGAGTTGGCTCTCTTCGGTCGGCGTTGTGCCGTTGGTCGTGTAGCGGAGTGTGGCACCCTCGGGAATGGTGACGTTGAGAGTGAAACTGCTGTCGAACAGGCGTGACTCGTAACTTGTCTCCGGTTCAGGAAGGCGTTCGGCTGCGCTGCTGACGTACTCGTCGCTCTCGCTGTTGCTGCGTCCGGGGGTGGGGTAGGCCGTGAAGGCCCATTCGCTGCCGCCGTCGGTGGTGCGGGCATAGGAAGTGCGGCTCACGCCGGCAGGATAAGCCTGCGAGAGCACAACGGCGTCGCTGCTGTTACAGATGCTCAGTGTGCCGCCGTCCATGTCGAGGTGGTCGCCCACGTTGCCGTCGAAGGCGTCTCTGTGGTCAAACCAGATGAGGCCGTAGCCGTGGGGAGGCACGACGCCGCTGTTGCTGTTGAGGCTGTATTCCTGCGGCTTGACGGTGGGGCGCACCTTCAGTCCGTTGAGGCTCACACCCTGGTCGGTGGGGTTGTAGAGTTCGACGTAGCCGCCGTAGTTGTTCGACGGATCGACGAACATGTCGAGGTTCGACACCATGATTTCATTGATGATGAGGACCGAGGGGTCGCCGTCGGCGCTGTTCACCTGGAATTTGACCGATTTGAGGACGGGAGCGTCTTCGCCGCCGTTGGCACGGGCCGTGATGGTGACGTTGCCCGTGGCTTTAGCCTTCACCACGCCGTTGGCATCGACGGTGGCGATGCTGTTGTTGCTTGATGTCCACTTGACCGACTTGTCCGATGCGTCTGCCGGCAGCACGGTGGCTGTGAGTTGGCGCGTCTCGCCCACACAGAGGGTGAGGTCGCCGGCGCTGTCGATGCTGAGGTCTTCGGCATACTGGAAGTCCTGCTTGCCGATGTAGTAGAGGTGCCAGTTGTCCCACATGCTCCAGTCGTACTTGTAGCCAAAGTCTTTGCGGACACCGATTTTCAGCGTTCCGTCGGTGACGGGCACAACCATCTCGATGGGATATTTTCCCTCGTTGAAGGCATAGGAGCCGCTGTTCATGTCGTTGGGAATCCAGCCAATCATTTCGTCGGGCAGTTGGTTGACGTTGGCATCGGTCCTGACGAAGTTGCCGTAGTTGGGGTTCTCGTCGTAGAGACCGTCGAAGATGGAGCGGAGCGGCGTCTCGACGTTGTTGGCATACATCTTGGCGAGGAGTTTCTCGTTGCCGTCGCGGTGGGTGAGCACGGCGTAGGGGATGGTATAGACGGCGTAGATGTTGTTAGCGTCATTTTCCTGTGAGTTCTGTCCCCATCCGCCTTCGTTGTATCCTTTGTGTTCCTCAAGTTTGTAGTCGCCGTAGCGATAGTAGCCCTGTGCGGTGATGCGGTACCATCCGTTGGGCAGGCCGGTGAGGGTTTGGTTGACGTCGAACGTGCAGTCGAACTTCTCGGCGCAGGGATTGCTGCCCATGCCGCCGGTGGTCGGTCCGCCGTTCCATCCGCTGCTGCCGTTGCTGTAGTTCGGATTGGTGATTCTGCTGGTCAGGTCGATGGGGTTGTCGGGCGAAGCGTTGGCAAACTCGTCGTCGGGCTCGGTCGAGGCGTTGGGGTCGTAGTCGGTGTTGTCACCCAGCGAGAGCAGGACGAGTTCGAAGTTGTCGAACGTTGTCCAGTCGCATCCGTAATGCTGTTCCTTCTTCACACCGAGGGTGAGCGTGTGGTCGGTGACGGTGACTTCGACGGTGTTGCCGCTGTAGTAGCCGGCATTGAAGGCCAGTGCGGTTTGCAGTGCGCTGTACGGCAGGTTGGCTCCTTGTGTGGAGGTGTCTTTCATGCCGTAGGGCAGGTTCGTCTCCGAAGCGATGTTGCGGAGCGAAGTCGATTGGTCGTTGGCGTAGAGTTTGGCATAGAGTTGATTGGTCGTTGCCCGTGACGAGTTGGCATTTGTGTTGTTCCAATCATTGTTGTTCCAGCGGTAGAAACCCTGGCACGTGAGTTGGTAACGTCCGTTGGGAATGTTGGTCAGCGTCTGATAGACATTGAAGTTCTTGTTCCAGGCTTCAATGATGGAACCGCCGTTGCCGGTGCTGTTGTCATAGTTGTGTTGGTAGTTGGGGTCACCTTCCCATCCCGTCTTGGTGTAGTTCTGGTCGATGTGAGCATTGGTGATGAGGAAGGTGGCGTCGGTCTGTGTGCCCGACAGCAGGTTGGCCGTCATCTCGGCGCGGGTCAGCAGTTCCCATTGGGCTGTCTGCAGAGTGGCATCCTGCGTCACGGCGATTTCGCCTTCGGCGGCGTCGTTGAAGTAGGTGCCGTCCTGCGTCTGGATGGTGTAGTATCCGTCGGCATTGGCAAGGATGCAGAACGTGTAGTCGTCGGCACCGCTCTCGACATAGTAGCGGCCATGACTCGCGTAGTAGGACCACTGATGGCGGCCGTCGGCTTGCAGATAGCCGGAGTCGAGGAAGAAGTTGCCGTCGTTGTCAACGGGGGTGAACGTGGTTTCGATGCCGTGTGCTCCTGTCACGATGGCCGTGCCCCACGTGCTTCCGGCTGCGATGAACCGGCCGGTGGCGCGGTTGCGGATGTAGTAGGTGCCGGCGGTGGCAGGGTCGCCCGCTTCGACCGTCGGGCCGGTCTCTTCGTAGCGCTCCAGCAGGTAGAGATGGATGTTTTTCCAGGCCACCCAGTTCTGGTGGTCCTGCTGGTTGATGTCGAGGCCGAAACTGAGTGTGCCGCTCTCATCGACGTCGAACACGACGCTGGCCGTGTTCAAGCCCCACACCTGCCCGTTGTACGTGCCGCGCGTGTAGGTGACGTCCGACTCGTCGGCCACGATGGGCTCCTGCACGTCGTTGGCATTCAGCCAGACGCTGAAGGTGGGGTCGGCATAGCCGTCCTCGGCATAGCAGCGCACCGTCATCTGGAGTTCGTAGCGTCCGCGCGGCAGGTTGCTGATGGTCTGGTGGCGCACCGACTGTGTGCCGAGCACGCCGTTCCAGTGGTCGATGTGTACCTCCATGATGGGGGTTGTAAAGTCTGTACCGTCCTTGCTTCCGCGGCCCGACCACGTGTCGCACTGCAGGGTGCCCGAGGCGCTGGCCGGCGTCTTCGTCCAGTTCGACGCCATCGACTCCGAGTAGTAGGCTCCTGGAATATAAGAGGTGTAGTCCTCCTGTGCGTGTAGCGAGAAGGCACACGACAACAGCAGTGCAAGGGCCATGAGGCGGCTTGCACGCAGGTTCAGTGTATCTGTTCTATCCATGAGGAAATAGGTGTTTTATTTTAGTCGTACAACTTGTAAAGTTTAGGCTATAATCGTGCAAAATTAACTCTTTCTGCCGAAACAGCCAAATTTGCAGCACATTAATTGACGAAAGTAAAGAATTTCTGACACATTTTTCCCTGCCTGCCCGAGCGCTTGGACAAAAACGTCTGAGCGCTCAGACGATTTCTTCCGAGCGCTCAGACGAAAATTTCCGAGCGCTCAGCCCTTTACGCGTGCGCCTGCGTGAGGAACGCCGGGGTGCGGGGGATTCCCCTATACGGTTTAGGGAAAAAAGTCGGCGCATTTAGGCAGAATCCCCTTGCGGTGTGGCTAAACTGTCGTAACTTTGCAGCGTCAAAACAAGTACAAAGGACCAGGGACAAGTGCAAAGGACAATGTACAAAGTACCAAGAGGTCCATCCAATTCAACGAACAACCCAATAAGAAAGGAGCAACATTATGAAGACGATGAAAATGACCCTCGCAGCCGTTGCAATGTTCATCACCACGATGACGATGCAGGCACAGCCGATGTCGTACTACGCTATGCGCGAGAACGCTCGGTTCCTCACCGACCGTATGGCCTACATGCTGGGCATCGCCACCAGTCTGCTCGACGACCTCTATATGATCAACTACGATTATATCTGCGGTGTGAACGACTACCTCGACGACGTGGCCTACGGCTATCACTACGACGACTACATGGCCGTGCTCTATGCACGCGACGCCGCCCTGCGCCGTCTGCTCTCGCCCTACCAGTGGAGCCGTCTGATGACCTACGACTACTTCTACCGTCCGATTTCGTTCGTCAATCGCCGCTGGAGTTTCAGCATCTACGCCTACGACCCCTATCGCACGCACTTCTACTACCACGTGCCCCATCGTTACGACCACTATCGTGGCGGCCACTTCTTCCGCGGAATGGCACCGGCCGGTGGACACATCGGTCCGCACGGAGGCGGAGGTCCCGGTTACCACATCGGTGGCGGACAGCCCAACCGTCCGCAGCACGGCTACGACTCGCGCTACGACAACCGTGGCAACATGGGCGGCGACCATGCCGGACAACCCAACGGCGGAAACAACCACGGTGCAGGTGGCGGCGGAATGAACGGCTCCAACGACAACCGCAATGTCGGCACAGGCGGTGCTGTACGCCACGTCGGAACCACTTCGCAAGGCCTCGAAAGCCGTCCCTCCAGCACACGTCAGGTAGGCGGAAACACGGGCATCGAAATGCGCGGAGCAACCCGTCAGGTGTCTGCACCCACACAGGGCGCCACACGCAGCGCCGTTCGCCAGAACGCCATGCCCAGCCAGAGTGCCACCCGCAGTGCAGTGCGCCAAAGCGCAGCACCCAGCCAGAGTGCCATCCGTAGCACGGGCGCCAGCCGAGGCAGCGCCGCTGCCACACGCAGCACCAGCGGCGGAGGCGGCACACGGGGCGGAGGACGCCGATAAAGACCCTTCGAACGGAAAAAAACAGAGAGCCTTCTGATAGATTTCTCTCTCAAAGGCTCTCTTTACCTACAACTTAGACCTTAACAAATTTCACTTCAATCTCCTTCGGCATCGGCCGAAGATTCGCAAAAACTCTCTTTCTACTTATTTTATTTATTGGTTCTAAGAACGGGGGCTGCTCTTTCGCGAGAAACGGCAGCCCTCACTGTTTTTGTTTTGTCGAGGGTCAAGGGTCGTGGGCCAAGGGTCTGAAGTCAGGAGACTCTCGGCTCTTAACCCTCGACTCTTGACTCAATCAAAGCCAGCGCCTCGTTCTCGTGACGCTCCATCACGGCACGTTCGCCCGGACCCTTGTCGTTGATGCCGCACAGATGCAGAATGCCGTGGATGATGACGCGGTGCAGTTCCTGTTCGTACGTCGTGTGAAACTGCTCCGCATTGCTGCGCACTGTGTCGAGCGAGATGAAGATGTCGCCTGCAATGCGGCGGTCCTCGGTGTAGTCGAAAGTGATGATATCGGTATAGTAGTCGTGCTGCAGATATTGACGGTTGACGTCGAGGATGCGCTCATCGTCGCAGAATATGTAGGCGACGTCACCCACCGTGAAGCCATGCCGGGCAGCCACCTGGCGAATCCAGGCAGAAGTGTCGCGGCGCCTGATTTTGGGCATCGCCACGTTTTCGGTGTTATACGTAATCATTCTTCTTTCAATGCTTTAAGTCCTTCGGTGTAAATGGAGTTCACTGGGTTGACCACCTGGAAGTATTCCGACATGTCCCAGAGGTCGCGTGCCAGAAATGCCTTCAGCATCAGGTGGGCCGTGGGACGCGTCGCCTGCCAGGTCGAGTCGCAGTAGTCGATGTGCTGCTTCCGAGCCTCGGCCAGCAGCATGTCGGTCATGTCCTGCGGCACTTCGAAGTGGGCGAGGAACTGCTGGAAAGAGGCGGCGTCCTTGTACGTCCGCTTGAGTTTCTTGCGGTGCTTGTCCATGTAGCGGAGCGACGTGTTGAGAATGCATGACTTGGCCATCAACTGGCGGTGCAGGGGAGAGAACTGCGTCGTGTCGAGCGGGACATAGACGTCGGGCATGATGCCTCCGCCGCCATAGACGGTGCGGTGCAGGCGCAGGGTTTCGTAACGCAGCGTGCTGTCGAGACGGATGCTGTCGGCCGACGTGAGTTCGCCGCTTTTCAGGCGCTGATTGATGTCGTCGTCGTACTGCTGCTTCTGGCCGGCCTTGTAAGGCTTCTGGATGCAGCGTCCGGAGGGGCTGTAGTAGTGGCTGGTGGTCAGACGGATGACACTCTTGTCGGGCAGTTCGAAGGGACGCTGCACAAGGCCTTTGGCAAAGGTGCGCCGTCCGACAATCTGGCCGCGGTCGTTGTCCTGTAAGGCCCCACTGACGATTTCGGCGGCGCTCGCCGTATAACTGTCGGTCAGAACGACGACGGGCAGGTGCTGCAGCGTGCCGTGGCCGTTGGCGCGGAAGTCCTGACGCGGAATGCTGCGCCCTTCGGTATAGACGATGAGTGTGCCGCCGGGCAGAAACTCGTTCGCCAGTTCGACAGCCGCACTGAGGTAGCCGCCGCCGTTGCCTTGAAGGTCGAGCAGCAGGCGCCGCATCCCCTGGCCCTGCAAGGTGCGGACAGCCGACATGAACTCCTCGTGCGTGGTTTGACCGAAACTGCTCAGGCGGATGTAGCCGACCGAGTCGCCAATCATGTACGACGCATCCATCGTATGGACAGGGATTTTGTCGCGCACGATGGTGAACTCGTTCACACCCTTCACGCCTTCGCGCATCACGCCGATGCGCACTTCAGAGTCCTTCGGCCCGCGCAGGCGCCGCATGATGTCCTCGCGCGACATCTTCACGCCGGCAATGGCTGTGTCGTTCACCGTCACAATGCGGTCGCCGGCCAGGATGCCCTTCCGCTCGGAAGGACCTCCGCTGACAGGCTGAATCACCACCAGCGTGTCCTCAATCATGTTGAACTGTACGCCGATGCCTTCGAACGACCCGTTCAGGTTCTCGGTCGAACGCTCCACGTCCTTCGCCTTGATGTAACTGGAGTGGGGGTCGAGTTGCTTGAGCATACCGTCGATGGCGCTGTCAACGACCTTCTCCTCTGTGAGGCTGTCCACATAGAAGTGGCTGATGAAAAACTCGGCGGCCTGTATCTTCTGCACCTGAGTGCGGTCGATGTCGAAGTGCTGTGCGCTCGCACCCACGGCATGGAGCAGGCACAGGCAGAGTAGGGTAAAAATGGGGTTGAACTTCATACGTGCGGAAGTTTTAAGTGCTTGAAAAAAAAGTTTTAAGCACTTGGAAATAAATTTTTAAGTGCTTGAATGTTCGTGCCGACTGAATCACGCCGGCAGAAACGCCGAAGCGTCGTGACCGTAGCGCAGCAGTTCGCGAACGATGCTGCTGCTCACGGCGGCGTGCTCGGGCAGGGCAAAGAGCAGGACGGTGTCGATGCCCTGCGGATAGCGAGAACCGACCGAGATGCGGCGGTTGACGTCGGCCAGGTCGCGCTCATACTCCATGTCCTTCACCGTGCGGATGCTGCGCAGCAGGGCCGTCGCACCGACCTCGGCAGCGAAGTCGGTCGTGAGGCCCTCGTAACTGCACACCGTCACGCGCGGTTCTGCGGCATAGACGCGCTCGATCTGCGCCTTCCGCTCCTCGATGCTGAACATGCCTTTCTTCTCGGGATGCACGCCGATGGCGACAATCACCTCGGCGCCCATCGCCAGGGCGCGGTCAACCACGTCCTTGTGCCCGACCGTGAACGGGTCGAACGAACCGGGGAACAGCCACTTATTCATCTGTTGTTTTTTTTCAGTTAACTACTTTATATGTTCCTTTATCATTTCTTTGATAGTCTCTTCGGCTCTTTCAGTTCCGACGAGTTCAATTAAGCGATTGTAATCTTCGACTTCATCCCCAGTAAAGGTGATGATAATTTGACGTTGCTCTTGACCTGCAACATGAGAATAATTCTCTGGATGTGCCCAGAAACAACTTAAGCAGAAGTTGGAATCCTTACGCTCCCAGTTGGGGCAATGTTCACATGTCCAGGATTTAGCCCTGTTGGCCGAAGGACTAAGCAGCATGTAGCAGTCGATGTCGTTCTCATCCTGTTCACCTCCAATCTCGTAGGGTATTCGATGGTCCACCTGTAATAAACGTTCCTCCATGGGTTGAAGATATACGAAACATTTGGAGCCAAATTTCTCGACAAGAGCCTTTTTGATAGCAGAAGAAAGGATGGTGCGCCCTTTTACCTTGGAAATTTTATCATCTGCCTTGGAAAAATCCCCAAAACGATAGGCCGCGATGGCGCGTCCGTTCGCACCCTTTACACGGAATGTTTCCAAAGGAATCCCTAATTCTCGGACATCTCGCGCGGCACGAGGTGCGTGCTCATACCCTAAGTCCTTTAATTCTTCTGTTGTGACATAGCCCTTTTCCAGAATCTGTTGAATAACGGTTTTGGGTCGTTTAGCCGTTACAGATTTCAATTTGGCCAAAAAGGCTTTTGACAATTTTTGTTTCATAGAGCAACGGTGTCAAATAGTGTTTGTTGTATAGGAAGGAATGGCTTGGGGTTCTGTTGCAGCCCTCGACTGATATAAAGGGCTTCGTAGGTGATTTCTTTTTTCCCCAACAAAAGACTTTGGCTTGAAAGTCCTGCTCGCAACATGACTTTCTCTAATTCCAGGTCTGTAGGAAGTTCTTTCCCATATTGTTTCTCACCACATATTCCGTCGTAACTGACCAGAAAATCCACTCCACGCTTATTAAGGCTATCGAGAGCCTTGACAAAGTCGTCGAAAACTATTCCCGAAAGATAACGTGGGTCGCGTGTGCTTGACACTCCTTGATAGGGTGGGTCCATGTAAACAATGTCTCCAGGTTGTGCCATGTCCAAAATTTCCCTATAGTCTTTTGAATAAAAGGAAGAGTGCCCTTTGAGGTAATAGGAAATGGCATAGACGTTGGGCTTCAGCGTTTTGGGAGAGGTTCCGTTTCTGCGTTTGTCTGGCGATTGGTTGAAGTTTCCAAATGAGTCATATCGGACAGAACCTTTCACGCAACGAGCCAGTAAGTAAAGCATGTTGGCAGGAGTCTTGGCTCCGTGGTTGAAATCATCACGAACTTTATAGTAGTGGTCGATGCTCCCCAATTCATAACAGAATTGTTCGCTCCAGACAGTAGAATACTGGCTGATTAACTCCGTAGGATTGTTGACTGCGGACTCTATAACGCTGACAAGTGGAGCGTTAAGGTCGTTGATGATATAACAGCCTGCTCTTTTTTGCAGGGCAGTAGCAATGGTGATGGCTGCCATGCCTGCGAAAGGTTCTACCAAGCGCTCAAAATGCTGAGGCATGTATTGTAGAATCTTGGAGGCAAGGTTGCGCTTTGAACCTTGATACTGAACGATATGTGGCACGGAGTTGCTCATGACAAAATGTTTGATACGGCGATAGACAAAAGACTACTCTTCCGTGTCTTCTTCTGGACGGTCTTCTTCGATGCGCAGGTTGCCGATGATGAAGTCCTGACGGGCGGAGGTGTTCTTGCCCATGTAGTATTCGAGGAGTTCCTTCACCTGGTCGGTCTTGCGCAGGGTGACTTGCTCGAGACGGATGTCGGGACCGATGAAGCCTCGGAACTCGTCGGGCGAAATCTCGCCCAGACCTTTGAACCGGGTGATTTCGGGTTCGGGACCGAGTTGCTCGATGGCGTTGACGCGCTCCTCGTCGCTGTAGCAGTAGCGGGTGATCATGTCGCCCTTGTCGTCGGCGTGGGTCTTTTCCCATGCCTCGAGCACGGTTTTCTTGATGCGCTTCTTGCGGTTGCGGACGCGGAACAGGGGGGTCTGGAGGATGTAAACATGGCCCTTGCGGACGAGTTCGGGGAAGAATTGCAGGAAGAACGTCATCATGAGCAGTCGGATGTGCATTCCGTCAACGTCGGCGTCGGTGGCGATGATGACTTTGTTGTAGCGGAGTCCGTCGAGCCCATCCTCGATGTTGAGGGCCGACTGGAGCAGGTTGAATTCTTCGTTTTCATAGACCACCTTCTTCGTCAGGCCGAAGCAGTTGAGGGGCTTTCCGCGCAGGGAGAAGACGGCCTGGCTGTTGACGTCGCGGCTCTTGGTGATGGATCCGCTGGCAGAGTCGCCTTCGGTGATGAAGATGCAGGAGTCGAAGCGGGGGTCTTCTTCCTGTTCGCCGTCCTGGTTCTTCTTGGGGCGCGGAGCGGGGTCGTTGAGGTGGATGCGGCAGTCGCGCAGTTTGCGGTTGTGCAAGTTGGCTTTTTTGGCACGCTCTCGGGCGAGTTTGGTGACGCCTGCGATGGCTTTGCGGTCGCGCTCGTTGTCCTTGATTTTCTGTTCCAGGATTTCGGCCACGTCGGGGTTGCGGTGCAGGTAGTTGTCAACTTCGGTCTTGATGAAGTCGCCGACGAATTTGTTGACGCTGACGCCGCCGTTGGGTTCCATCGTGAGTGAGCCGAGTTTGATTTTGGTCTGCGACTCGAACTGGGGTTCCTCGACGTTGATGGCGATGGCGGCCACGATGCCGCTGCGGATGTCGGCAAATTCGTAGTTCTTCTGATAGAATTCCTTGATGGTGCGTGCAATGTGCTCCTTGAAGGCCGACTGGTGGGTGCCGCCTTGTATGGTGTGTTGTCCGTTGACGAACGAGTGGTATTCTTCGCCGTACTGCTGGTTGGTGTGGGTGAAGGCAATCTCGATGTCGTCGCCCTTGAGGTGGATGATGGGGTAGAGGGCGGTGGTGTCCATCGTGTCGGTGAGCAGGTCCTTCAGGCCGTTGCGCGAGGTGATGCGGCGACTGTTGTAGTAGATTTCGAGGCCTGTGTTGAGGTAGGTGTAGTTGCGCAGCATGGTCTCGACAAATTCGGGCTGGAAGCGGTAGCCGAGGAAGAGGGTGTCGTCGGGCACGAAGTGGATGAAGGTGCCGGTGTCGTCGGCGGGTGCGCCGTCGTAGGGCAGGTCGTGGGTCTCGTCGCTGCGCAGGATGCCCTTCTCGAAGTGTGCGATGCGTACGCGTCCTTCGCGATAGGAGCGCACCTCGAAGTGGCTCGACAGGGCGTTGACGGCCTTGGTGCCGACGCCGTTCAGTCCGACGCTCTTCTTGAAGGCCTTCGAGTCGTATTTGCCGCCAGTGTTGAGCATCGACACGGCCTCAATCATCTTGCCTTGCGGGATGCCGCGCCCGTAGTCGCGCACCGAGACGCTGAGGTTGTCCTCGATGTCCACTTCGATGCGGCGTCCGGCCTGCATCTTGAATTCGTCGATTGAGTTGTCGATAATCTCCTTGAGCAGCACGTAGATGCCGTCTTCGGCGTGTGAACCGTCGCCCAGTCGGCCGATATACATGCCGGGACGTGTGCGCACGTGGTCCATGTCGCTGAGGTGGCGGATGTTGTCGTCGTTATACTCCACGGGCTGCTGCGGCGTGGCAATGTCAAGTTCTTCGTTCATGTGTATGTCAGGGCCCTTTGTGGGCCGGGTGGTACGGGTGGTTGATAATCTTCATGCTGCGGTGGCATGGCCGTGCCACTGCGGTGGTACTTTTGTTTCACTGCGCCGGTACGGTCGTACCACTGCGTTGGTACGGTTGTACCAATGGGGTGGTACTTTTTTTGGTACAGCGGTCGGGATGCGGGGTTGCGGGCAGGGTCGTCAGTCGAGGCGCTTGCGCCAGCAGCGGCGGCGCTTGTGGGTGCGGCGCTCGAAGTAGATCCACTGGTTGCTGATCTTGTGATTGGTCTCCAGTTCGACGCTCGTCTCGCACCATTCATATCCCTCACTGATAAAGTAGGGCAGGAGGTCCTTGAAAAACAAGGCGTTGACGCCTTTCGACTGCCATTCGGGACGCACGGCGATGAGCAACATGTCGAGGTGGTTGTCGTGCTTCCACTTCAGCGCCTTCAGCAGGTGCCACCAGCCGAAGGGCCACAGGCGTCCGCCACTCTTTTGGAGGGCCCGCGAGAGCGACGGCATACAAATACCGGTGCCGATGAGGCGTCCGTCCTTGTCGGTAATGCAACTGACGAGTTTCGGGTCGACGGCGTTGAGATACATCGAGATGTATTGCTGAATCTGCCCTTCGCTCAGGGCCGAGTAGCCGAACAGGTGGGAATAGGCCGAGTTGATGACCTCGAAGATGTCGCGTCCGTAGGCTTTGGCAATCTGCTTGCAGGTCTTGAACTTCTTGATTTGCAGCCCGTACTTTTCCTGAACCAAGTTGGCCATGCGCATCAGTCGGTCGGGCACGCCCGTCTCGCGCGGCACCGTGAGCCGCTGTTCAATCCAGTCGATGTCCTTCTCAAAACCCAGTTTCGGCATGTGCTCGTGGTAGTAGGGATAGTTGTAGGAGGTGGCCATCGTGCCCAGTTGGTCGAAACCCTCGTAGAGCATACCCTCGGGGTCAAGGTCGGTGAAGCCCAGCGGGCCCTTGATCTCGTTCATGCCCCGTTCGCGGCCCCACTGTTCGACGGCCTCAATCAAGGCGCGGCTCACGTCGAGGTCGTCCACGAAGTCGATCCATCCGAAGCGCACCGACCGTGTGTTCCACGCCTCGTTGGCCTTGCGGTTGATGATGGCCACGACGCGGCCCGCAATCTCGCCGTCCTTCCAGGCCAGGAAAGCCTGGCGTTCGCAGAACTCCAGCGCGGCGTTCTTCGGACCCAGTGTGTTCTTGAGGTCAAAATACAGGTCGGGCACATAGTAGGGGTTGCCCTTATACAGTCGATAACTGAACTTGATGAAGCGGTCGAGGTCTTTCGACGACTCGACTTTCTGAATCGTGATGGCTGCCATATCTGAAAAGTGCATATTTGTCGGCAAAGTTAGCGAAAATCAGTGTGATTACCTACATTTTTAACTTTTAATTGGCGGCAAATGAAAATTTCTTACCGTTTTCTTGCGCGAATCATTAAAAATGTCTAATTTTGAGCCGTTAAATGTACTCATTTATTAAAAATCCTTTACAATTATGACATTTTTCAAAAAATCACTGCTCGCCGTAGCCGCCCTCACTTGCGCGCTCACGGCATCGGCACAGAGTGCCTACGACGAAGAGGCACAGGAACTGGGCTACAAGCCCTATCCGTACAACTTCATCCAGTTGCAGGGCGGAATCGGTGAAACCTTCACCAACGCCAAGTTTACCGACATCGTCACCCCGACCGTAAGCCTCGGCATCGGCCGCTTCTTCGCACCCGCCATCGGTGCACGTCTGCACGTCAACGGATGGCAGTCGAAGGGAGGATTCCGCAGCATCAGCGACACCTACAAGTACAACTACATCACCGGTGACATCGACCTGCTGCTCAACCTCACCAACATGTTCTCCAAGAAGAGCCACCACTTCCTCAACGTCATCCTCGTAGGCGGTGTCGGACTCAACTACGCATGGCACAACAACGACATGGCTGCCGTGCTCGCCAAGAACCCCGGCGAAAACACCAACAACGCCTGGGGCAAGGGACTCGACCGCGACGACCTGCTCGGCCACAACCTCCGCGCCGGCGTCCTCCTCGACTTCAACCTCGCCAAGCACTGGAACCTCGGTGTCGAAGTGGACTTCAACTCGCTCGACGACCGTTTCAACTCAAAGTACACCAACCGCGACGACTGGATGATGACCGCTCAACTCTCGCTCACCTACAAGTTCGGACTCAAGAACCCGCCGGCAGCAAAGCCCGTCATCGTCACACCCGTACAGACGCACACCGAGACCGAACACGTCGAGACTACACCCGTCACCCCGCCGACAACCACTGTCATCAAGGAAGCGAAGCCCCTCAAGGAAGTCGTTTACTATGCCATCAACGTCAGCGACCCGAAGGATGTGGCAGCCGTTGCAGAAGAGTGTGCACGCTGGGCTAAGGAGAACCCCGCCAAGAAACTCGTCGTTACGGGTTACGCCGACAAGGGCACCGGTACCGCCGTCATCAACCAGCGCATCTCCGACGCTCGTGCCAAGAAGATGGTTGACGCCCTCAAGAAGGCAGGCGTCCTTGACTCTCAGATCGAAGCACAAGGCTTAGGCGACAAGGTTCAGCCCTTCACCGCCAACGACGACAACCGCTGCGTCATCATCGAAGGCAAGTAAGCCGTCATCTACAAACAGCCTAATCCAACCCTTCAGAACCTCCCGGGAGGGTCTGAAGGGTTTCCTTCTTTCTTACCCGCCATGCTCAAACTGCTCAAACGTATCTTCGGCATCGACCACCTGCTGGTCACACTGCTCACCTTCCTCTTCATCGCCCTCATCCTCACGCTGGCAGTCAACATCTCCTTCTTCAACCCCATCGAGCGCGCCATCGAGAGTTTCTCGATGATTGACGTTTGCTACCAGGTCGAGAAGAACACACAGGAGCCCGACACCAGCCGCCTCATCACCATCGTCGATATTTCGGAGGTGAAGGACCGCGACAAGATTGCCCTGATGGTCGATTCTATCCGTGAGGCACAGCCGGCAGTCGTGGCCTTCGACGTCATCTTCGACCCTCTGCTCGGCACTGAGGAGGAGAACATGCAACTGCTCGAGTCGCTGTCGGCGCTGCCCGTCTCCCGCTACGCCTTCATGATGAAGGAGTGGGACCAGCAGCAACACACCTTCACCGTGCCCTTCCGCTCCTTCTTTTTCTTCGACGAGTTTGAGCAGGACGGCTACGTGAACACACCCGAAAGTGCCGACGGAAGCACCCTGCGCACGTTCAGCCTCAACCGCGTCTTCATGGGCGACACCATCGAGTCGTTCCCGCTCAAGATAGCGTCGGCCTACGATTCGCGGCTCGAGGGGATGCGTGGCGAAGACCGCATCATCGACTTCTCGCCCACTTATTTCCCCGAAGTCAACTGGAACGAAATCAGCAGTCATGCCGACCTGCTGCGCGACCGTATCGTCATCGTCGGCGCCCTCCACGACCTCATCGACAATCACTACACGTCCATCGGCCGAATCGCTGGCGTGAAAGTCGTGGCCCACAGCGTGCAAACCCTCCTGGAGAACCGCAACGTGCGTCATGCCAGTCCGTGGCTCACGGCGCTCATCACCTTCCTCGTCGTCTATTTCACCCAGATTTGGCAGCACTTCCTGCTGGTGAAGATGCGCCGCTCCAAGAGCACCTTCTGGCTCTTTGCCCTTCGCAGCGAGTCGTTCGTCTCGATGCTCACCTTCCTCTGGGTCTGCCTCATCACGTTCCTCAACTTTGTCGTCTTCCGCATCGACAATCTCTCGATCGACCTGCTGTGGATGCTCTGCGGCGTGGCCGTTGTGTCCGAGGCACGCGGGCTCTACAGGGCCTTCGTCTGTGTGATGGGCGACCGTAAGAACATCGCACTTTTCCGCCGCTCCATCTACTACATGCCGCTTGCCAAGCCGCACGTGCAATAGCCGGCGGACACGCACATCCGCTTTTTTCTTCACACTTTTCCAAATCATCAAAACAACATCCCCCTCATTTATGAACCGCCAGAAACTTTTCATCTTCCTGCTTCTCTTTGCAGGCCTCTTCGCAGCCGACGCCGCTGCACAGAACGTCTATGTCTATTCCAAGATAGGCAAGTTCTTTGTCCGCAAGGGCAAGAAAGACACGCCGGTCAACGTGCAGTCGCAGTTGGCTCGCACCGACATTCTCGTCGTCCCCGCCAAAGGCAAAATCGTGCTGTTCGACCCCGAAAACCGCAAGGAAATCGAAATCCGCACGTCGTACGAAGGCATCAGTTCCGTGGAAAAACTCATCACCAACAACGAGACGACCACCGTGCGCAAACTCACCGACATGTACTTCCGCTTTCTTTGCCACCAGATGATGGACAGCATTGACAAGGAGGGCAACGAGAACGTTCCCACAGCCGTTGTTCGCGAGATAGCCCTTTCGAGCGACGAAGTCATCGAGGAACCCGACGACGATCAGAAATACATTGACGACTAATCCGCATCCATCTGCGTGCGCTTGGAAAAAAACGTCCGAGCGCTCAGACGTTTTCGTCCAAGCGCTCGGACGTTTTTTTCCGAGCGCTCGGACGTTTTTTTCCGAGCGCTCGGACGTTTTTTTCCAAGCGCTCAGGCGTAATAAGTAACTGTGCTTTATGAAAACACCCACCATGCTCCTGCTTTTCGCCTTCTGCCTCTGGTCGTTCGTGCCGGCGACACTCGAGGCCCGCGACCGCGACACCGTCGATTACTACTTCAAGGAGGCCGAAAAGGTGCTCAGTCAAGGCGACCGCAGCCAGGCACTCCGTCTGTTTGAGACGGCTCTGAGTTATGTCAACAACAAGAACGGCAAGAAGAACGAATACCAGTACACCGAACTGCTCGACTACCTCGCCGTACTGAAGTGTGAGGTGGGCGAGGTGGACCAGGCCATTGCCTACGAGGACGAAGTGATCCTGTGGCGCCGCGAACACAAGAGCGACTTCGGCGTCATCGGCGACGCAGTCAGCAAGAAGGCCGTCTTCTATTCCTATAAAAAGGACTACGACGCCGCCATCAAGTATGCCGAAGAGGCTGCCGACCTGCTGCGCCGACGGTTTGGCGAGAAAGACCACGTCTATAGCGTCAACCTCATGAACCTCGCCTCCTACTACTCCCTGCGCGGCGCCGGTGCGCAGGACTACCAGAAGGCCGTCGAGGTGGGCGAGCGTGCCATCAAGCATATTGACAACTACACGCCCGAGTACGCCTACGCCCTCAACAGCCTGGTCATCTACTATGCGCAGGCCGAAATGAACGACAAGGCGAACAGCCTCACGCCGAAGGCCATTCAGAAGGGGCGCAGCATCTTCGGCCGCCAGAGCCGCGCCTTTGCCGACGTGCTCGCCCAGCAGGCCGTGCGTCTGGCCAATCTGCACAACTATTCGCAGGCCATCGACTACTGTGTCGAGGCACGCAACATCTACGCTGCCGACAGCGTCGTGAACGTCCTGCCCTACGCCCGCATCCTGGGCAGCCTCGGCTCGTTCTGCAAGCAGGCCGAACGCTTCGACCAGGGCATCGAGGCCCTCACCGAAGCCTGCGCCGTCTATCAGCACCTCAAGTACGAAAACACGCAGGAGTATGTCAACTGCGTCAGCAATCTCACAGCCCTCTACCGCCTCAAAGGCGACCTTGAGAAAGCCGACGCCCTGGCCATCCAGTCGGCACAGGCGCTCAATTCGGCCACAGCCACCGACAACTACGTGGCCTACGGCAAGTCGCTCTCGGAGCAGGGCTGGATGTATGCCGCCAACGGTGACTTCCGCCATGCCATCGAGACCGAGCAGCGAGCGCTCGACGTATTCACCGAGAACGCCGACACGCTCAACATGGCACGCTCCATGAACGACCTCTCGTCCCACTGCTTCAACGCCGGACAGCACGACAAAGCGCTCGCGCTCTGCCAGCAGGCCATCGACCTCGTCCGTAAGGAGCATCTGCACACCACCGTCCTGGGACGTGCCTATAACAACTTATCCCTCTACCACTACCGTCTGGGCGACAACCGCCGTGCGCTCGAACTGAGCCGTGCCGCCGTGCGCAACTACGAGGAAGAGGGCGACGTCAGGGGTTCGCACTATGCCAAGATTCTCGGCAACCTGGCCATGTTCTACTATCTGAACGACAGCATCGACATGGCCATCAACATCGCACGCCGCTCGCTCGACCTCCAGGCTTCGACCCTGGGCGAGGAGCACCCCGACCTCGTCGTCACTTACCACAACCTGGCCAACTACTACCTTGCCAAGAACGACAAGGAGCAGATGCGCCACTACTTCGAACGAGCGCTCGAGATGCAGTCGCGCCTCGTGCGAAACAATTTCTCCCACCTCTCCACGTCGGGGCGTGAACTCTACTGGAACACGAAGAACTACATCTTCAAGGTGGCACCGTCCATCGCTGCCCGGTCCGACGGCGACGACGTGCTGGTGGGCGATGCCTACAACGCCCAACTGTTTACGAAGGGTATTCTGCTCAACTCCGAGATAGACTTCAAGAATTTCCTTTTCAAAACCGGCGAGACGGAGTTGCTCTCGAAATATGAGGAACTCGAACGCCTGCACAAGCGCATCGACGACTTCCGCCATTCGGCTGTCAACGACCATGCCGAGGTGGAGCGTCTGCAGTCGCAGGCCAACCGTCTGGAGCGCGAACTGATCCGCGGCTGCAAGGAGTTCGGTGATTTCACGTCGAACCTCTCCATCACCTACGAGCAGGTGGCGCAGGCGCTTGCTCCCGACGCTGCGGCGGTCGAGTTTGTCGAGATGCCAATGGCCGACGGCGACCGCCACTATGCCGCCCTGTGCATCCGTCATGGCTGGAAATACCCTCGCTTTGTCTCGCTCTTCACACAGAACGAACTTGTCAATCAGGACTATGCCGGCTGCAACCTCTTCGAGGCCATGCGCTTGCCTTCGACCATCAATGCCGTCTATGAGCATCCGCAGGTGGGCCATCTCGTCTGGTATCCCATTATGGAGGCTCTGGGGGCCGACACCCACACCGTCTATTTCTCGCCCACGGGAATGCTCTACCAACTCGGCATCGAGTACCTCAAGTACAACCGCGAGCAGCGCATCAACGAGCGCTACGAGATACACCGCCTATCCTCGACCAAGTCGCTTGCCCAGCCGCGCCAGCAGCAGCCCATCACGTCGGCGGCTGTCTTCGGCGGTCTCCAGTACGACATGGACAACGAAGAACTGGCACGCCGTCACTCCGACTATTCCCAGCCTGCGCTCAACCTGCTGGCCCAGAACGACGCTGACAACACACGTGCTCTCTTCCAGGCCAACGCCACCGTCATCGACTCGCTCACACGATTCGGAATACGCCCTGTTATTCCCCTGCCAGGCACGCTGGTCGAGGCCGAGAACGTCACCTCTGCCCTGCGCCAGCATGGCATCGACACCCGTCTCTTCACCGAAGGCGAGGGCACCGAAGAGGCTTTCAAGTCGCTCAGCGGCCGCAAATTTTCCCTCATTCACGTCGCCACCCACGGCTTCTATTTCTCCGACAGCGAAGCGAAGAAAAACGCCCAGTTGATGCGTCTCTTGGGACAGGTCAGCACCGACTTTGTCGATGAAGACCGCACGATGGACTACAGCGGCCTGCTCATGGCCGGTGCCAACACCGTGCTGCGCGGACGCCGACTGCCCGAAAACGTTGAGAACGGCATCCTCAACGCCCGTGAAATCTCGCAACTCGACCTGCGCGGCCTCGACCTCGTCGTCCTTTCGGCCTGCCAGACGGGTAAGGGCGAACTGAAGGAGGACGGTGTCTATGGTCTGCAACGCGCCTTCAAGAAGGCCGGTGCCAAGACGTTGCTCATGTCGTTGTGGAGCGTGAGCGATGCTGCCACCCAGCAGATGATGTCCAGTTTCTATCAGGCCCTGGCAGCCGGCCAGTCGCGCTTCGACGCCTTTGCCACTGCCCAGCAGGCCGTCCGCGATGCCGGCTATGCCGCACCCTACTACTGGGCCTCGTTCATCATGCTCGACGACAACGAGTAGTCCCTGCCCTTGTCTGCCGCCGTTCCCGGGACAGGGCAATACCAAATTTGTACCACTGCGTTGGTACAACCGTACCACTGCGCTGAAACTTTTGTTTCACCGCAGTGGAATTTTTTTTCGTCTGTGGACGAAATGAAAATGGACTGTGGACGAAATCAATTTCGTCTGCGGACGAAAAATATTTCGTCTGCGGAGCGTTTTCGGGCCTACTCCGCCTTGTGCTCCGCTGCACCTCTGCGGTTCGAGAAGCGGGACAGTTCCTGGGCAATGAACTCGCGCAGTTCCTTGCCGCGCACGACTTCGACGTCGTTGATGAGGCCCATGACGAAACGGCCGATGCCGACGGGGCTGCACACGTGGGTGGCGAAGATGCGGTGCTGGTTGTCGGGGTCGATGAGCAGTTGGCTCTCCTTCACGCCGAATTCTTCGCAGAGCACCTGGGCAGCCAGCAGCGTGAGCCGCAGGACGACACGGTGGCGCACCTCGCCCGAGAATCCGAAAGCGTCGGTGTAGTAGTTGACGTGTTCGGTGGTGTGTTCCCAGTGCTGTTCCAGCACCTCAACCTCTCCGCGGATGCGTGCAATCTTGAACGTCTTGCAGGCGCCGCTGGCAGGCTCGTAGCAGCGCACGCAGCCCGTGGCGCTGAGCAGGCGGAAGGGCTCGACAAGGCGGTCGGTGTGGGTCTGCCGGTGGGGCGACTCGTAGTCGTGGAGCACCACCTGCCGACGGCTCTTGATGGCGCGTTGCAACTGTTTCGACGCTGCGGTCACATGGTCGGCCAGCCGCACTTCCTGCTCGCTGAAATCTACGCCGTAGAGGTTGCTGAACTTTCGGCGCAGCGACTGAATCGCCGGGTCGGCCTCGTCGGCGCGGTCAATCAGGCGCACCATCGTGTTGACCTCGCTGCTGCGCAGTTGCATCTTGTCGGCGATGCAGGCGTAGAAAGGCGATGTCTGGAGGATGGTGTAGATGCTGTGGGCCGACGTGAGTTCAAAACCGGCCGTGCGGAACATGGCGATGTAGCGGTGGAAGGTGCGCACGGAGATGTCCAGACGCTCGCAGATGTCCTGCACCGTCTGGTCGGTGTTGCCGGTGAGCAGTTCGAGCAGTTCGAGTTGACGTGTGAAGATTTCGAGGTTCATGGTGTTCTTGAGGAAAGAAATGGTTGGGAGTTAAAGGAGTTAAAAGGAGTTATCGCTCACTTCGTTCGTTAGGGAGTTAATGACGAATGTGAAAAACAGTATCGTCCTTTAACTTCTTTAACTCCCTTTGACTCCTTTAACTCCTTTAACTCCAGTGTACTAAAACTCCAAAGTCAGTTGGCTGTCGCCCAGCAGGTTGAAGGTCATGCGGTGGTAGGGTGTGGTGCCATGCTCGCGGATGGCGGCACGGTGCTGGGGAGTGGGGTAGCCGGCGTTGTGGTCCCATCCGTAGAAGGGAAACTCCTGGTGGAGCCGCATCATGCAGTCGTCGCGGTAGGTCTTGGCGAGGACGGAGGCGGCGGCGATGGCGAGGTAGGTGGCGTCGCCCTTGACGATGCAGTCGTGGGGAACGACCTGTCCGTCGCGCTGCGGGTCGTGGTAGGGATAGAAGCGGTTGCCGTCGATGATGAGGTGGTCGGGACGCACGGAGAGTTGGTCGATGGCACGGTGCATGGCGGTGATGCTGGCACGCAGGATGTTCATCTGGTCAATCTCCTCGTTCGTGACGATGCCCACGGCCCAACTGACGGCATCGCGCTCAATCTCCTCGCGCAGTTGGTAGCGTTGTCGGGCCGTCAGTTGCTTCGAGTCGTTCAGCAGGGGGTTCTCATAGTCGGGAGCCAAAATCACGGCGGCGGCATACACCGGTCCGGCCAGACAGCCACGCCCGGCCTCGTCGCAGCCGGCAACCCTCCCTTTCCCTCCCGACAGGGGAGAGTCCCAGTGCAATAGTTTATGTTTTTCTTTAATCATTGAATAGGAGTTCTCCCCCTTCGGGGGGAGTTAGAGGGGCTTCCTATTTCTTCTTCACGATGCTGGTCTGCTCGTTGCGCAGTCCCTTTCCGCTGACGTAGTAGGCTTTGGCCACACCGAAGCGGAGGTAGAAGTCGATGCGGACGGGCAGGTGGTTGAGGTCGTCGGTGATGTAGAAGCGGAGGAGTTCCTTCTCCTTGTCCTTCACGTCGTAGTCGAGAAGGGAGAAGACGAGGCAGCGGTAGGTGACGTCGTCGTTGGCCTTGAAGTTTTCCTTTCCCTTGTAGATGAGGGTCTGCGGCTCGACCTTTGTGCCGGTGGCCATAGGGAAGTGGATGCGATGGCCGACTTTGTAACTGGAGGGGTCGAACGAGCGTGCGACATTGAGGATGCTGAGCATGTCATAGTTGCACTCGTCGCTCTCGTGCTCGGTGTTCGAGATTTCGCCGTGGCGGTTCAGGAACTTCTGCTTCACGTGGCTCTTTCCGTCGGGGTAACTGTACCAGACTTCATCGACGGTGTAGTGCTTGCCCTCTGTGGCGCCTTTGCGGAAGTAGAGGGGCACGAGTTCGGGCGTCATCTGGCTGATGAGGGTGTCCTTCATGGGAAAGACGGCATTGAGCCGCTTGCTGCCCTGAAAGAGGAGGTCGGTGCGCAGCGAAGGCTTTCCGCCGTAGTTGCTGCTGTTGATTCGGTAGTGGGCAGTGCCTGCTTTGACCCACACGAATTTCCAGTTGAAATAGAGGTCGTAGGTAAGCGTTTCGCCGGCCTGGAAGGCTTTGTTTTGTCGCGTGCACTGGGCCGATGCCGTGCCCACTGTGAGCAGCGAGGCGATGAGGAAAAGAAACAGTTTGTTCATTGCGTGTTATTTTTGGTTGCGTTCTGCATTGCGGTTCTTGATGGTCTTCTCCTTGTCAGGCTTTTGCTTGGTGATTTTCAGTGGTTTCTGTTTGGAGAGAGGCGTGGCCGTGGGTGTCCAGTCCTGCGACACGTCCCACTTGGCGCGCAGGTTGAGCGAACCGGGGTAGTAGAAAGTCTCTTCCGGCTGCAGTTGTTCGTCGTAGTTGCCGGTGGTCCAGACACCGTCGCCGTTGCGGTCGTAGAACATACGCAGGTAGTAGGTGCCGGGGTCGAGGAAGTAGAAGTCGGCCTTGCCGTTTGGGGCACGCTGCTCACGCACCACCTTGTCGCTGCCGTTCATCACCTGCACCACTGCACTGCTGTCGGCACCGTGCAGCACAACGAAGAGGGTGCTGAAACTGTCGAGCGAACGGATGTTGACGGTCTTTTCAACGCTCTTGGTCACATGGCCGTAGAGGTTGACGAAGGCCGCGCTGTCGATGTGCAGGCTGTACTTGGCGTCGGGCTGCCATTCAGCATAGAGGATGTAGGTGTTCACCGTTCCCTCCTTGCGACGCAGCAGGAAGGGACGCTGTTCCCGGAGGCTGTCGATGACTTCTTCCAGATGGAAAAAGTCTGTGTAGGCGGTGTCGATGGGCTCCTTGAAGGTGAAAACCAGGTTCTGGTCGGGGCTCATCGTCGTTTTGCTCAGCCGGTAGTCGAGCAGTTTTGCAGGCATGGGCGGAACGATGATGTCTTCGTCGTCCACTTTGCTTCTCTTGCTCTTTTTCTTCTTCTTGGCAGCGGAAGCGGTGCTCTCTGCCGGTTCGTCGGGTACGTTCACACTGGTGCTGTCGGTGGGCTCGGACGGGTCGGTTTGTTCGTCGTCGTCGGTGTTGTAGCGCTGTGACTTGAGTTTGCGTTTGTACTCCTTCTTGTAGTTTTTCACATACGTTTCCCACTCGTTCTTGCGTTCACGCATCAGCCGTTCGTAACTCTTGCGCGACACGAGCGCCGTCGTGTCGGTGTGGCTGACGAGGTGGCCCAGCGTGTCGGTCATGTTGTAGGTGAGCACCATGTCGAGCGTGTCTTTGTAGTAGATGAGGGAGTCACGAATCCAGTAGGTGATGGTGTCGCGGGTGGGATTGGCTTCGACGACAAAGGCGTTGCGGGCGTCGAAGTTGAGGCCTTCGATGCGCGGCAGTTCGGTGTCGGGAGCGGTGAAAAACAGGGTGAAGCGGTCCATTTCCTTGCGTTCGCTCTTGAGGAAGGCGCGGTCCTGTCCGCTCTCCTTGAAGGCGGTGAGCAGGATGTCGTCGGGCAGGAAATGGGTGTAGGGCGTATAGACAATGGAGTCGTAGTAGATGCTGTCGTGCCAGACGGTGTCGGGACGGATGTCGGGGCGCGAGGACGGACGGATGATGCGGTGGCTGAAGGCCAGCATTTCGCTCTTTTGACTGAAGCGGAAGTCCTGGTCCTGATCCTGCAGGGCGAAGACGCGGTAGGTGCCGTGCTTGATGCCCTTGATGCAGAAATGGCCGCGGCTGTCGGTGCGCGATATACGCTCGAATCCGCGAGTGCGGAACACGCTGTCGGGCAGGTCGGTAGCCGTGGCGCCGGGGGTTGTGTCGTTGCTGACGGTGTAGAGGCCTACGAGCATCCCCTTGATGGGCTCCAGATTCTGGGCGTTGAGAACGTAGCCGGACACCTGCATGGTGTCGAGCGTCTGCCCGGTCGAGAAGGTGAAGGCATAGTCGCCCAGCGGATTGCCCTCGTTGTTGTCCTCGATGGCATCGGCAAAGTCGATGGTGTAGGTCATGTCGGGCAGCAGGGTGTCCTCGAGGGCGATGGTGATTTTCTTGCCGCTGGCTTCGATTTCGGGCAAGTTCATCTGCGGCGGCGAGACGACCACCTTCTCCATTGCGCCCTGTATCTTGATGTTCTCGTCGAAGGTGAGCGTGATTCTCTTCGGGAACGCATTCTTCTCGCCGAACTTCGGTGTGGTGTGCACGACGTGGGGTGGAGTTTCGTCGTAGGGACCTCCGTCGGGCGTGCCGAGGTTGGCGCAGGCGATGAGCAGAACCATTGCCACGGCGAGCATGAATATGTAGCGCGATTGTTTCATTCGTTCATCTTCAGCAGTTCTTCGATGTAGTCGCGAGAGTTGCTCAGCCGCGGAATCTTGTGCTGTCCGCCAAGTTTGCCCTTCGACTTGAGCCAGTCGTCGAACAGGCCCGGACGGGCTTCGACGATTTGCAGCGGCTGGAGCGTGATGTCCTTGTGGCGCTTGGCCTCGTAGTCGCTGTTGATAGCCTGCAGCGAACGGTCGAGAATCGAGGCAAACTCGTCCACGCTGTCAGGCTTTTTGGCAAATTCAATGATCCACTGGTGGCGACACTTCGCCTGCGCATCCATGAAGATAGGCGCCGCCGTATAGTCCTTCACCTGTGCACCCGTGGCGATGCAAGCCTGCGCCAGACCCTTTTCGGCATTATCCACGATGAGTTCCTCGCCGAAAGCGTTGATGAAGTGCTTCGTACGTCCCGTGATGACAAACTTGTACGGATTCTTCTGCGTGAAGCGAACCGTGTCGCCGATGAGATAGCGCCACAGGCCACACGTAGTCGAAATCACCATCGCATAGTTCACACCCGGCTCCACACCCCACAGCGGCACAGCCCTCATGCCCGGACGGTCGAGTTGGTCGAGCGGAATGAACTCATAGAACACCCCATAGTCGATCATCAGCGTCATGGCCGCATCCGACAAGTCCGTCTGGATGCCGAAGAAACCCTCCGAAGCGTTGTACGTCTCCATGTAGTGCATACCCTCGTGGCGGATGATATTCTGATACTGCTCACGGTACGGCGTGAACGCCACACCCCCGTGCCAGAACACCTCCAGGTTCGGCCACACACGGTCCAGCGTCGCCTCGCCCGTCAGTTCCAGGATGCGGTTCAGCACGCTGAGCATCCACGACGGCACGCCGCTGATGTTCGTCACGTTCTGCAACATAGCCATCCGCGCAATCCGGTCACGCTTCTCCTCGAAATCCTCGAGCAGCGCCACACGCTTCGGCGGAATCCGAGTCAGGTTCACCGCCTTCGGCACATTCTCAATCAAGATCGCACTCAAGTCGCCCACCAGCGAGTTCGGCGTGTTCAAGTTCGGCGCATGGCTGCCCCCCAGAATCAGGCTCTTGCCCGAGAACAAGCGGCTCTTCGGGTTCAGCGCCAAGTAGGACGACACACAATCCGCACCTCCCTGATAGTGGATGCCCTTCAAGCCCTCCTGACTCACAGGAATGAACTTGCTCTTGTCGTTCGTCGTACCCGACGACTTGGCAAACCAGCGCACCTGCCCCGGCCACAGCACATCATGCTCACCCTCGCGCATTCGCTGGATGAAATCCTTCAGTTCCTCATACGTGTTCACCGGCACAAGCCTGGCAAAATCCTCGTAATCCCTGATCTCCGAGAAGTGATGCAGCCGGCCCCATTCCGTGTTCTTCGCTCGCGAAATCAGCCGCTCCAGCACCCTCGCCTGCAGTTCCTCCGCACGGTCTGAAAAACGCGCAATCGCCTTCTGCCGGCGCGCAAAGTACAGACGGTTCAGTATCTTCGTAGTCGTATTCATACAAGAAAAATATATGATAAGCGTGCGAAGTTACGCAAAAAAAACGACTTCTCCCACATCCCCGTCCCCTTTTAACGTCAGTTAACGTCCCCATTCCTCCTCCCCACACTCCGCCATCCCCCTGCTTTTCAGCAAAAACCCGACCACCCGGCCACCCCCGCCCCCCAAAAATCTCGTCCGCAGACGAAAAAAATTTCGTCTGCGGACGAAATTTTTTTCGTCCACAGTCCATTTTTATTTCGTCTGCGGACGAAATTTTGGCCGACTGCGGAGCGGACGTCCGCACTGCTCCTGCAGTTGGTGGCGGAGATAGGGCGAGAATTTCAGGTGAAGGGTAACCTCCTGTGGTTTACTTGCGATGGGGTCAGCAGCAATTTATTCATAAGCATACACCAGTCCGTACTTCTCGTGGAGTTGGCGTAGCGAGCCGTCGGCCTTCATCTGGGCGATGACGGCATTGACCAGGGTGAGCAGGTCGTCCTGCCCCTTGCGCATCAGCACGCCGATTTCGCCGTGGGTGAAGGGCGTATGGAGCAGCGGGGCGGCAAGGCGCGGGTCGTTCTGCACGTACCACGGGGCCTCGGTGATTTCGGTAATCATCACGTCGGCATCGCGGTCGGCCACCTTTGATGGGATTTCCTCGTTCTTCTCCCAGACGCTGATGGTGGCATGGGGAAGGTTTTGCTTGGCAAACTTCTCGTTCAGTCCGCCGGGGTTCACCATCACGCGCACCTCTGGCTTGTCAAGGTCTGCCAGCGACTGGAAGCGGTCGGCCTCGTCGGCGCGGCAGAGAATCGTCTTGCCATTGGCCAGATAGCCGTCGGACATCAGCATCGTTTCCTTGCGGCCATCGGTGATGGTGATGCCGCCGATGGCGAGGTCGAAGGTTTGCGGGTCGGCTAACACATCGGCTGTCAGTGTGGGCCACGAGGTCGGCACAAACTCGGTGCTCACCCCCAGCCGCTCGGCTATCTTCCCAACCATCTCAATGCCGAAACCCCAGTATGTGCCGTCGGACTCCCGATAGGAGAGTGGGCGATAGTCGCCTGTGGTGCCCACCAGCAGTGTGCCGCGCTCTTGGATGCGGGCTATGGTGGGCTTCCCCTCGTTCTGCGTCGCCGATGGATGGTCGTCCTTGCTGCAGCAGGTGACGATACTGGCTCCGCATACGAGGGCAAGGAGGGCGGCCAGCACCCAAAGTCTGGTCTGTTTCATGGTCTATTGTCTTTCTCTGTTTCGTCCTCCTACTCCAGCGGAATCTCGGGATGCTGCACGGCGAGGGGCAGGTCTTTCTGCGAGAGGTAGAACATATAGAGGATGACGGGCTTCGTGCCGCGGTTCTCACCGTGGTGGATGGTGTTCACCATCTCGACGACGGGTTCACCCTCGTGTACCACCTTCGTCTTGCCGTCCTGGCCGATGATGGTCAGTTCGCCCTGCACCAGTATGCCGTAGTTCATCACGGGATGGTGGTGCCAGCCGAGTTTCTTGCCTGCGGGAAAGACGTATTTCACGGCTACCAACTCAGGACGTCCCTGGAAGTAGTCGGGCAGTTCCACGCCGTCCCAACTCTGCGAGGTGCGGATGAGTTCCTCGCTCACCACCTGCTGAACAGCGTTGTCTTTCTGGACGCGAGCCGTCTTGCACGAGGTCATGCCGTAACTTAACAGACCGCACAGAAGGATGACGGTCCACATGCATTGATTGTTCTTTTTCATCATAGTTGAATTTGTTTGAAGGGATGAATACTGTTACTTCATTTTGTTGTATTGTCTGATTTTCTCCAGCATCGTGGCGCCCCATTCGGCTGTGCCGGGCAGTTGGTAGCGGCAGTTGCCGGTGGCCGACGGTGTGAAGAGGGTTTCAGCCTTTGAGGTGAGGCTGACGGTTCCGCGTTCGGAGAGCGTGAAGAGGTCGTCGCCCTCCACGGCGTGGATAACGGCCATCGGGTCCCACATCATCTGCCCTGTATCACATTTGTACTTCAGATAGACTTGCTTGATGGGGTGTGCATTGGTCCATGAGATGTCGCTGATGACCTGTTCGGGCTTGTACTCGATGTTCTGCCCCACTTCCATCGGCGAGAAGACCATATCTACTTCTTTGGGCCAGAGACGGAAGAAGTCGGAAGCAAAGGTGATGCCTTGCGAGAAATTGAAGTCGGGCTCTACGGACTCACCGAACACACCGCCCATGATGTAGATGCACTTCACCTTCTGCTTGACAAGGTCCACACCGCTGAGCGGGGAGTGTTCGTCACCCTCCGATTGCAACAGTGCGGCCAGTGCCGTGACGAAGCCGATGGAACAGATGCTCACCGAGTGGTCGGGCTGTGCGGTGAGCAGGCGGCGGTAGAGCACGTAGCCGTCGGGCAGCGAAGCGTAGTCGCTGACCGTGTGGCTGAACATCAGTTCGCCGTCGGCATCGGTACAGGTAGGCAGCGTCCCGTAGTCAATCCACACCTTCGGCGCAGGGATGCCCTTCTTGACGAGTCCGATGGGTGTGTCAGGATGTCCGAAGTAGGTGTTCATCACGTCGGCAATCGCTGCGTTGGCCTCGCCCAGGCGGTCCACCACCACGCCGAGCAGCCGGCAGCGCTCTTCTTGCTCGTAGCGGTGCAGCATCTCCAGGGCGAAGAGGTCGTCGGTCGAAGAGCCGAGGTCGGTGTCGAGGATGACGAGCGGCACGCCCGTGTATTCTTGTTCGCTACGCTCTGCCGTGTTGTCCTCGCTGGAGCAGGAGGGGAAGACGCTGGTGCCGCAGAACGTCAGGATGGCGGCCATCATCCAGAGCCTTGTCTTTCTCATTGTTTTTGTTTTTATGGTAAATGAATGTTCAAAGTCGTGCCTTTGATGAAATCTTCTGGGCTCTTGGCCCTGTGTTGCATGGGCGAAGCGCTTTTATTTCTTCCGCTTGCTGCGTTCCTCGAACAGGCGGTTGACGAAGGCGACGTCGCGGCGCACTTTCTGGTAGGCTTGGCGGGCGGCTTGCTGGTGGCTTTCTTTTTTGGAGAATCCGTCGCCCTGTCCGCAATAGACGCCTTCGATGACGACGCGCGAGACGAACTTGGGGGTGGTGCGGTCGCTGAGCATCTTCTGCGAGAGCATTTCAAACTCGATGGCGAGTTGGTGTTTCTGGCACCATTCGATGAGTTTGCTCTTGTAGTTTTCTTCCTTTTGCGACATTTCGTCGATGTTGATGAAGCGGCGGAAGATGACGTTGCGCATGAATTTCTGGCAGACGGCATAGCCGCGGTCGAGGTAGAGGGCGCCGAAGAAGGCTTCGAAGGCATTGCCGTTCATGTAACTGTTGTGGGCCGACGTGACGGGGCCTTCGTGCAGGATGAGTTTGTCGAGCCCGATTTGCACGGCGAGTTGGTTGAGGGTGTCGCGGCGCACGAGTTTGCTGCGCAGGGTGGTGAGGTAGCCTTCCTGCTTGTTGGGGTAGCGCTGGTAGAGCAGGTCGGCGACGACGGCGCCGAGGATGGCGTCGCCGAGGTATTCGAGCCGCTCGTTGTTGATGTGGTGGCTTTTGTCCTCGCCTCGGCTGGCTGACTTGTGCATGAGTGCGGTGCGGTAGAGGCTGAGGTCGTAGGGGAGGTAGCCGGTGATGCGTTTCAGACGCAAGTAAGGCTCCTTATCCTTCGCGGTAAGGAGCCTTACGTTTTGTCTGAGTCCTTTGAATACAGAAGTCATTGCTGTACTTACTTGTATTTCTTGAAGATGGCGCAGGCGTTGTGTCCGCCGAATCCGAAGGTGTTGCTCAGGGCGGCGCGTACTTCGCGCTGCTGGGCCTGGTTGAAGGTGAAGTTGAGGTTGTAGTCAATCTCTTCGTCCTTGTCTTCTGGGTCGTGGTTGATGGTGGGCGGAACGATGTCGTCCTTGACGCTGAGCACGCTGATCATGGCTTCGATGGCGCCGGCGGCTCCGAGCAGGTGGCCCGTCATCGACTTGGTGGAACTGATGTTGAGTTTGTAGGCTGCTTCGCCGAAGAGGTCGACGATGGCCTTCACTTCGCTCACGTCGCCGACGTGGGTGGATGTTCCGTGGGTGTTGATGTAGTCGATGTCCTCGGGTTTCATGCCGGCATCCTTGAGGGCGCGCTGCATGACGAGTTTGGCGCCGAGGCCTTCGGGGTGGGTGGCTGTGATGTGGTAGGCGTCGGCCGACATGCCGCAGCCTGCTACTTCGGCGTAGATCTTGGCGCCGCGTGCGAGGGCGTGTTCAAGTTCTTCGAGCACGAGGATGACCGAGCCTTCGCCCATGACGAATCCGTCGCGGCTGGCGCTGAAGGGGCGGCTGGCTTTCTCGGGCTCGTCGTTGCGGGTGGAGAGGGCTTTCATGGCGTTGAAGCCTCCGACGCCTGCGGGCCAGATGGCTGCTTCGGCGCCGCCGGTGACGATGGCGTTGGCCTTGCCGAGGCGGATGAGGTTGAAGGCGTCGGCGATGGCGTTGGTCGATGAGGCGCAGGCGCTCGTTGTGGTGTAGTTGGGGCCGTGGAAGCCGTATTCAATGGAGATGTGTCCGGAGGCGATGTCGGCAATCATCTTGGGGATGAAGAAGGGGCCGTACTTGGGGCCGAGGGTGGCTCCGTTGACGGCGTAGTTGCCGGCTTCTTCTTCGAAGGTGTGGATGCCGCCGATGCCGACGCCGAGCACGACGCCGATTTCGTTTTTGTCAACGGTCTCCAGGTCCATGCCCGAGTCGGCGATGGCCTGCTTGGCTGCCGAGAGGGCATACTGGCAGTAGAGGTCCATCTTGCGGGCTTCCTTGCGGTCAATGTATTGTGAGGGGTCGAAGTCTTTCACTTCGCACGCGAACTGTGTCTTGAATTGGGATGCGTCAAAATGTGTGATGGGGCCGGCTCCGCTCACGCCTGCCTTGACGTTTTTCCACGTCGTCTCGACGTCGTTGCCGAGGGGTGTGATGGCTCCGAGACCTGTAACAACAACTCTTTTCAGTTCCATATATATAAAAAAAGATTAACGGCCCCCCTTTAATTCTCCTCGAAAGGTTTGGGTGAAACTCGCTGCTTCAGGGCTGAAGGAGGAGGTTCGCCACCTGCCGGGGGGAGTTAGAGGGGGGCCTTAATTAGTTTCTTACTTTGCGTGCTCTTCGATGTAGGAGATGGCACCGCCAACGGTAGAAATCTTTTCAGCCTCGTCGTCGGGGATGCTGATGCCGAAAGCCTTCTCAAACTCCATGATCAGTTCGACTGTGTCGAGAGAGTCTGCACCGAGGTCGTTGGTGAAACTTGCTTCGGGCTTTACTTCTGCTTCGTCGACACCCAGTTTGTCAACGATGATGGTCTTTACTTTTGATTCAATTTCAGACATAATTCTAATTGTTTTTGTTAATAAATAATGTGAATTGTTTTCTCTCTTTTCTTGCTTTCTGATTCGGTTTCAGACGCTTGGGGGCGCGTGTCAGTGACGTGCCAGCGTGGCGCGCTGTACCAATTCAGGGTGCAAAGTTATGAAAATTATCTTAATCTCACCAAAGTTTTTCCTACAAAATGCATTTTTCTTGCACAAAAAAATGTTTTATGTGCAAAAATCCGCTGTTTTTCGCTACGGAAATGGCAATTTGCTAACTCGGTTTCGCAATTCGGCCTGTTTCGGCCCTGTGCCCCTGCCGGAGTTCCACTGCGGTGGTACGGTCGTACCGGCGCAGTGGAATTTTCGTACCACTGTGGTGGAACTGAATTTCGTCTGTGGATGAAATTTTTTTCGTCTGCGGACGAAATTGATTTCGTCTGCGGACGATTTTTTCCCCGTCTGCGGACGAATTTCCGGCCGACTGGGCCGTGGCCGATTATTCCTCGTTGCGGTTGGCGCGCTTGCGCTCCAGGTGGTCGAGGATGATTTTGCGCATTCGGAGCGACTTGGGCGTCACTTCGACGTACTCGTCTTCCTTGATGTATTCGAGCATCTCCTCGAGCGAGAGTTGCACGGGAGGGATGATGCGGGCCTTCTCGTCGGTGCCCGAGGCACGGACGTTGGTCAGTTGCTTGGTCTTCGTGACGTTGATGACGAGGTCCTTCTCGTGGACATGCTCGCCGACCACTTCGCCGGCATAGACTTCCTCCTGCGGGTTGATGAAGAACTTGCCGCGGTCCTGCAGGTGGTCGATGGCGTAGGCGACGGCGGTGCCCGTGTCCATCGAGATCATCGAACCGTTGGTGCGGCGCTCCATGTCGCCCTTGTAGGGCTGGTAGTTCTTGAAGCGGTGGGCCATGATGGCTTCGCCCTGGCTTGCCGTGAGCACATTGGTGCGCAGGCCGATGATGCCGCGCGAGGGGATTTCAAACTCGATGTTCACGCGGTCGCCCTGTGCCTCCATCGACACCATCTCGCCCTTGCGGCGCGTGATCATGTCAATCATCTTGCTGGAGAAGTCGGTCGGCACGTTGATGGTCAGTTCCTCGATGGGTTCGCACTTCTTCCCGCCGATTTCCTTGTAGATGACCTGCGGCTGTCCGACCTGCAGTTCGTAGCCTTCGCGGCGCATGGTCTCGACGAGCACCGAGAGGTGCAGCACGCCGCGGCCGCTGACAATCCAGGAGTCGGTCGAGTCCTCTTTCTGCTCGACGCGCAGGGCCAGGTTCTTCTCCAGTTCGCGGGCCAGGCGTTCGCCGATGTGGCGCGAAGTGCAGAACTTGCCTTCCTTGCCGAAGAAGGGCGAGTTGTTGATGGTGAAAAGCATCGACATGGTCGGCTCGTCGATCGAGATGGTGGGCAGGGCCTCGGGTGCATCAGCATCGGTGATGGTGTCGCCGATTTCAAAGTTCGACAGACCGATGACGGCGCAGATGTCGCCGCTCGACACCTCCTGCGTGGCGCGGTGTCCCATGCCCTCGAAGGTGTGCAGTTCCTTGATTTTCGTCTTCTCGGTCGAACCGTCGCGGTGGCAGATGGTCACAGCCATGCCGTTGCGCAGCGTGCCACGGTGTACGCGGCCCACGGCGATACGGCCCGTGTAGGTCGAATAGTCGAGCGAGGTGATGAGCATCTGCGGCGTGCCCTCCAGTTGCTTGGGAGCGGGAATCACCTCGATAATCTTGTCGAGCAGGTAGGTGATGTCCGTGGTCGGCGTCTTCCAGTCCTCGCCCATCCAGCCCTGCTTGGCCGAACCATAGACGACGGGGAAGTCCAGTTGGTCCTCCGTGGCGTTGAGGTTATACATCAGGTCGAACACCATCTCATAGACCTCCTCGGGGCGGCAGTTGGGTTTGTCCACCTTGTTGACCACGACGACGGGCTTCAGCCCGATTTCGAGTGCTTTCTGCAGCACGAAGCGCGTCTGCGGCATCGGGCCTTCGAAGGCATCGACCAGCAGGATGCAGCCGTCGGCCATGTTGAGCACACGCTCCACCTCGCCGCCGAAGTCCGAGTGTCCCGGAGTGTCAATCACGTTGATTTTCACTCCTTTATAGTTGATGCTGACGTTCTTGGAGAGAATCGTGATGCCACGCTCGCGCTCCAGTTCGTTGTTGTCGAGAATGAGGTCGCCGGTCTGTTGGTTCTCGCGGAAGAGATGGCCGGCCATGAGCATCTTGTCAACCAGCGTCGTCTTGCCGTGGTCAACGTGTGCAATAATCGCAATGTTTCTGATGTCCTGCATTTTACCTTAAAATTGAAATCGACTGCAAAGTTACGATTAAGCAAGCAGACTGCAAAGCAAATGTTAATTTTTTTCACCTTGCGAGGGCATTGATGCCCATACCTTTTAAAAATATACGCGCGTGGGATGGCAACAACGACACAAGGCACCGCACAGTCCTGTCGGGTGCTGTGCGGTGCCTTGTGCAGGGTGGTGGATAGGGGAATGGCCTATGCCTTCAGGTCGTCTTCGATGAACTGGATGAGGCGGTCAACAGCCTCGGCCGCAGGAATGTTCTTCTCGATACACTCTTTCCGCTTGTAGAGGCTCACCTTGCCGGCCGCAGCGCCGACATAGCCGTAGTCGGCATCGGCCATCTCGCCAGGACCGTTCACGATGCAGCCCATAATACCGATTTTCAGCGTGCGGAACGCCGGATTTTCCTTCGCACGTGCCAACACGGCCTGCTTGATGCGGGCAATCGTGCTCTCCAGGTCGTAGAGCGTACGGCCGCAGCCTGGGCACGAAATAAATTCGGGTTTCGTCATCTTCACACGGGCTGCCTGAAGCACAGAATCGGCCAATTCATCGAGACTTTCGCGGCTGAAGTGAGGGTCGTGAATCTCCAGTTCGCTGGCCACGCCGTCAATCAGCAGCGCTCCAGCCGCCATCGCTACCTTCAGTTGCAGGCTTTCCCAGTCATTTTCGCCCATTTCAACGGACAATTTCCCGTTTTTCGCCGACTTGCGCAGTTGCTCGCGCAGTGCGGCACATTCCTCGATGGATTCGACCATTTTGCGTGCCACGGGAATTTCCCGTTCGGGTGCCTCGGACAGCGAAACGCGGATGGTGTCGCCGATGCCTTCGCAGAGCAAAGCGCCGATTCCAACGGCACTTTTCACCCTTCCGTCCTCGCCTTCGCCGGCTTCGGTCACGCCCAGATGAAGCGGAAAGTCCATGCCCTCACGCTCCATCTGCCGTACCAACAGCCGAACGGTGCGCACCATGACCACCGTGTTGCTGGCCTTGATGCTGATGACGACATCCTTGAAGTCTTCTTTGACGCAGATGCGCAGAAACTCCATGCACGACTCGACCATGCCTTCGGGTGTGTCACCGTAGCGCGACATGATGCGGTCGGACAGCGAACCGTGGTTGACACCGATGCGTACGGCTGTGCCATGCTCGCGGCAGATGTGCAGGAACGGAACGAATTTTTCCTCGATTTTGGCGATTTCATCGGCATATTCGGCGTCTGTGTACTCCAGTTTCTGGAAACGTCGGGCGGGGTCAACATAGTTGCCCGGATTGATGCGCACTTTTTGGGCGTACAGGGCCGCGACATCGGCAACATGGGCGTTGAAGTGGACGTCGGCAACGAGGGGCACGTTGCAGCCCAGTGACCGCAGTTTTTTCCCGATGGATTCGAGGTTTTTTGCCTCTCGGTCGCCCTGGGTCGTGAGGCGCACATACTCGCCGCCGGCCTCGACGATGCGCAGCACTTGTGCCACACTTCCGTCGGTGTCCATCGTCGAAGTCGTCGTCATCGACTGCACGCGGATGGGGTTGGCTCCGCCCAGCGGTGTGTTGCCCACGCGGACCTCATGTGTTTTTCTTCTGTTCATGTTCAGTTGGTCTTGTGTGTGTACTGTACGGCAGCCAGTTCGGCGTTGGCTTTTTCAATCTTCTTCGTCAGTGACGACTTGTAGGACTGGAGTTTCTCGGCGAGAGGTTCGTCGCTCAAGGCGAGCATCTGCACGGCGAGGATGGCGGCGTTGAGTGCGCCGTTGATGGCTACTGTGGCGACGGGGATGCCGGGAGGCATCTGGAGGATGGAGAGCACAGCATCGACGCCGTCGAGGGCTGAACCTTTGATGGGCACGCCGATGACGGGAATCGTGGTTTGTGCGGCGATGACGCCGGGCAGGGCCGCTGCCATGCCGGCTCCGGCAATGATAACTTTGATGCCGCGACTGGCGGCGTTGCGGGCGAAGTCTTCAACGGCTGCCGGTGTGCGGTGGGCCGAAAGGGCGTGCATTTCGAAGGGCACGCCCATGTCGTCAAGCAGTTGTGCGGCTCGTTCCATGACGGGCAGGTCGCTGGTGCTGCCCATGATGATGCTTACTTGTGGTTTCATATTGTTGTGGTGTGTGTCAGATCCAGATGAAAAGTGTGAAAATGATGGCGCAGACGAGGCCGAGGAAAAAGCCTGCGAGCACTTGGGCGAGGCTGTGCTGGCGCAGTATCATGCGGCTGGTGCCGAGCAGGCCCGAGAGAATGAGCAGTCCGCAGGTGGGCCACAGGGGGTTGTAGTAGAAGATGTGGCTGAAGGCGATGAGCAGTCCGACGAGTCCGCCCATGCCGACCATGTGGGTCGAGATTTTCCACCGCAGGTTGATGAGCATGGCCAGGACTTGTGCGGCGATGGCTGAGGTGATGACGCAGCGGAAGAAGGTGGCGGTGTTCATTTGCAGGAGGAGCAGGAGGCAGGAGGCGTAACTGAGTAGGGAGAGCAGGTAAGGCATGTGGCGGTGCTGGCGGTGGGAGAGTTGCCAGTGGCTCCAGCGGTTGAGGCGGCGGAAGACATTGATGCTGACCATCGGGATGATCACGGTGAAGGTGACGACGATGGCGAGCACCAGGAGTTTGTAGCCCATGGGGAGCAGGCGCAGGTAACTGAAGAAGAGCAGCCAGAGGAAGGCCCAGGTCGGCGCGTAGAAGGGTGCAGAGAGGGCTGAGAGGATGCGTGAGAGTTGTATGAATCTCTTTTCCATATTACATTCGGCGTCGCAGTGTGGCGGTGGGTATGTTCATCTCGTCGCGGTATTTGGCTACGGTGCGGCGTGAGATGGGCTGTCCGTGCTGTCGCATGAGCACGGAGAGTTGTTCGTCGCTGAGGGGGTTGCGTTTGTCTTCTTCGTCGATGAGTTGGCGCAGGAGGGGGTAAACGTGGGTCTTGAGGATGAGTTGTCCTTCGGCGTTGGTCTTGGAGCGGAGGAAGAAGTGCTTGAGGGGGTAGAGTGTGCCGTCGAGGAGTGCGTATTTGCTGGCGACGACGCGGCTGACGGTCGAGATGTTGAGTCCAGTGCGCTGTGCGACGTCGTCGAGGCGCAGGGGGTGGAGTTGGGCGTCGTCTTGGGTGAGCATGAAGTCGCGCTGCAGGGCGATGATGGCCTTCATGGTGGCGCTGAGGGTGTGGTGGCGCTGCAGGATGGCTTGGACGAACATTTGTGCGGCCTCGACTTTCTGGCGGGTGTAGGTGTAGGCGTCGCGCTGTGTGCGGGTCATGCGGCTTTCGGGTGCCTGCTGATAGGTGCGCAGTTGCTGGAGGTAGTCGGGGCTGACGCGGAGCGGTGGCACTTCGCCTTGGTTGAGGCTGAAACTGACTTGGCTTTCGTGGTCGGTTTCGATGATGAAGTCGGGGATGATGGTCTGTGCGCGGTCGTCGGCGGCTTCGTGGAGCGAGCGTCCGGGGTGGGGGTTGAGGCGTCCGATGGCGAGGATGGCGCTGCGGAGTTGTTCGGCGGTGACGTCGAGTTGGCGTGCCATGCGCTCGGTGTCGTTGCGCTGGAAGAGGGGGAAGGCTTCGGTGACGATGCGGCGTGAGAGCAGGAGGACGGGTGTGGGTTGGGTTTCGCTGAGGATGCGGTCGATTTGGATGAGCAGACATTCCTGGAGCGAGCGTGCGCCGATGCCGGGCGGGTCGAACTGCTGGAGCACGGCGAGTGCGTCGGCGAGTTGCTGGGGGCTGACGTCGATGTTGTGGTTGAAGAGGAGGTCGTCGACGATGTTCTGGAGGGGGCGGTCGATGAATCCGCGGTCGTCGAGCGAGCCGATGAGGTACTGGATGAGTTGGCGCTGGAGGGGTGTGACGTCGTAGTCGGCGATTTGTGCCTCGAGGTCTTCGATGAAGGAGCGTGTGTCGCCGATGGGAATTTCGGCTTGGGGCTCGCGTCGGGAAGATTGATAGACGGGCAGGTCGTCGGCGTCGTAGAGGGTGGTGTCCGGAGAGTCCGGACGCACGCGCTGCTCGAGGTCGGTGACGGGCAGTTCAACGAGTTTCGCCACAAGGTATTGTTGTGGCGAAAGTCGCTGTACTTGTATGTCGCGCTGCTGCTGTACCTGTCCCTGCTTCACGGTGTTCGTGCGTGGGTTTATTCTTCGTCCTGCTGCTCGGAGTAGTCCATTTCGGCCTGTATGACGAGCAGGATGTCGTCGTGTTCAAACTCGCCCACCTGCTCCTTGCGTGCCTGGCGGCAGACGTAGTCGGCGATGGCGTCGAGGTCAACATCGACACATCCGTCCGCGTCGGGCTCCTGGTCGAAGATGCCCTGCGAGGTGTAGTAGTCGATGAGCAGGTCGAGGATGTAGTAGAGGTCCTCGTCGGAGAACCGTTCCTTCAGTTCCTGGGGCAACTGCTGGCGGATGAAGGCCACTTCGCGGGCGTCGTCCTCGGCGTCCAGCAGGATTTCGTTATCGATTGACATAATATAAAAAGGAGTTAAAGAAGTTAAAGGGAGTTATCACTCACTTCGTTCGTTCAGGAAGTTAAAGGACGTTACTTTTTTAGGGAGCCGGCATTAGAGTTTGCAGACATTCGTCATTTAACTCCCTTAACTCCCTATAACTCCTTTAACTTCCCCAACACCTTACAGCATGGCCTTGATTTTCTCCTCGTAGGCGGCCTTGACGGTAGCGCCGACGATTTTGTCGACCACCTTGCCGTCCTTCAGGAAGAGGACGGTGGGGATGTTGCGGATGCCGAACTGGAAGGCCAGGTCGTCCTGTTCCTCGACATCGACCTTGCCCACGATGACGCGGTCCTTGTACTCTTCGGCCAGTTCCTCGATGACGGGTGCCACCTTGCGGCACGGGCCGCACCATGTGGCCCAGAAGTCCACTACCACCGGCTTGCCGGCATTCAAGATCTCGCTGAAATTCTCAGTTGTAATTTCCATAATGACTAATAATTTTGGTTTCTACTGATTCTCTTTGCAAAGTTACGATTAAGTGAGCGGAATACAAAATGAAAGTAAAAAAACTTGAATCTTTTTTATCACGAAA
>ONXQ01000160.1 GCA_900321835.1 uncultured Prevotellaceae bacterium
CTCTCGCTCCTGGCCACGCTCTACACCTCGACCGGCGTGGCGCAGACGCTCATGTCGCTCACGCCCATCATCATCCTGCTGCCCGCCTGGCTGTGGCAGCATCAGCGCGTCACACGCTGGGAGGTCATCGGCGCCATCATCGCTGTGGCCGGAGCAGCGTTGTTCTTTGTGTAATCAACACTCAATCATGATGATATGAAAAAGATTTTTCTATTCCTTGCTTTTCTCTTGCCGCAAATCGTTGCTGCACAGCAGAATGTGGCTGAAAAGGCACTTCAAGACCTCAAACAGAACACGCGGCTTGGGGGCTATGTGATTGGTCAGGCCACGGTGAACGACCAGCGCGGAAACGACGTGCAGGCTGACGGTTCGTTGCGTCTGGTGCGCGTGTCGGCCAGCGGCAAAGTGCTCGATTTCGGTTACATGTTGCAGTTGCAGGTCAACGGGTCCTCTTCAAATAAGAACGGCAACGAACCGCGCATCGTGGACGCCTGGGTCGAATGGCAGCGTCTGGACTTCCTGCGCGTGAAGTTCGGTCAGTTCAAGCGTGCGTTTACGTTTGAAAACCCGATCCATCCGTGGGAGACAGGTCCCGGCTCCTATTCGCAACTGACGACACGCCTGGCCGGATTCAGCGACCGTGTGGGTGAGCATTCGTCCAATGGCCGCGACTTCGGACTGCAACTTCAGGGCGACTTTCTGCCCGTGGCACAGGACCGTCACCCCCTGTTCCATTACCAAATTGGCGCATACAACGGCCAGGGCATCAACCGTGGCGACCGCAACACGCGCAAGGACATCATCGGCGGCATTGCCGTGCGGCCGGTGAAGGAATTGCAGGTGGGGCTGTTCGGATGGGACGGCGATTTCGTGAAGGACGGATTGAAGGTCGATCGCAAGCGCTGGGCTGTCGGAGCCATGTACGACGGTTGCATCAGTGCCCGTGCGGAGTATGCCCACAGCGTCGGACGCAAAATCACGACGGCGGCCGACGGCACCAGCACCATCAGCGGCGCCGACCGTGCCGATGCCTGGTATGCGATGGTCGGTGTGCCCGTGGGCGAGAAAGTGAAACTTTGGGCGAAGTACGACGTCTATCGCGACGCGAAGGAGTGGAACACCGCCCGCAGCCTCTACATTCTCACGGCCGACTACAACTTCACGAAAAACCTGAAACTGCAACTCAACCTCACCCGTGTGAACGACCGCGCGCTGAACCATGCCGGGCAGGACGGCGACTACAACATGGCCGACCTCCAGGCTTACTTCCGCTTCTGACTACACTCCGTCCGACACCGTGCTGCGGTGCATCGGCATTTCTGAGCGCTTGGAAATTCTCGTCTGAGCGCTTGGAAATTTTCGTCTGAGCGCTTGGAAGTTTTCGTCTGAGCGCTTGGAAATTTTCGTCTGAGCGCTTGGAAGTTTTTTTCCAAGCACTTGAAAATTTCAACGAAGTTAACCCGGCCACTTGTCAAAACCCACCAAAAATCGTGAAGAAAAGCCTCAAAGTTCGGCCTGCAGCGAAATTTTTAATTATTCATTTTTAATTCTTAATTTTATTGCGTAACTTTGCAGGGTTAAGTAGATTTTAATTATTCATTTTTAATTCTTAATTTTATAAACTATGAAGATTGAAAAAATCGTCGCTCGCGAGATTCTTGACTCGCGTGGCAATCCTACGGTCGAAGTTGACGTAGTGCTCGAAAATGGTGTTCTCGGTCGTGCAGCCGTTCCGTCGGGTGCCTCTACAGGTGAAAACGAAGCCCTCGAACTGCGTGACGGCGACAAGGGCCGCTACCTCGGCAAGGGTGTCCTGAAGGCTGTTGAAAACGTCAACACCGTTATCGCTCCCGCCCTGAAGGGCGACTGCGTGTTCGACCAGCGCGCTCTCGACTACAAGATGCTCGCTCTCGACGGCACACCGACCAAGTCGAAACTCGGTGCCAACGCCATCCTCGGTGTCAGCCTCGCTGCTGCTAAGGCTGCTGCCAACTGCCTGGGCCTGCCCCTCTACCGCTACATCGGTGGCTGCAACACCTACACACTGCCCGTGCCCATGATGAACATCATCAATGGCGGTGCTCACAGTGATGCACCTATCGCTTTCCAGGAATTCATGATCCGTCCGGTCAGCGCTCCGAACATCAAGGAGGCGATCCGCATGGGTGCCGAAGTGTTCCACAACCTCGCCAAGTTGCTCAAGGCCCGTGGCCTCTCGACCGCTGTCGGTGACGAAGGTGGTTTTGCTCCTGCCCTCGACGGCATCGAAGACGCTCTGACCATCATCTGCGACGCCATCAAGGCTGCCGGCTACAAGCCCGGCGACGACGTGAAGATTGCTATGGACTGCGCTGCCAGCGAATTCGCTGTTCAGGAGAACGGCCATTGGTTCTACGACTACAAGCAACTCAAGAACGGCAAGCAGAAGGATCCCAACGGCAAGAAACTCAGCGCCGACGAGCAGATTGCCTTCCTCGAACACCTCATCGACACCTATCCCATCGACTCGATCGAGGACGGTCTTGACGAGAATGACTGGGAGAACTGGGTGAAACTCACGCAGAAGGTAGGTCACAAGTGCCAACTCGTGGGTGACGACCTGTTCGTAACCAACACGAAGTTCCTGCAGAAGGGTATCCAGATGGGTGCTGCCAACTCGATCCTTATCAAGGTGAACCAGATCGGTTCGCTGACCGAGACTCTCGAGGCCATCGAAATGGCTCATCGTCACGGCTACACCACCGTTACCTCTCACCGTTCGGGCGAAACCGAGGACGCAACCATCGCCGACATCGCCGTTGCCACCAACTCGGGTCAGATCAAGACCGGTTCGATGAGCCGCACCGACCGTATGGCCAAGTACAACCAACTCATCCGCATCGAAGAGGAACTCGGCAGCACAGCCAAGTATGCCTACAAGAAACTGAAGTAAGCATTCCTCTCACATTAAAAAAAGCCCTGCATACCGTAACTCACAGTATGCAGGGCTTTGTTGTTCTGACTGTTACCAGGTCATGTCGTAAGTACGAGCAAATAGACATTGTTCGCCTTTGCCTGTTAATGCTTTATAGTAAGAAGAACCGAATAAATTTACATCTATTAGGTAGCCGTTGGTGTCAAAGACGAAGTCCTGTCTGTCGTGATATGGGTAGCAAGAACAAAGTAACTCGCTCAGTTTTCCTGACCAGAGGATTTTTCCGCTGTTTTTACCCGTTCCAATCTTTTGATAGTCTAATAATTGATAGATGATGGTATTGTTATTGAGATTGCAGGTTTGTTTCAGCATTTCTTTATCATCAACCGAAATAACTTCCCATGTATAGTTTCTCTTCCCCTCTAAATCTTCCAATAAATCTCTAGTTACTGTAACTTGGTTCCCCCACTTTAGCACTTGGGCTTCTTGTCCATATTTATCCCAATAATTGGAACGGGAATGATGATGCCAGAAAATAGGATTTCCTTCGTTTGTGAATTGCCCCATGAACACTAAATCATTGGGTACGTTTTTGTGCTTGTAATGAAAAGACTCTTCAGTATAAGTTCGTTTCTCATCTTTCTGAACAAAAGCATATATCTGATACTTCTCATCTTCTCTCAAATCAGGAAGGGTAATGTCAACAAAACCATTTGGTCCACCAACATGAAAAGATTGCACCTCTTTTGCATAGAGTTTGCTAAAGACCTCTTTGTCTGTTTCTTCATTATTAGCGTAGCATAAGCCAATCATGTATTCATCAGTAGTATAACCATAATTGTTGATTTGTACTCTTAATACAGCGTTATTACCAGTTATGTTACATAGTTTAGGCTTTTGTATTTCTATTTGAGGCACTTCCTGCCTTGAGTAGATAGATGATAATCCTTTTGACTGAACGGTTCCATACCAAGAATCTTCAGTTACTTCTATGATTTCCCACGCAATGTTGTATTCGCTATCGGTAATGAGCAGTTTATTTTCCGAATTGTAATGCCATTTACCTATAGATGTCGTTGTGTATCCATAGGAATTACTTCCTGTCCAGAAAAAAGTGCCATCATTGTAAAAAATCCATTGTCCATCAATCCAACCATAATTGGTAGATGAACCGGCACTGTATGGTCCTTTTCCGCTCCAAATACCGACAAATTTCATACTTTCGGCATCCAAAGATGGCTTGACAGTGGTTTCGCGACTTGAAC
>ONXQ01000161.1 GCA_900321835.1 uncultured Prevotellaceae bacterium
GAGGAGTGGGTCATGAATCGCTTGTCGTCGTAGAGCCACGACTCGACGGTGCCTGTGTCGCGCTCCATGCGGCCTTCGACGACGGCTTCGTAGCGGCGGTCGGTGACGATGTCGCGCCAGTAGTTCATGAACGTCTCCTGGACGTCGCGCCGCTTGGCATAGACCATGAGGCCCGAGGTGTAGCGGTCGAGACGGTGGACGATGTGGGCCGTGACTGGTTTCTTTCCACGTTGCAGGTATTCATCGAGGATGCGCTTGACGGAGTTCTCACGTCCCTCAAGCGGGGAGTTGCTGAGGATGCCGGGCGCCTTGTCAATGACGATGAGGAAGGCATCCTCGTAAACGACGCGGACAAATTCGCTGTTGAGCGTGTGCAGGTTGCCGCGGCTGGCAATCTGGACGAGTTGTCCGGGAAGCAGCGGGGTGTTGTACTGCGTGGTGATGACTTGATCAACATAGACCATCTTCTGCGCCAGCAACTGCTTGGCACGGGTGCGGTTGCCGCTGGTCACGACGGCCAGCAGGAAGTCCATCAACGGCTGCTCCTGGCGCACGTTGTAGTCGGTGTAGTGGTTGGCCAGTTTGCGGTTGTAGAAGTCCTGCGAAGCCTGGTTGTTATTTCTGCTCATTGTTTTATGATGTTTTAGGCACGATTTCGCGAATGACACAGTCTTACGATCGTCGCTCAAGCAGAACGACGTTCTCGACGTGCTGCGTGTGGGGGAACATATCGACGGGCTGGACGCGGGCCACGCGGTAGTCGGCATCCATCAACTGCAGGTCGCGGGCCTGTGTGGCGGGGTTGCAGGAGACATAGACGATGCGGCGCGGAGCGGCATGGAGGATGGTCTGGACGACGTCCTGGTGCATTCCGGCGCGTGGCGGGTCGGTGATGATGACGTCGGGACGTCCGTGACGGTCGATGAAGTCCTGCGTCAAGATGTCCTTCATGTCGCCGGCGTAGAAGAGGGTGTTCGTGATGCCGTTCAGATCGGAGTTGACACGGGCATCCTCGATGGCTTCGGGCACATACTCGATGCCTATGACCTGGCGGGCCTGACGGGCCACGAAGTTGGCGATGGTACCGGTGCCGGTGTAGAGGTCATAGACGAGTTCGTTGCCGGTGAGTTGCGCAAACTCGCGTGCCACGCGGTAGAGTTCGTAGGCCTGCTCGGTGTTCGTCTGGTAGAAGGACTTGGGACCAACCTTGAAACGGAGAAGTCCCCCTCCGTCTCCCCCCGAAAGGGGGAGTGAGCCATCGCTCGCATCCATTTCCTCATATATATATTCCGTCCCCTTATAGACAATGACCTCCTGGTCGCCGAAGGTGTCGTTGCACTTGTGGTTATCGACGTAGAGGAGCGAGGTGATTTCGGGGAACGTGTCGGCCAGATGCTGCATGAGGCCCATGGCTTGCTCCCGTTCCTCAGGCGTTTCGATGCGGAACTGGACGAGGAGCATCAGTTCGCCGGTGTTGCTGTTTCGGACCATGAGCGAACGCAACAAACCCTGATTGAGGCGCAAGTCGTAGAACGAGAGGGCGTGTTCCAAAGCGTACTGGCGGATGTCGTTGCGAATACGGTTCTGCACGTCGTCCATGAGGTGACACTCGTCGATGTCGAGGATTTTGTCGAAAGCCCCCGTGATGTGGAATCCCAGGGCATCGCGCACGTCAAACTGCTTGTCGGCCTTCACCTCCTCCACGGTGAGCCAGCGGCGGTTGGAGAATCCGAACTCGAGTTTGTTGCGGTACTCCCGCGTCTTGCGACTGCCCAGGATGGGCGAGATTTCCGGCAATTCGACCTTGCCGATGCGCTGCAGGGCGTCCTGCACTTGCTGCTGCTTGGCACGCAACTGCTCCTCGTATTTCAGGCATTGCCACTTGCAGCCTCCGCACACGCCGAAATGGGGGCAGAAGGGCTCGGCACGCAGGTCCGAACGCTTGTGGAAACGCACGGCCGTGGCTTCCATATAACTGTTCTTCTTCCGCGTCACCTGGAGATCGACGACGTCGCCAGGCACGACATACGGCACAAACACGACACGCTCATCCACCCGCGCCAGCGCCTTTCCTTCAGCGGCCACGGCGGTTATTTCTATGTTCTCCAACAACGGGAGCGGCTTCTTCTTTCGCATCCGATCAAATAAGAGGTTTTTTCTGTCCGTTCTGTTCTTCATCGCTCACTCTGGCCGAAGCATACTGGTAGGCCATCGGAACGTGCTGAAACCATAACAATAAGGTATAAATAAAGGCTGACACCACAAAAATCACTGCCACCCAAACACCGAACGAATCGGGCAAATCGACGGCGTCGCCCTGCATCATGCTCATGGTGGCATTGCGCTGCATCAGCCCTACCACAATAGCCGGCGCAAAGAGCAACGTGCTGACCATCCAGACGATGAGTCCGATGAGCAGATTGAGCGAGAACACCTTGCCCCAGCGGCGCCAGCCCCAGCGATAGGCCGTGTTCAGATTGCGGAAAAAACCTTCCTGCCCCAGCAAGGCACCCGGCGTCCAGAGCACCAACGGCGTCAGCACAGCCAGCGCCACAAGAGACAGGACGACCAGCCCGACAACCTTCGACGCAAGTGTCACCAGTTCGTCGTCGAGCGGCAACTGGAGAATGTAGGTGAAGGCAAAGCAGAACGCTGCTGTCGTCAGCGTGAGCAGCAGGCTGACAGCCAGAGCCTTTCCGGCCACAGGCCATAGTTCTTTTGAATACAGGCGGCGCATCGTCAGGCGACTGATGTCATAGCCCTCGTCCTGCAACAAAAGCATACGGAAAATCAGCGCTACATACACTGCATCGAGCACCATGCAAAGGGTGGCCAGCACGATGACCACAGTGGCCAGCACCGTGCCGTCAGCCACGATGGTCACGTCGCAGGCAAGGTAGATGAGCGCTGCCACGATGAGCGCAAACGGAATGCTCACCGGCAACGTCAGGCGGACAAACCGTAGAAAGTGGTCGGTGAGGAAACTGATGCCCTCCGACAGGCATTTCTGCACACCCCTGTACCTGTACAAAGGTGACTTCTCTGCGTTTTCAGCATTCATAATGTTAAAAAAATTTTTGCAAAGTAAATGTTTTTTCCGTACTTTTGCAACGATTTAATGAGTTTTAACTGCTTCTGCAGAACGATTCCCTGTATTCATTCCAAAAATTTCGAGTTTATGAAGCCACTTGAGACAGTCAGATGGGGATTTATCGGTTGCGGAGAAGTGACCGAAAAGAAGAGCGGACCGGCCTTCTCGCTGGTGGAAGGTTCGCAGGTCGTCGCCGTGATGAGCCGCAACGCCGACAAGGCAAAGTCCTACGCCCAGCGGCACGGCATCAGCCGCTGGTATGCGGATGCCCAGCAACTCGTGAGCGACCCGCACGTCGATGCCGTCTATATCGCCACCCCACCCTCTTCGCACGCCACCTTCGCCCTCATGGCCATGCACGCCGGCAAGGCCGTCTATATCGAGAAACCGATGGCAGTGAGTTACGAAGAATGTCTGCGCATCAACCGCGTGGCAGGACTCACCGGCGTCCCCTGCTTCGTGGCCTACTACCGCCGCCACCTTCCTTATTTTCAGAAAGTGAAGGAGATTGTCGAGAGCGGCATCCTGGGCAACCTGCTCACCGTGCAGGTACGCTTCTCCGTTCCTCCGCGCGAACTCGACTACAACAGCCAGAACCTGCCCTGGCGCCTGGTGCCCGACATCGCCGGACGCGGCGGCTACTTCTACGACCTGGCGCCCCATCAGATTGACCTCATGCAGCACATCCTCGACGCAAACATCGTCGAGGCCGAAGGTTTCTGTTCGAACATGGCCGGCCTCTACCGCGTGGAAGACACCATCAACGCCTGCTTCCGCTTCGACAACGGACTGACCGGCTCCGCCTCCTGGTGCTTCGTTGCCCACGAATCAGCCCGCACCGACCGCATCGCCATCGTAGGCACCGGCGGCACCGTCGCCTTCTCCGTCTTCGACTACAAGCCCATCACCCTCGACACCCAAGCGGGGCACGAAGAATTCAAGGTGGCAAACCCCGAGCACGTGCAGGAGCCCCTCATCCGACTCGTGGTGCAGCACCTCCAGGGCCGTGCCACCTGCGACTGCGACCACCTCTCCGCCACCACCGTCAACTGGGTGATGGACAAGATTCTGGGCGTTGGGTGATGGACAAGATTCTGGGCGTATTCAGACTTTGAAACAGACAGAATAAGACAGACTGTGCAGCCCTTGTTTCGTCCGGAAACCGCACTGTGGATGAAATAAATTTCGTCTGTGGATGAAATAAATTTCGTCTGCGGACGAAAAAAATTTCAACTGCGGACGAAATTTATTTCGACTGCGGTGCAGATTTTGCTCCTCTGCGCCGAAGTATAAATCAGCATTCGGCACAGCACTTTTTTCCTTATTTATTTGGCAGCAACGGATTATTTCCTTATTTTTGCCAAAGAAAAACGGAAAAGCAGTTGTACTATGACGAAAGAAGAATGCATGGCCGGGCTGTCGGACGACATCTTTTGGGACATGAACCGCGAGACGGCTGACCTTGACAAGCACGCCACCCAATTCATTCCGCGCGTGCTGGAGTACGGCACGCTCGACGACTGGCA
>ONXQ01000162.1 GCA_900321835.1 uncultured Prevotellaceae bacterium
GAACTGGTGCTTGATTCGACCTCCTCCAGTCCGTCTGTTTCGCTACTACAAGATATCATCGCGGCTGAGAGTAATACAACAACAAACGATGTCATCCATTCAAAATGTTTTTTTTTCATTTTCTTGTTTTTTTAAGGGTTAATAATAAAGATTTATTTCTATTCCTTTTATCTGCACTTACCCTCATAAACAAGAAAAAGCGCAGACTTTCGTCGTACGCCACTCATGGCTCACCACAAGCCAACATGAAATTACAATGAAGTCTGCGCTGTTAGCGCATTCTTCAATATTTCATGTCATCGGGTTGCCCAATAATGCTGTTCCGAGGTGGTGATTCGAGTGGCGATTGAGCAAATAATAAGTCTATACTTCGTGGAAGTATGGTGCAAAATTAGTGTTTTGGAACGACACTTACAAATTTTATCAGAAATATTTTATGGAAATCGGTTAGTTAAGCAAAAGTAAAAATCGCAGAAAAGATTTGGAGGATGTAAACAAATTCGTTAACTTTGCAGAAAATCTGTGATTGGTGTGGCGAAGAGGACGATTATCTTTTATAAAAACTACTTGCGAGACTTCCTGAATGAACAGCCTGCGGGTGTCAAGCGTAAGGTGGCGCAAGTGCTTGTGTGGATTCAACAGTTGGATAGATTGCCCCTTTCTATTTTCAAAAGAATAGAGGGCGTTGCAGGGCTGTACGAGATAAGGGTTGAGTTTGCCAGCAACATCTATCGGATATTCTGCTGCTTTGACAAAGGCTGTTTGATCATTCTCTTTAATGCTTTTCAGAAAAAATCACAGAAGACACCGCGCAGCGAGATAGAAAAGGCGGTAAGCATCATGAAAGAATATTTTGAGAGTAAAGAAGACTAAAGGAATAAGTTTATGGCAAAGGAAAAAACAATAAAACTTCAGGACTGCATGACCCTCGATGAGTTTCTTGACGAGGAATTTGGTAAGGAAGGAACGGAAGAACGGCGTCAGTTTGATGCCGAAACCCATGCTTTTTGTATCGCAGAAAGCCTGAAAGAAGAACGCCTACGTGCAGGGTTGACTCAACAGCAGTTGGCAGAGCGAGTTGGCACGAAGAAGGCCTATATCTCACGTATTGAGAATGGAAAGGCTGACATCCAACTCAGCACATTGTTCCGTCTGTTTGAGGGTCTTGGAAAGCGGGTAAGTGTGGCTATTATGTAAGTTCATATATAACTAACTAATTCACATCATGAAATCAAGCAATGTATTGTTCAAGGGGCTGTTGGCCGTGGTGCTGGCAGTCGGTCTGATGTCGTTCCGCACCATCAAGACGGTGGAACGCGTCGAAGTGGAAACTCCGGTCGGCACGGCGCCGCGCCTGCCTTTCCAGGTATGGGTGACATACTCCGACGGCAGCGGAGAATGGCGTCAGGTGCGATGGAGCAACTCTTCGCCCTCGACCGAGCAGAAGGAGTCGAATCAGGTGGAAACACCCGTCGGTACGGAGTACAAGGTCGTCGGATTCATCACGGGCGACAACACCACCGACAAGGGTTATCCCGTCGTGGCAACGGTGCGCGTCGTGCAGACGCCGTGGGCCGTGCCTGCCCAGAAACCCGTCGCAGAGCCGCTTCCGCTCGACAAGGTCACGGTGAACGGCGACAACCGTCTGACGTGGAACCGCAACCTGGACATCGACCAACTGCTCAGCCTCGATGTCAAGCAGCAACTCTACAACTATCGCGACACCTACGGACTGCCCACCGAGGGCTACCCCGAAGCCGACGGATGGGACTCGCCCACGACCAAACTGAAGGGTCATGGCTCGGGACACTACATGAGTGCGATGGCGATGGCTTTTGCATCCTGTCAGGACAAGGCGAAGAAGGACGAACTGCGCCGACGCATCACACTGATGGTCGATGAACTGCGCCAGTGCCAGGAGCGCACCTTCGTCTGGAATGCCGAACTGGGACGCTACTGGGAAGCCCGCGACTTTGCGCCCGAGGCCGAACTGCGCGACATGAAGGGAACGTGGAAGGACTTCGACGAATACAAAAAGCATTATGCCGAGTACGGCTACGGCTATCTGAATGCCATTCCGGCACAGCACTGTGCCCTCATCGAGATGTACCGTGCCTACAACAACGAACAATGGGTTTGGGCGCCGTACTACTCTGTCCACAAGCAACTGGCAGGTCTCATCGACATTGCCACCTATCTCGACGACGCGAAGGTGAAGGCGAAGGCGCTGCAGATTGCGAAGGACATGGGCCTGTGGGTGTGGAACCGCCTGCACTACCGCACGTTTGTCAAGAGCGACGGCACACAGGAAGAGCGCCGTGCACAGCCTGGCAACCGCTACGAGATGTGGAACATGTATATTGCCGGCGAAGTGGGCGGCATGGCTGAGAGCCTCGCCCGTCTGTCCGAAATGACGAACGATGTCACGGAGAAGGCTCACCTGCTCGAAGCCGCCAATTATTTCGATTCGCCCGCATTCTTTGAGCCGCTCTCGCGCAACGTCGATGCCATCCGCACACGCCACGCCAACCAGCACATCCCGATGATTACCGGTGCACTGCGTTCGTACCGTGGCAACGGCGATGCCTATTACTACAACCTGGCCGAGAACTTCTGGACGATGATTCAGGGACGCTACCGCTATGCGATGGGCGGTGTGGGCAACGGTGAGATGTTCCGTCAGCCCTACACGCAGATGCTCTCGATGAACACCAACGTCGGCGGATGGGGACGCGACCAGTACCCTGAACCCACCATCAATGAGACGTGCTGTGCCTACAACCTTGCGAAACTGACGAAGGACCTCAACTGCTACCGTCCCGACGATGCCCGCTACATGGACTACTACGAGCGTGTGCTCTACAACCAGATCATCGGTTCGGTCAATCCCCGTCACTATCAGGTGCTCTACCAGTATGCAGTGGGTCTGAACGCCTCCAAGCCCTGGGGCAACGAGACGCCGCAATCGACCTGCTGCGGCGGCACAGGCGTGGAGAACCATGTCAAGTATCAGGAGGCAGCCTACTTCGTGACCTCCCCCAGCCCCTCCCAAGTAGGGGATCCATGCCTGTACGTGGCTCTTTATATGCCGACCACAGCCACGTGGGACGCCATGAAGACTGTGATTGAGCAGGAATGCCTCTGGCCGGCTGAGAAATCTACCATCCGCATCAAGAAGGCTGGCCGTCCGTTCGCCATGAAACTGCGCGTGCCCTATTGGGCCACCGAAGGCTTCGACATCCGCCTCAACGGAAAGTCTGTCGCCACGTCGTACCAGCCCAGCAGTTACGTTGAAATCCCGCTGCGCAAGTGGTCGAAAAAGGATGTCGTCGAAGTCATCATGCCCTTCACCAAGCATCTGGACTTCGGTCCCGACAAGATGGCCCTCGCTGCCACGGGAAAGAACGAGACCAAGACGCCGTTCACACCCGAATGGCTCGGCACCCTCATGTACGGACCGCTCGTGATGGCCACCACAGGCATCGACTCTTGGCAGCAGGCCGACGTCACCCTCAGCACCGACCTCGCCGACGTGCGCCTCAACGGAGCGAAGGCAGGAACGGGCGCTGATGCCAATCTCTACACGCTCTCGTTCGCAGGTCACGACTTCGTGCCCGACTACGCGGCCAACCGCCACGTCACCCACTATCTGCGTCTCAGTATGCCTGACGCTAAGAGCGACCTCACTTCGCTGCCCGACTACGAAGCCTACGCCGAACTGTCTGAGGCTTCGGCCCTCGACGAGACACCGCTGCGCGAGGCCATGCAGGTGGCCCGCAGCCGTCGCGACGCCCAGTTGGCATGGAACGAAATGGCTGTCAAAGTGCCTGAATATGCACCCTGGGCCCGTCACGGATTCCGTCGGATGATGCAGCAGTACGACCGTGCTCAGCGCGTGTTCGACAACTACGACCGCACGCAGGAGGACATCAACCGTCAGGCCACCGAACTCAATGCAGCGCTCAACACCATGCGTCCCGGCAACCTGCCCGAACTGGAGGACATGGACGACCTGCTCCCGCTGCTCGAAAAGGCCAAGAACCTGCCCAAGAACGCCAAGACGCAGGAGGCCATCGACTATGCCGAAATGGTGGTCAAGTACGTCAGCGACGGTTCCGGCACGATGGACATGATTCAGCGCGCCACCGACCAACT
>ONXQ01000165.1:0-3974 GCA_900321835.1 uncultured Prevotellaceae bacterium
CCACAGGGCTATGAGGCACAGGTGCGGCCCCGCAGCGGACTGGCCCTCAAACGGGGCATCACCGTCCTCAACACGCCCGGCACCATCGATGCCGACTACCGCGGCGAGGTCGGCGTCATCCTCGTCAACCTCTCCCACGAGCCCTTCGTCGTCAACGACGGCGAACGCATCGCCCAGATGGTCGTCGCCCGCCACGAACAGGCGCAGTGGCTCCCGGTCGAGGTGCTCGACGAGACCGAACGCGGCGCCGGCGGCTTCGGACACACAGGCGTGTAGAGAACAGCCAAATTTCGTCCGCAGACGAAAAAAATTTCGTCCACAGATGAAAAAAATTTCGTCCGCAGACGAAAAATATTTCGTCCACAGTCCATTTTCAGTCCGACCGCGGAGCAGTTCCGACAAAGGCACGTCCCCATCATCAGCGAAAATGAGCATAAAATCATTGATACACAAGACATTCGTCATCATCCTCACAGCGATGTTCCCGGCTGCGGCACAGGCACAGTCGGGCATCGCCGAGATGTCCGAACCTCTCAGCGTCGAGACCGACGGCGAACGGGCACAGGCCCTCTTCCTCGACGGCCTCTGCCAGCAACTCGCCGGCCACTACAGCGAGGCCTACGACCTCTTCAGCCATGCCCTCGCCCTCAATCCCCGCCATGTCGGCGCCCTCTACGAACTCTCCAACTATGCCCGCCACCTGGGCAACGACTCCCTCTCGCTCCTGCAACTCGAACAGGCAGCACGGCTCGATGCCGACAACTTCTGGCTCAAGCAGGCCCTTGTCAACCTCTACGTCAGCCAGCACCGCACCGACGACGCCATCCGCCAACTCGAGCAGATGTCGAAGCAATATCCCCAGCGCAGCGACCTGCTCATGATGCTGGCCGACATGTACCAGCGCGGCGAAAACTACGAGGCACTCGTCCGCACCATCGACCGCATCGAAGTGCTCGAGGGAAAGAGCGAACAACTCTCCATGCAGAAGTTCCACGTCTTCCTCCAGATGAAGGACGAGCAGCGCGCCTTTGCCGAGATGCAGGCCCTCGCAGCCGAATACCCCAACGACGTGCGCTATCAGGTCATCATCGGCGACCTCTACCACGACCGGGGCGACCAGCAGCGGGCCCGCCAAATCTACGACCGTCTCCTGGCCGACCACCCCGACAACGTCAACCTCCAACTCTCCTATTTCAACTACTACCACGACCAGGGCCTCGACGCACAGGCCGACTCCGCCCTACAGCAACTGCTCGTCAACCCACAGGTCGATGCCAACCTGCGCCACCAGTTCGTCGGCGCACTCGCCTACGACAACATCCAGCAGAACGGCGACACCACCTCGATGATGCAACTCTTCCGCCAACTCCTCGCACAGCCGCAGGAAGACACACGCATCGTCGAACTCGCAGCCCGCTACATGGTCACGCGCGACATGCCCACCGCCCAAATCAAACCCGTCCTCCACCAGATGCTCGCCATCGACCCCGAGGCCGAACTCGCACGCAACCAACTCCTCTCCTACGCCATCGAGGAAGAAGACACCGCCGCCGTCGTCCACCTCTGCAAGACCGCCGTCGATTACGGCACCAACGACCCAGTCTATTACTACTACCTCGCCATCGGCTACTTCCAGCAAAACAAGAACCGCGACGCCATCGACGCCGCCAAACGCGGACTCACACGCACCGACGACAAGAGCAACCTCGCACTCGTCACCAACCTCTACGCCATCCTCGGCGACCTCTACCACCGCACCGGACAGGACGAACTCGCCTTCCAGGCCTACGACTCCTGCCTCATCTACCGCCCCGACGACGCCCTCGTGCTCAACAACTACGCCTACTACCTCTCCCTCCGCAAGCAGGACCTCCAGCGCGCCGAGCAGATGTCGCGACGCTCACTCCAGCACGAAGGCACCAACCCCACCTATCTCGACACCTACGCCTGGATTCTCTTCCAGCAGCACCGCTACGAGGAAGCACGCACCTACATCGACTCCGTCCTCGTCATCCTCGGCGACAGCGCACAGCCCGACGACGTCTCCCTCCTCGAACACGCAGGCGACATCTACGCCCGCTGCGGACTCACCGACCAGGCCGTCCGCCACTGGCAAAAAGCCCTCGAACTCGGCGGACCCAACGCCCTCATCGAAAAGAAAATCCGAAAACGAAAATATTATGAAAAATAAAGGAAATCACATTCTGCTCCTTCCCCTCCTTCTCCTCCTCACCGCCTGCGGCAGCCAGAAGAAAATCATCGAGCCACCCCTCGACGGACCCTCCATGACCCTCACCTTCACCGCCGCCAGCCACATGCAGACCCTCATGGCCAACCGCCTCAGCGTCGATAACATCACCGCCAAGGTCAAGGTCAACGTCGCGCTCGGCGAACGCTCCATCTCCACCACCGGCACCCTCCGGATGCGCCGCAACGACGTCATCCAGATATCACTCGTCGACCCCCTCGTCGGCATCGCCGAAATCGGACGCATGGAGTTCACCCCCACCAACGTACTCATCATCGACCGCTTCAACAAGCAGTACATCGACGTCCCCTACGCCGACGTCCCCTTCCTCAAGCGAGCCAACGTCGATTTCAACACCCTCCAGAGCCTCTTCTGGAACGAAATCTTCCAGCCCGGCAAGCAAAGCCCACAAGCCAGCGACTTCCAGGTTGACCGCCAGCACGACACCGTCCTGCTCGACTACCACGACCGTCTGCTCGACTACCACTTCAAGACCACCACACCCGACGGGCAACTCAGCCAGACCGCCATCACCAGCCCCACCGACCGCAGCGCCCGCTTCGCCTTCGACTACAAAGACTTCGAAGACTTCGACCGCCGGCCCTTCCCCCGCGACATGGTCATGTCCTTCCAGATGGCAGGCCGCGCCGCCTCACTCTCCTTCAGCCTGAGCAACGTGCGCTCCAACAGCGACTGGCAGGCACACACACCCGCGCCCTCCAAATACCGCAAGGCCGACGCCGAACACATCTTCCGCTCCCTCGTCAAATAAATCCCCTCAACACACACCCCTCATCCCCATGAAGCGACTCCTGCTGCTCCTCGCCCTCTTCACGCTGATGCTCCCCGCACCAGCCCAGCGTCAGCGCCGCACCACCAAGCCCGCCGCCGCCCAGACCCAGAAGAAAAGCAACCGCACCAAGCAGCAGAAGAAACAACAAGCCAAACCCACCAAAGAACAACTGCGCCGCCAGCAGCAAGACATGGCACGCCAGCGCAAGGAACAGCAGCGCCGCGCCGAAGAACTCAACCGACACATCAAGCAAAGCCTCGACTCCGTCCTCATCCTCGACCACCAAATCGGACGACAGCAACAAGCCATCGACTCGCTCAGCGGCGAAATCACCACCCTCACCCAGCAAATCGACACCCTCGAGCGCCAACTCGACCGCCTGCAGCGCGAACTCGCCGAAAAGAAACAAAAGTACGCACGCGCTATGGTCTATATGCAGCGCCACAAGTCGGTGCAGGAAAAACTCATGTTCGTCTTCTCCGCCCGCAACTTCGACCAGTTCATCCGCCGAATGCGCTACATCCGCGAATACAGCACCTTCCAGCGCGTGCAAGGCGAGATGCTCAAGGAAAAAGCAGCCGAAGTGCGCCGCAAGCAAAACGAACTCCTCAACGCCAAGACACGCCTCGAAACCTCACGCGTAGCCATGCAGGAGAAACACCGCCTGCTCGAGCAGTCGAAGCAAAGCCAGCAGCGCAACGTACAGGTGCTCAACCAGAACCTCGCCACCGTACAGCAGCAAATCGCTGAATACAAGAAGAAAGAAGCCGCCATCGACGCACAAATCGAGCGCATCATCCAGGAAGAAATCGCCGAAGCCCGCCGACGCGCCGAAGCCGAACGCCGACGCCGCGAAGAAGAAGCCCGCAAGAAAGCCGAAGCCGAACGCGCCGCCGCCAAGAAATCCGGCACCTCCGGAAAGTCCGGAAAGTC
>ONXQ01000165.1:4003-6110 GCA_900321835.1 uncultured Prevotellaceae bacterium
CCGCCCCCACCTGGACCGCCGAGGACGCCGCCGACCGCCGCCTCTCCAGCAGTTTCGCCCAGAACCGCGGCCGCCTCCCCATGCCCATCACCGGCTCCTACAGCATCGTCGGCCACTACGGCACTTACACTGTCCCCGGCCTCCGCAACGTCACCCTCGACAACAAAGGCATCGACATCCGCGGACAGCAAGGCGCACAGGCCCGTGCCGTGTTCGACGGCACCGTCTCCAGCGTCTTCCAGTACGGCGGGCAGTACATCGTCATGGTACGCCACGGCCAGTACATCAGCGTTTACAGCGGCCTGCAGAGCGTCAGCGTCTCCAAAGGCGCCACCGTCACCACCAAGCAAACCCTCGGCACCGTAGGCCGCAACGACGACGGCAACTACGTCCTCCACTTCCAACTCCGCAACCAGACCTCACGCCTCAACCCCGAGCAGTGGGTCCGCTGACCCCCTCGTTTTTTTCATCCCGAAAGAAAGCAAAAAGAAGAAGGGCTCCACGTATCTCTCGTATCACAAGTATTTATTTTGACTACGAATTAAACCCGAATTTTTCGCATCTTACGTCATCTTTCGAACCTTTTCGCAATAAAAACGCACCACCCTGCACAATCTTCCACATTCACAGGCAACAAACATCTATTTTTGCACATTCTGCAATATTTTGACCTAAAATTGCACTAATTTGAAACAATAGAGCACATACTGTTCAAGAAAAAAGTCGTAACTTTGCAACGCAAAACGAGGACAAACAGCACACTGTTATCTCCACCTTGCAAAAACGGCAAATTTTACCCCCAATGTTACAATATTGTTAAGAACCGATTCTTTCGCACCATATTTCAACCAACATACAACAAAAGGTCGTAACTTTGCCATAACAAATATACCGAATGCACGCGTACACACGCGAACATATTAAATATACCACATCCATTAACCAACAACACCCCATTGACTGTCCGACTACAGCCCGCGTTCCTGCGCGAGCCGAGGGCGTGCAACATAAAGCCACATAACAACAAATTAACAAAAATCTACTAACAATGAAGAAAAGATTACTTTTCTGGATGGCTGCACTACTCGTAGCCATTGGAGGCGTGCAGCAAGCGTTTGCACAGGCCTCCTACAACCACACCTACACACAGGGTGTGGCAGTGGCAGAAGGTGACTACTTCCTGTACAACATCGGGGCAGGTATGTTCCTAACCGATGGTATGGACTACGGAACACATGCATCCGTTGACCATGCAGGACGTGTCATCACACGACAGCCAACGGCGACGGCTACAGAATTTACACACGTCCTTACTCTGCAAATGGCTCGGACGAAAAAGCCGGTTATGTATGTACCGACGGATACATTGACGAGACAAACGTCGATGCGGGTAGAGTCGGTAATTGGGTATTCACATCCGTCAACGTAGATGGTTACACCAATGCCTACACCATCAAGAACAGCGATACACAGTACCTTTACTATGAAGTCAAAGATGGGCTTTATCAAGGTAAGATGGGTGCATTTATCAATGTTGGCAACAACACTGGGGATAGTTACTCTTACTGGTTGATAATTCCCAAATCTACTCGTGACGCAGTGAAGGATTGCACTTACTATCTGCGCAATACGGACATGACCCACCCTTGGGAATTTCCGATGTGGAACTCTGCCGGTGTCAATGTCTGTGTCGGTAGTAAGGAGAATGTCACAGCCGAGGCATGGCATACTTCATTTGATTTTTCACAAACTATCTCTGCCACAGTGCCTAATGGAAAGTATAGTTTACATTGTCAAGGCTTCTATAACGACACCGAGACGCCAACTGTGCTCTATGCCAATGACGACAGGGCTAACTTCGCCATTTGGAACAACGATTGCAATGCAGCGGAAAGCGGTGCCAAGTTTCTGACAGGTGCCTATGATGGAAATGTTGTCACAACAGTTGTGACAAACGGCTCACTTAAAGTAGGTGTTACAGACCCGACAGTAAATCAGAACTGGCAGGTTTTCGACAACTTCTATCTTGAGTATCTCGGCCAGACGCTTTCAACTGGCGTAGCCATCGCCCTGCCCGAAGGCGGAGCAATGGAGGCCAATCAGTGGT
>ONXQ01000078.1 GCA_900321835.1 uncultured Prevotellaceae bacterium
TACCTTATAGTGTTGGCTCAGATAGAGGAACAACGTGTCGAGGTCTTCCAGATAGAGGTCAAACCAATCTCTTACCATCTGGGGAGCCTTATTGAAGTCGATGAGAATGTATGACTCATACTCATTCTTGGCGAATTCCTCTACAATATAACTCTTTCCGATACGTCGTGCTCCCTCTACGAGTAGTGCCACCTCACCGTTTCTTTTCTCCTTCCAATCAAGGAGTTGCTGATATATTTTACGCTTCATAATGATGTTATCCGCACCTTTTTGCGATTTCTGAACTTCCATATTTTACACCTTTTTGAGATTTTACGCGGTGCAAATATACACCTTTTTGAGATTTTCTGCAAGAGTTTTGACGGAAAAGCACAAGATATTTGATTATTTTAACCCAAATCGGTCATTAGAGATTTATTCCATTCCATTTTCTAATGACCGCCATTAGAAAATGCCAATTATATTTAGTTGATTCACAATAAGAAACATGAAGTCCCAAAGGGACGACAGACAAATCCCTGCCATTGTTTCCAATCAGTTTGGAGTGGAAAATTATTTTTCACTTTTTTCTTTTCACTTTTTTATCTGTCACCCCGTCGGGGTTCTCAGTGCTGCTCATGGTTAGCAGGGGGTTCGCTACGCTCCATCCCTGCCTAATCCATCAAGAAACAATGGGTCATATTCTATATCATTGCCTTTTTTTATTTCCGAACGAAGAATTACTCGTGATACGTGAGATACGTGGAGAAAATGGTCCGCAGACGAAAATTATTTCGTCCGCAGTTCATTTTTATTTCGTCTGCGTACGAAATTTTGTTCGACTGCGGTGCGTTTTCGCGGGCTTCATGCGGAGCAGGCTGAAAGGATGGGGTACTGAAAAACAAAAAGAGGATGCGCCTCATGGAGGTGCATCCCCTTGTCGGATGGAGCATCGGACTTACTTCAGCAGCACTTTGCGTCCGCCGATGATGTAAAGACCGGGAGAGAGTGTAGAATGAAGAATGTCGGCTTCGCCTCCGAATGAAGAATAAGAGTTACTTTCATTCTTCATTCTTAATTCTTCATTCTTCATTTCGCCAACGCGACGCCCTGTGAGGTCATAGACGGCCTCGGGATTCTTCATTCTTAATTCTTCATTCTTCATTGCGCTGATGCCGGTGGCCGTCGGGTCGCCCAGATAACGGAGAGTGAAGGTGTTGACGATGGTCCAGTCGGACGGTACGGCAACAGACTTGCGCAGACCAACACGCAGCGGCGCATTGAGGGAGGCGTCGTAGGTGCCTTGTACGGTGTTGTAGGAGGCGGACGGACGATAGCGGTTGAGGGCTGTGAAGGCTGCATGGGCGGAGGCCATGTCGTCGGGCACACTGCGGTTGGTGGCATAGGTATACCAACTGCCTTCGCCGGTGCGACCGTTGGCTCCACGCGTGATGAGATTGAGGGGTTCCTCTTGGTCACAGACATAGACGACTGCATTGGCGTCGGTGGCCTCTGGAATGTTCTCACGAACCCCGCAGCGATAGAATCCCTGAACAGCCAGGGTGTAGATGCCGCTGGGCATTCCGTAGAGGAGGTGTGCGAGGTCGAAGGTGTGGTTATACACTTCGAAGCAGCCTTCGTAGAAGTCGCCATTGTAGGATGCCTCGTTGGTGGTGAGGGTCCAGCCTTCGAGGGTGTTCGAGGCAAAGTCGGCGTTCTGCATGAGGAAGGTGATATCGACGGGCTTCGACTCGGTGGCTGTGGCTACAGCATCGGTCATCAGATACTGGTTCGTAAAGGTTTCGACGGCAATGACCTGGCTGCTGACGTCGGCATCGGGGAAGACACCCTCCATGCAGTCGGCATACATCTGGTCGTAATTGCTCTTGTAGGCAGAACGTGCTGCGGCGTCGCTCTGCGGATGCTCCACAGCGAGTGAAGCCGAACGGTCGAGCGTCTGGACAAGGGGTTCGTAGGCTGCAACGGAGAGGCGTGCCTCGGCCTCGGCAGCGTTGAGGACGGTGAAGAGTGAGGAGATTTTGTCGGTTTCGGAAGCCAATATGGCTGCCTGAACCTCATCGTAACTCTTCTGAAGCGCCTGCTTTGTCGGCTTATACATAGGTTTGCAGAGCAATTCGATGGCCCCGGCCAACTGTTCGTGGTACATGAGTGCCCGCACCTCGTCGGCACTGAGCGCATAATTGTAGAGGAGTATGTCGGTCATGCTGCCGCTGAAGAACGGGTCGGCATCGAACATGGAGCGACCGACGTAACTGAGAATGGGATAAATGTCGGCTGGGCGGAATGTGATGCTGGTGGATGAGGCATTGAGTTCGCCGTTGAGATAGATGCACACACGTTCGTCATCCATCGTGACAGTGACCAAAGTCCAGACGTTCTGCCCCAGACGTTTGGTGGCATTCAGTCCCTGCTTCACTCCATCCTTGCAGATTTCGAAGCGCATACGGTTGCCGTCGCTATTGGTGAGCATGACATAGTTCTCTGTGTTTCGGCCGAAGTCGAAGATGCGCTGCCAGGCTGTTGTGTTGGAATTTTTGACCCAAGCCGAGAAGGTCATCTGGCGCAGGTTGGCGACATGGTACGGAAGTTTGATATAGTCGTCGGTTCCATCGAACTTGGCTGCCTGATGCTTGCTGTCGGAAGCAAAGGTGACGCCTGTGCTGATGGCATGAAGATTGTTCTCGGTGATGTCATTGAGCGTAGATGTCAGATGCCACTCGCCGATGATGGCTTTTTCGCCCAGCGTTGTGCAATCAACTGCCGACGAGGGTTCGCTCACATTCCACGCTGCATCGACGGCACGGATGCGGTACTGTTGGGCTTGCCCTTTCGGCAAAGTGTTGTCGAGGAACGTCTCGCCTTTGACGCCACGGGCAATGCAGTCCCAAAGCCCGGCCTGCGTATTGTAACGATAAATCATGTAGCCCAGCAAATCGTCTTCGGTGTTGGCGTCCCAGGTGAGCAGCACACTGCCCGACTGCGCCGTGGCCTGCAGACCTGCCGGTGCAGCGGGGGCGTCGAATTCGACTTTCGCATCAGCGGGGACAAGGCGCCACAGTTGGCGGTCGGACCCAGTACGGGCCCACTGCACGACGGCTGTGGTGTTCCGGTCGCTATTGTTCGAACTGCCTTCGAGCGAAAGGCCGCTGTCGTGATTGGTCAGCACATAGTAGCCGTCGCCCATGTAGCGAAGATGCCAGCGCTCACACTCGTTGCCAGCGCCCTGATAGACATCGACACCCGCTCCGTTGTCTGCTCCCCACTTCACTCCGTCGAGGTAGAATTGGCCCGACGTTGTTTGTGCATTCATAATGGTCATGTAGGCAAAGTCGGGAGCAGCACGCTCTGCCAGCGGGGTAATCACCCACGACTGGTAACGGTTCTTCAACTCTGTCTGCTGATTCACTGTACTGCCGTTCGAGAGCGAAGTGGCTGTCAGCAATTTTTGAGTGGCTTTGTTGACGAGTTTGAACGTTCCGCCACGAATGGGTCCCACGGGAACATCTTCACCGTAAGTGAGTTCGACAACAGTTTCGGCATTGGTCTGTCCGTTTTGGTAACCCGTACCACCGGGAGTGCCGGCGGTGAAGTCGTAGGTCGGACCTTCACCGTCGTAATAGACGAGACGGTCTTGAGAGACGAAAGAATAGGAGGCGTTGCCTGCCTGACGTTCGCTCGAACCCATGAACACCTCGGCCAGTTGCTGCGACTTGCGGCGGAAGACGGCTGCCGACGTGAAGGTTGAACGGTTCTCCATCCATCCCACACGAACGCCGTCGTTGGAGGCACGACCCAACTCTGCACGTGTGTAGCCGCCGTAGTCGCTCCACCAGATTCCTTCGGACATCCCGTAGTTCATACCCACAAGAGCGTCGTTGATGTTGTGCATCTCGTCGCCCGTTGATTTCTTGCCGTCACGCTGAACGGCTGCGTAGAAGTTGGCAAACGAGTCGGAACTGCCGGCCAACTGGTGGGTGTTGCCCACCTGATAACTGCCGCCGAACAGATTCCACCACGAGAGTCCGTAGTCGGGGTTGAGAGTCGAGGGTCCGCAGACATCGATGTTCTTCAGCGTAGCGTTCTGCCGCATCTGCCGTGCCACATAGGCCTGTTCATCAATGGCAGGCGCATGGTTGGCACTGTAGTCGGGTTCGTTGAAGGGTGAGATGCAGGTGACATTGTAGCCCTTCGACTGGAGGTACTGAACAGCAAGGGCGATATCGTTGATGAAGGGGGCACGCCATGCAGTCTGCCAGTTCTGCCCCGTCACATTGCCCGAGAGCAGATAGAGGTCTTTCACGCCCGACTTCTTGAGCCAACCGAGTTGTTCGTCAAGTCCAGACTTCTGCGTGTCGTTGAGCGACGAATAACTCTGGTCAACACGGGGGTCGAGAGTGACACGTCCCAGCGACACACATTCCTGCATGTGATTGGTAGCACGAAGCGGCCACCATGACCAGCGCCAGGCTGTGTCAACACCCCAGCGTACGGGTTGTTCAACGCCCACGTCGCCCAGATCGTAGGGTACTTGGGGTGCCCAGGGATTGGCTTTCATGCTGCTGCTTGACGTCGTTTGTGCTGAAACAGAGAGGGTGGCACAAAGGAACAGCAGACACAATGCTGCTTTTCCGACGCTGCGAAAGTTCATGCTTCGTTTCATCTTATTATAATAGGTATTGATTAGGTTCTCGCTGTGCAAAGATACGCATTTTCCCCGACAACTGAGGTGAGTTGCCGGGGAAAAAACGCGTTGAAAAAAATTTTAATACTTGTCGGCGGAAAACGTCTGATTACTTTACAAAGACTTTCTTTCCGTCGATGATGTAAAGTCCGCGGGCAGGAGTGCTGACGCGCTGACCTTGCAGGTTGAAGATGCGTCCGTCCTTCTTGCCGTTGGCTTCAAGGCCCTGGATGGAGTCTTCAAGACCGAAGAACAGGCGAAGCGTGAAGAAGAAGCGCTTTGCACCCTTCTGAATGCAGAAGACAGTCGAGCGTTCCTGGCCGGAAAGGTCTTCAGGATCAAGGTCGGCGATGTAGCCGGTGATGTTGATTTTATTGTCATCTCCCTGTTCGAAGACGGTCATGAAACTATAGGTGGAGCCATCGCTGGCAACAGCGTTCCCGACGGTGTCGAAGAAGTATTCATACAGGCCGGGCTCGTTCATCATGACGTAGTCATCGCCGTCCTGCTCCATCACCATGACGTCGCCGTTCCAGAAGTCGTCGGCCGTGATGCCGAGCGCGCTGAACATTTCAGTGGCGTCGTAGGCCTCCATTGCATAGCCAGAGTCGATGGCGGGATCAACATTGACGGTGAACGCATCTTCGCCCACGGTCTCATAATCGACGATTTCGTCCACAACGGTCATCTTGACGGTGAGTGTGATGTAAGCACCCGTCACTTCGTTGACAAGATAGATGTCGTGTGTGAACGTGTTGCCAAGCGTCCAGTCGGTCTGCTGCGGATTCTTGAATGTGAGAAGGTAGTTGCGTTCGAAGACCATACCGATGTGTGCATCGGACCAACCGACAACGGCGCCTTCTGTGGTGTACCAGAATCCAGGATAAGGTGTGCAGGTGTAGCCTTTGGTCCATTCATCACCCACCTTAGTATAGACGACAAAGTCTTCCGTTTCGAGAATATCTGCCACATCGGCCATGTCGAGGGGCTCGGTCTGGTGCTCGGTGCAGTTCCATGTGTCGTCAATCAGTGTGCGCAGGTCGTAGTTGTAATGCCCCACTTCGTAATAGTCGGCGGGGTCGGCCTTTGTTTGTCCTTCAATCGTGAGGATGACGTTCACCTGGTAGTATTTTTCCTTGTTGCAGAGCATGATGGCGGCAACCAGTTCGTCGCCTGCAACGGCTACGTTGGCATACTGTCCGACGTTGAATGCCATGACATCGGAAACATAATCGACATAGAAGGCCAGTTTGTCCTCTGCGGTCTCGGTCTTATAGCCGGCTCCATCGACCCAGAATCCGTTGTTGCCGGTGTTGGTTTCGCTGACGATTGAATTGTCGGGCTGGAGCAGTTTGAAACGCACTTGAGCGGCCGTGCATCCGAGGGCTTCGAGCACTTCGTCGTAGTTGGGAATCCACTTTTTCAGGCCGTCAGTCGTCGTGCGGGGTTCCTGTGTCCAGTTCATGGTGATTTCGCCCACCTTCTCCATTTCGTCGATGGTGTATTCGCGTTCGCTTTCGACATTGAAGTGGAATTCAACGTGGATGGCCTTGTCGCCAATGATGAAGTAGAGGTCGGTGTAGAAGTGTTCACCACCCTTGAAGCGGTTGATCATCTGTCCGCTGCCACCGTGGAAGGTGCTGTCGCTGGTCCAGAATGCGATGTTCTCGACAAAGAAGTCGGAACCGCCATATTCGCCCTGCACACAATAATCGGTGTATTTTTCGGTGTCAGGATCGATTGTGCGGGCGCACCAGAATCCGCTTCCGTTGGCTGTGTGGTTGGCTGTCAGGACGTCGCTGAGCATGTCGGAAGCATTGTCCCATGCACGCATGTAGAAGATGGTGGAAATGCCTGATGCCACAGCATTGGGGTCGACACCGGTTGCATCCAAGAGAGTTTTGCCGCTGATTGCCCACTGGGGGTTCTTCGTGCCGTCGGAATCCCATTCAGTCATAACCTGCTGGGTGACTTCCACTTTGAACTCATCGACAATGGTCAGACTGTTCAAATCGACGACGGGCGTCGGAAGTGGGGGAACCTCGATGATGATGAGCGTGCTGTGCAGAATGACATACTTGCTGCCATGCACGAGTTTTGTGTGCGATGTCCAACTGGTGTTGGGAGCGAGGCCTGTGCCGCCGTTCTCATAAGCCATCTGGCCCATGCCGATGACGAGTTGGTTGTCGTCGAGATACCAGTCAACGTGGGTCCAGAACTTGTTGCCTTGATCCCACTCAACGGACTCACTGTTGTCGTTGAGCCAGAAGCAGCCGTAAGTGAAGTTTACCCAGTTTTCACCACCGTCTTCCGTGTGCCAGTAGTTGGCAGCACCAGTTGCAAGCGTCTCATTGCCATTGTTGTCGATGTTGTAGATAGCCAGCGTGCCTTCGCTGCCCTGGCTCTGGCAGGCAGCCAAGAGGTCGTCGTGGAAATCCTGTGGAGTGGCATAGCCGAGTGCAGTAGCCACGTTCGTCATGTCGTAAACAGCCCACGCTGCCTCCCAAGACGTGTTCGGGTAGGCCTCGACACTGGTTGAGAATTCAGTCTGTGCCTTCGCTGTGAAAACACTGGCGATGAGCATCGCCGTCAGGAGTAATGTTCTTCTCATAAAGATAAAGTTTTAAGTGTTAGTAAAATGAATTAAGGTTTAACGATGCGAATATACAGCGTTTTTGTGAAACGGCAAAGGAAAATCTTAACTTTTTTACTTATTTATTCAAGGAACGCTTGCGAGTGTTCTGCTTTTTTCGTACTTTCGCTTTCAGTTTTTGAAAGAAACCCCTATGAAACACCGATTTATCACCATAGCGCTCTGCCTTCTGCCGCTTGTCTGCCGGGCATCGTTCGACGCGCAGAATGACAGCGTGCCGGCTGCGTCGCAAGTGGCCGACTCGACGATGGCCGACCTGGCTCCACGCGGCACATGGTCGGTCGGTCTCGGCGGCAATATTGGATACTTCATGCACAGCGGACCGGACATCAAGACGATTCTGCACGCATACACCGTCAGTTACTACGACCTGCGCCTCAAGTGGCAGGCAAAGCCGTCGCTGCAGGCCAATGCCTACGACCGCGCCATGAACTATCCGCGCCTGCAACTCGGACTGATGTATGCCGACATGAACCATCTTGAAATCTATCGTCCATCAACTCCCTACCACTCGCGCATCGGACACATCTGGACGCTCTACGGCGGAATTCAGTGGGACGCCTGGCGCCACGGACGCTGGAGCGCAGGGCTGGACCTTCAGAACGGCGTGGGCTATTGTACGAATCCCTATAACATCTACGACAATGACGACCAGTGGATCATCGGGTCGCGGTTCACCATCTTTGTCAACCTCGGTGCCTACGTGCGCTATCAGATTGCACGGAACTGGGCCGTCAGCGCCGGAGTGGACTTCAAGCACTACAGCAACGGCACACTCGACCGCCCGAACCTGGGCGCCAACTCGGTGGGACCAAGCGTAGCCGTGGAGTGGAGCCTCAGCAGACCCTCCACCGACCCCTCCCCGAAGGGAGGGGATGAGCCTGCTGGATTAAGACACCCCTCACTTCAGGGAGGGGTCGGAGATGGGTCTGTTCCCTTCTACCTCGATGCCACAGTCGGCATGGGCATGAGGGCGCTCATCGACGGTTTCCAGGTCTATCACACCAGCCGCCACCCCATCTATGCCTTTCCCACCGTCATGATTGCCCCCATGTGGCGATGGCACCTGCTCCATGCCACGGGTTTCGGCCTCGACTACTCCTACCTCGACTATGTCTATCGCATTCGCGAATTTGACGAAACGCTCGAGGCCCGCGGCAAGACGCATACGCCACGCCACGGCTATTCGCCCCACGTGCTGGGGCTGTCGTTGCGCCACGAAATCTTCTACCGCCAGATGTCGCTCAACGTGGGCCTGGGTTGGAACGTCTTCAAGCGTCTGGGCTATACGAGCGAGAAGGAAGAGAGTTGGCTCTACCAGCATGTCGGACTCCGCTATTCGTTCCCCTTCACCCGCAACCGCCTCTACCTCGGTTTTCAGATCAAAGCCCACCGGTT
>ONXQ01000166.1 GCA_900321835.1 uncultured Prevotellaceae bacterium
CTACCAGTGCGTGGCAATAAAAAGCCTATAAAGCAAGAAAAACAGCCTTAGAATGAAAAAAATCCGCTACTTTTGTTGGAAGTAACGGATTTTTTTGTATCTTTGCAACGAGGATTCCGTAGCTAATGACTACCGATTCCTCGACTGCGGAGGCTGGCCTATGGTCAGCCGCCCGTATTTTTATAGAGCAACTTCATTGTACCGTCCTTATCTCTTAGCCACACTTCCTTTATTGCTTCCCCTCTTTTTACACGCCCAATAATACTTCTGAGCATGAAACGCTCAGACAACTGTTTTTTTAGTAATTCTCCCACCGATTGACGTGTAAAAAACATTATCACGTGCCAACAACTGAAACGTGTGCAAACAAAAAGTGCGAAACCTCACGGCTTCGCACCTTTTTAATCCAATCAAAAGTAATCGGAATGATGATTCATAAAAACTAACTAATATCTGTCTTACTATTACGTTGCAAAATTAATACATTTTTTTGGGATAGCCATATTTTTTGTGCAATTTTTCTTTCTGAACGTAAAAAATATTGTTTCCGTGCGCCTAAATCCGTCAATAAACAGTAAAAAAGCATTGAATGATGGGTGTGCCGAAGGGAAAAAGGAAGTTGAACCGGCGGAGAAAAATAGTGCCATTCCAGCAATTTTGCCTTTCAAAAATGCAGTCAATGCGGAATTTTTGCTAACTTTGCACCGCTATACTACTTTAACTACAATGAAACACATTCATATTGTCCGCTTTTTTGCTCTCATTCTGCCCCTGACCTGTGTCCTGACAGCCGGTGCCCAGTCGCGCATCGTCCACCTCGGCATCCAGCAGGGAATGCGCAACGGCCACGTGACCGACATGGCACAAGACCGCCAGGGACGCATCTGGATGGCCACCGAAGGCGGACTCCACTGCTGGGACGGCTACCGATTCACCGTCTATGATACCGACAACTCCGGCATCTCGAGCAATGAACTCAACACCGTGCTGACCGACGACGACGGCGTGAACGTGTGGGTCGGCACACGCCACGAGGGACTCTGCCGACTGAACACACAGACCGGCGAGTGGACCACGATGCTCACGCCCGACGGGCTGCTCTCGAACGGCGTCACACGCCTGCGCCATGCCACCGACGGCGGCATTTGGATCAGTTACTACCTCACCGGCATCGACCACATGGCACCCGACGGCACGCTCACCCACTACAGCAACAAACAGATTGCCGCACTCAAAGAGCCTTTCTGGACAGCCATCGACGACGGACAGGGCCATCTCTACATCGGCCACGTGAGCGACGGACTCTCGGTGCTCGACCTCGGCACACGCAGCGTGACCAACTATCCCTCGGCCGGCACGCCCACCGACCTCTCGCCCCTCTCGCCCGACGCTTTCGACATCTGCTGGGACAAAGACGGCAACCTCTGGGCAGGCGGCATCGCCGGCGTTTCCGTGTTCTCGCCCCGTGAACACCGCTTTGTGCGCCACATTCCCACACCCACCGGCGTCGCCTCCGTCCTGTGCCGCCGCAGCGGCGAAATGCTCGTGGGACAGCACGGCGAAGGCGTCACCTCGATGCTCGAAGACCGCCAGGGAAACCTCTGGAAGGCCGACGGACGCCGCGGCGTCAGCATCGAGTGTCACGAACAGCCGCTCTTCACCCACAGCGACACCCTCCTGGCCCGCATCTCCTACGCAGGCTTGGACGGAGTGAACTGCATCTGCCACGACGGCAATGACACCTACATCTGCAACAACGATGGTCTGTGGCGACAGACCGACGGCGGACGGCCCGAACTCTGGACGGCCATCGACAGCCAACTCGACGTGCCCACCATCACCTACATCCTCGTCGACCGTCAGGACAAACTGTGGGTCGGCACCTTCGGCGGCGGTGTCTATGTGTTCACGAAGGACGGACGCCTCGTGGCCCATCACCACTACGACCCCTCGCCCGACGTCAACATGCTCATGATTGACAGCCGCGGACGTGTCTGGGGTGTTCACCATGCAGGAATCTCCGTCTGTGCCGACACGCGCCACCCCGAGCAGATTCGCACCTACGGACTCGACGACGGCCTGCAGAACCTCATCCAACTGTCGGTGTGTGAAGACGCTCACGGACGCATCTGGACCAGCAACAACGGCGGCATCTCCTGCCTCGATCCCGAGACGGGAGGCATCCGCAACTACACCTACGCCGAAGGCATTCCCTACGACGGCTTCGTCGCGCTCAGCGTGGCAAAGATGGCCGACGGCCACATCGTCTTCGGACAGGAAGAAGGCGCCTGCGTGTTCCACCCCGACTCTGTCAGTCGTCAGCGCACGCTTCCCTCCGTCTTCTTCTCGCAGATTACGCTCTTGAGCGCCAACTCGGCCACAGGCACCACCCAGCGTCAGCCCGTCCCGATTGACCGGGTAAAGGAGAACAGTTTTGCCTACGACGAAAATTCATTTGAAATCGCCCTCGGCATCGACGACGTGTCGAAGGCCGATGCCGTCGAGTTTCAGTTCAGGCTGACGGCAGGCAAGGGGCCGTGGTTCGACGTGGGCCTCGAACGCCTCATCACGCTGCAAGGCGTCAGCCCCGGACACTACGAACTGGAGGTGAGGGCACGGTTGCACAACGAGCCCTGGAGCGAGCCCCTGCTCACGCTGCCCATCACGGTGCGCCAGCCCTGGTGGTGGACGTGGTGGATGCGTCTGCTCTATGTCGTCATCGTCGTCGCCTTCCTCTGGTATCAGTGGCACCTTTACGTCCAGCGCCAGCAGTTGCGCCGCCGTCTGACCGAACGTCTGGCTGCCATGTATGCGCAGCCGTCGGCCACAGCCGCCAAACCTGTGTCCGAATCCGTCTCCGAACCCGAAGCGCCGGCCGTCGAGAAGCAACCAGAAAAGGGCGAGCCGAGCCATGCCGACCGCGAGTTTCTGAACAGGCTCGACGACCTCATCCTCACGCATCTCGACAATCCCGACCTGGGCATCCAGTTCCTCACGTCGGAGATGGCCATGAGCCAGAGCACCCTCTACCGGCGTCTGAAGGACGTGACCGGCATGAGTGCCAACGAGTATGTGCGCCGCCACCGTCTGGCCAAGGCCATGCAACTTCTGCGCGACGGCTACAACGTGGCCGAAGTGTCGGTGCGCTGCGGCTTCAACTCGCCGCGTTACTTCAGCCGCTGTTTCAAGGACGAATACGGCCAGTTACCCTCCGAAATATAGTGTTTTCATTTACATCATTGTTTTTCACTTCGCCGCATTTTGTGATATTCACTTGAGTCCGGCGAAGGCAGGACCTTGCTGGGTTTGCAAGAAGACGGGAACGGACGGCCTGCACATTGCATGTGCCGTTCTACGCACACTTTTGCCCTCAAAGGACGGCCAACGTCAAAAAGTTACGCTTTTATTTGGTCGTCCTTTTATTTATTCGTACCTTTGTAGCGTAAAATGTGTCTGTCCGCATGGACACGACGACGCGAAGACACAGAGTTCGCTTTTGACGCACAGATGTAAGAGGTAAAGGAGACAAAGTTCACAAAGGGAGTGAAGCAACAGTCTTTCATTACTTTGTGAACTTTGTTCTTTCGCTACTTGCAGAGCGGGAAAAGGGCATTCTGTGTCTTCGCGTTTTGTGTGTGCGGACGGCAGGTTTTGCAAAGATGTTATTAAAGATGTTTTATCAAAAAGAAAAAAAAGATGAACGTTATCACGAAGAAAGTCTCGCTGCCTGACGGACGCGAAATCAGCATCGAGACAGGAAAACTGGCGAAGCAAGCCGATGGTGCCGTCCTGCTCACGATGGGCAAGACCATGCTCCTGGCCACTGTCTGCGCCGCAAAAGATGCAGTACCCGGAACAGATTTCATGCCTCTGCAGGTGGAGTACCGCGAAAAGTACGCCGCCGCCGGACGTTTCCCCGGAGGCTTCACCAAGCGATCCTCACCTGCCGCCTTGTTGACCGTGCGCTCCGTCCGCTCTTCCCGAGCAACTACCACGCTGAAGTCTATGTCAACGTGAACCTCTACTCGGCCGACGGAATCGATATGCCCGACGCACTCGCCGGCTTCGCAGCATCGGCTGCTCTGGCTTGCTCCGACATCCCCTTTGAGGGCCCCATCTCGGAAGTGCGCGTCGCTCGCATCAACGGCGAATTTGTCATTAACCCCACCTTCCAGCAACTCAAGGAAGCCGACATGGACCTCATGGTCGGCGCCACCGAAGAGAACATCATGATGGTCGAAGGTGAAATGAAAGAAGTGAGCGAGCAAGACCTGCTCGAAGCTCTGAAGGTGGCTCACGCTGCCATCAAGCCCCAGTGCCAGCTTCAGAAGGAACTCATGAAGGAACTCGGCACCGACGTGAAGCGCGAATACTGCCACGAGGTGAACGACGAAGAACTGCGCGAAGACGTCAAGAAGGTGTGCTACCAGCCCGCCTACGACGTGACGAAGCAGGCTCTCGAGAAGCACGCACGCGCTGAAGCCTTCGAGAAGATTCGCGAAGACTACAAGGAGGCTTACGCTGCTGCTCACCCCGACATGACGGAGGACGAACTGGCCGAGAAGAACGCACTCGTTGACCGCTACTACCACGACGTGGAGCGCGATGCCATGCGCCGCTGCGTGCTCGACGAAGGCATCCGCCTCGACGGCCGTAAGACTACCGACATCCGCCCCATCTGGTGCGAAGTCGGCACCTTCCCCGGACCTCACGGAAGTGCCATCTTCACCCGTGGCGAAACACAGTCGCTCTCGACCTGCACCTTGGGCACGAAACTCGATGAGAAACTCGTTGACGGTGCTCTGGTTCGCGAGTACAACCGCTTCCTGCTCCACTACAACTTCCCGCCCTTCTCGACCGGCGAGGCCAAGGCTCAGCGCGGCGTAGGCCGTCGTGAAATCGGTCACGGACACCTCGCCTGGCGCGGCATCAAGGGCCAGTTGCCCGACGACTACCCCTACACCATCCGCGTGGTCAGCGACATCCTCGAGTCGAACGGTTCGAGTTCGATGGCAACAACCTGTGCCGGTACGCTCGCCCTCATGGACGCCGGTGTGCCCATCAAGAACCCCGTGAGCGGCATCGCCATGGGTCTGATCAAGAATCCCGGTGAAGACAAGTTCGCCATCCTCAGCGACATCCTCGGCGACGAAGACCACCTCGGCGATATGGACTTCAAGACCACAGGTACGAAGAACGGCCTGACCGCCACACAGATGGACATCAAGTGCGACGGTCTCTCCTACGAAATTCTCGAACAGGCCCTCATGCAGGCAAAGGCCGGACGTGAGCACATCATGGGCGAGATGATGAAGACCATCAGCGAACCCCGTGCTGAACTCAAGCCCCACGTTCCCCGCATCGAGCAAATCATCATTCCGAAGGAATTCATCGGTGCAGTCATCGGTCCTGGCGGCAAGATTATCCAGCAGATGCAGGAAGACACACAGACCACCATCACCATCGACGAAGAAGAC
>ONXQ01000186.1:0-1029 GCA_900321835.1 uncultured Prevotellaceae bacterium
GCGCGACGTTTCGAGGCTGCGCAGCCGTCCGTTCGCCATGCGGAAATCGACCAGCCGTCCGCCGAGCCTCGTGCCCATCCAGAGCGGACGGATGTGGCCCTTGACGTTGTGAAAGACAAACAGCCGGCGGTCCTTCTCGGGGCTGAACCGCGTCGCCTTCACCACTCCCACGAGCGCTTCCGCCACGCCGTCGCCATCGACATCGCCCTCGCACCACTGATAGACGGGGTACGCCAGTCGCCAACGGTCGCGCTGCACCACCCTGCCCTGCGCGTCCTTCGTCTCGAGCATGAGATAAGAAAGCGAGTCGGACAGGCGTTCGAGCCGATAGTGCTGGGCAAACAAGTCTGCCGGCAGGAGCATCAGTCCCAACAGCATCCACAGGCGCACAGGGTTACTCATTGCGTTCCAACCACATTGATTGCTACAAAGTTAAAGCAATTCGGATTCAAAACAAAATATTTGTCGGAAAACTTGCAAAAAATCCTGCAAACGACGTGGCACCCCGCCCTTTGTTCCCTGATGTCGGCAAAGGTGTTTCACAGCCCGCCTCTTCCTGCCGTGCCGGGGGCTTGCCATCCCTCACCAGCCGGACGACTCGGGCCGGTGAATACCAATCGGAGTACCACTGCGGTGGTACAACCGTACCAGTGCGCTGAAATTTTTGTACCACTGTGGTGGAACAAAATTTCGTCCGCAGACGAAATAAAAATCGTCCGCAGACGAAAAAAATTTCATCTGCGGACGAAATTCGGCCGAACCACAGCCGGTTTTTTCGCCGTGTGGCTTCCTGCCGTCATTCTAACAAATTTTGTAATTTTCTGAAAAAGGACGTTAAAGGTTGGCCGCCGAAGGAAAAAAATCGCCGTCTTTGCTTGGGCAAGCAGACGGTTTTTGATACCTTTGCGGCTGTTTTTTTGAAAAAATCCGGCCCGGCGGTTAGCATTTTGCACCGCTGAGGGGTAATGAGAATAAAAACAACGGATGACGAGAGAGGAAATCGAACGGCTGTTCCGACAGCACTACACG
>ONXQ01000186.1:1109-4276 GCA_900321835.1 uncultured Prevotellaceae bacterium
CCGCATGGAGCGACAGGCTTCGGCCGAAATGCCTGACGAGGCTGAGAGGACTGAGGACGAGCGCCTGACGGACATCACCGAGTGGGTGGTCGGTCGGCTCGGCGAACAGGAGCAGCGCATCTTCCGCCTGCGCTTCTGCGACGGTTGCACCTACGCCGAAATCGCTGCCGACCTGGGTCTGAGCCGAGTGGCCGTGTGGAAACACCTCGACCGCATCATCCGTCTGCTTCGTAACCAATTTAACCAACAGCAACCATGAACACTTCTCAATCCCCTCAGCACCTGCTCGACAGGATGGATGCGCACGACCGCGAACCCGACGTCGATGCCGCCTGGCAACGTTTTGAACAAAAGTACATGCGGCCGCGACGCCCTGCCCTGCGATGGCACAAGATGGCCGCAGCCGTGGCCGGAATCCTCTTTGCCGTCGGCCTCGTCGTGGCGGCGGTTCAGTGGGCGAAACGCTCCGATGCACTGCCACAGCAGGACGACAGCACGACCGTGGCCGTGCAGGTGGTCCAACCCGATGCCGACAGCCTGGTCTGCTTCGACAACACACGCCTCGACAGCCTGCTGACGATGGTCGCCGGACGCTACCAAAAGGTGGTGCTCTTCGACGACGAACGCACCTGCGGTCTTCGTTTCTTCCTGACGTGGAATCCCGACGAAGAACTCGACACGCTGCTGCAGCGCCTCAGCCAGTTCGACGGACTGCGCTTCAGCATGCACGGCGACACGATTGTCGTTCAGAGAGAGGAGGTGCAGCCATGAGACACTGTGCCCTGCTCATCCTCTTGCTGCTCAGCGGCAGCCTCCGCGCACAAGTGACGTGCGAATTCAACGACACACCCCTGCTCCAGGCCTTGCGCACCATCAACGACGCTTCGCCCGACTACCAGGTTGACATCCTCACCGACGGCCTCGACTCGCTCCGCACCTCGGCCCACATCCGTAACCTTGACGTGCCGGCTGCGGTGAAGCGTGCCTGCAAGGGACTGCCTGTCAAGGTGAAAACGAACGGCAGCATCGTCTGCGTCCAGTTCTACAACCCGAAGAAGGGAAACAAAAGCGTCGTCCTGCAAGGCAACGTCCAGGACGGATTTCTGGAACGTGGCCTCTTCGGCATCAGCCTTGCACTGCTCCGCGCCGACAGCACCGTCGTCGAGAGCAAACCGACCTTCTATGAAATCGGCAACGACTCGATGCACATCACCACCTTTTATTATCTGGGAGCGACGGTGGACCCTGGGCGTTACTTCGTCCGTGCGCAGAAGGACGGCTACGACGACGGCTGGGCAGAGGTGGAGGTCCCGGCCAATCACAAGGGCGGCAACATCATGGTGCCGATGATTAATATGCGACGCTCGATGAAGGCCATCAAACTGGGCGAAGTGGAGGTGGTGGCCACGCGCATCAAAGTGCGGATGCGCGGCGACACCCTCGTCTATGACGCCCGTGCGTTCCAGTTGCCGCAAGGCTCCATGCTCGGCAACCTCATCGATCAACTCCCCGGCGCACGGCTGACGGAACAAGGCGAAATCTTCATCAACGGACGGAAAATCGACGAACTGACGCTCAATTCGCGCTCGCTGTTCCGTGGCAATAAAAAGGTGCTGCTGGAGAACCTGCCCTACTTCACCGTCAAGGAACTGAAGGTCTTCGAACGCGAGAACCTCGAAGCCGTGGCGCGCGGCATCAAGGACGCACCGAAGGACTACGTAATGGACGTCGCGCTGAAGGACGAATACAGCACCGGCCTGATTGGCAATGCAGACCTCGGCGCCGGAACCCACGAACGCTACGTGGGCCGTGCGTTCGGCATCCTGCTGACGAAGACGCTGACGCTGGCCGGCTACGTCAACGTGAACAACACGAATGACCGCGACCGCGGCGGAAGCAGCGGATGGGGTGGTGGCGCGGGAGGCTTCAACCTGGGCAGTTACACTTCGCCACAACAGCGCGTGGGAGCCGGACTGACCATCAACTATAAGAGCACGGCCATTGACAAAAGAATCGGCTGGGCGAAATACATGCTCTATTCCGAAATCTCCTTCGACCGCCTCCACGTCGATAACGAATCACAGACGTGGCAGCAGCGCTTCCTGCCGCAGGGCAGTGCCTTCAGCCGCATGAAACAATGGGACAAAGAGGGGCACACGGTGCTGCAGACTGTCAACCAGTTCCAACTGTCAGGCATCGCCAACAACGGCTACCTCATCGCAGGATTCAGGGAGCAGCGCAACGACGGCGGCACTGACTTCATGCAGTGGGACGACAACGGCGTGGCGGCCATGCAGCAGGGGCAGAGCCTGGGACGGATGCGCCACTACGGCATCTTCATGTGCCGAATGACGCTGCCCTGGCTGTGGAACAAGCACATCGACTTAGACCTCGACCTGCACTGGACACGCGCCGAGCACGACTACTATCGCCGCCAGAACTCCACCCTCGGCACCGCCACCAGCGACTACCGCCACGAGTACGACACCGAGCGGGCTGCATCGTACCACATCGAGCCGACCATCGGACGCACGTTCCGACCGCACGAGCGGCTGGAACTCGGGGTGACGGGCCGATACAGGCTGACCGACGACTGGGCCGACAATCCGCTCTACCAACTCTCGCGCCTTGCAGGTTGGGCCAAAGAGGACAGCGTGGCCATCGACCTCACACCGTCCGACCACGACCTGATGGCCACGGTGCTTGACCCCACGAACAGTTCCTACTACGACCGCCGTCAGCACGATGGCGAAGTGGCTTTGCGGCTGAAACTCCTCCGCGGCAAGGGACTGCCGTTCGAAGTGAGGTTCACCCTGCCCCTGCTCCTCACTCACGAACGGATGGACTATCGCCGTGCAGCCATCGACACACTGGCCCGCCGCACAGGATTCTTCGTCAACCCGTCGCTCTCGTTGCGCCATGACCGCTGGCGACTGAACCTGTCGATGCGAACGTCGATGCCAGCGATGCTTAGCATGATGCCCATGCGCGACGCCCGCAATCCGCTCTCGGTCCGCGAGGGAAACCCGGACCTGAAGAACGACCAGCGCCTCGAAGCCTCATTCTCATGGAACCACCGCCCGAAGGGGGCTGTCAGCGAGGGCCGCGCCACGATGAACCTCTCGGCATCGGCCACCTATCACCTGCGCAGCACGGCACAGGGTTTC
>ONXQ01000168.1 GCA_900321835.1 uncultured Prevotellaceae bacterium
CCAAATTTCGTCCGCAGACGAAAAAAATTTCAACTGTGGACGAAAATTATTTCGTCTGCGGACGAAATTTATTTCAACTGCGGACGAAATTCTGACGAACTACGGATGCAACGGCAACAAACAGGACGGGAAGAAAAAAGAGGGTACGCGACTAAACCTTCGGCACAGGACAGAGTCAGAAGATGTATGAGACGATTTGCATTCCTATTCCTCCTGCTGGCCGGCTCTCTGGCCGCTTCTGCCCAGCGCGCACAAGTGACGGGTCGTGTGCTCGACTCCGAAGAGGGTGAAGCCCTCGCCTACGCCACGGTTCAACTGATGAAGCCCGACTCCACCTCGATGGTGACTGGCGGAACGACCAACGGTCGTGGCGCGTTCCAACTGAAGAATGTGGCTCCCGGCTCCTACATCGTTCGTATTTCCTACATCGGCTACCGCAACTTTTTCCATGCCCTGACAGTGAAGGAGGGACAGTTGGAGGCACAGGTAGGCACCGTGCTGCTGACCCCTTCGTCGGTCATGCTCCAAACGGCCGTCGTCGAGGGACAGGTGCGCCAGATAGAGATGAAGGACGACACGCTCATCTTCAATGCGGCGGCTTTCAAGGTGCCCGAGGGCAGCGTGCTCGAGGAACTGCTCAAGAAATACCCGGGCGTCGAGGTGTCGGACGATGGCACCATCAAGGTGAACGGAAAGACGGTGTCGAAGATTCTGGTGGGCGGCAAAGAGTTTTTCGGAAACGACCGCAACATGGCGATGAAGAATCTGCCCAGCGAAATCGTTGACAAGGTGAAAGTGTATGACAAGCAGAGCGACATGGCACGCATGACCGGCATCGACGACGGCGAAGAGGAGACGGTGCTCGACCTGACTGTGAAAAAGGGGATGCAGAACGGCTGGATAGGCAATGCCGACCTGGGCGGCGGAACTCACGAGCGCTTTGCCGAGCGTGTGATGGTCAGCCGTTTTTCGCCTGGCAAGCAACTGACCGCCATCGGCAACATCGGCAATACCGGTGGACGCGGAGGTGGCGGAGGTGGCGGTGTTCGCACGACGGGACAGGGCGGCGTCACACTGGCCACGGAAGTCGGAAAGGTCGAGATTGGCGGCAATGTGCGTGTGAACGGGTCGAAGACTGACTCCCGGTTCGCCACCTCGAGCCAGAACTTCATCTCCACGGCTGCGTCGTTCTCCAACAGCCAGAACGGCAGCATCAGCAAGAGCCGCTCGCTCAGCGGCGACTTCCGCATTGAATGGAAACCCGACTCCATGACCACAATCAACTTCCGTCCGAACTTCTCGTTCGGCGACAACAACTCACACAGCAACGGGCTGAGCACCACCTTCAACGATGACCCCTACCTGAACGGACAAATCACCAATCCGCTCGACGAATTCGACCTCATTCCCCTCTCCATCAAGGTGAACCGCAACCTCACGGGGTCACGGTCGGAAGGCGAAAACAGCAGCCTTTCAGGACGACTCATTGTGAACCGCCGCCTGAACAATGTCGGAAGGAATATCTCTCTGAGCCTCAACGGGTCGTACTCCAGTAGTGAAAGCAGAAATTTCAACCTCAGCGACGTGAATTACTACCAACGCGGCACGTCGGAACTGACCTATCGCTACCGCACGACGCCGAACACCAACCGATCCTTCAGCGCGGGCATCAACTACACCGAGCCGCTCATTGCCAAGAAACTCTTCCTGCAAGGATCGTACCGCATCAATTACTCCAACCGCCGCAGCGAAGGTACGGCCTACGACATGGGCAGCATCGCCTCGCTCGTTGACAGCATCCGCAGTTACGGCGCCGGATTTCTGCCCTTCCAATATGAGCAGTACGCCGACGACAACCTGAGCCGCTACACGCAAAACGAAAACACCGTACACAACATCGACGTCCAACTCCGTCTGGTCACCACCTATATCAACATGAACGTCGGCGTTTCCATAGAGCCGCAACACCAGAAGATTGCTTACCAGTACATGGGTCTTGACACCGTGGCGTCGCGCAACTTCATCCGTGTCTCCCCCACCCTCAACTTCCGCTACCGCTTCACGCGCCAGCACCAGATTCGCATTCGCTACCGTGGCTCGACGCAGCAGCCTGAGATGACCTCGATGTTCAACATGACGGACAACTCCAACCCACTGAACATACGTCTGGGCAACCCTGAACTGAAGCCTTCGTTCAGCAACAATGTCCAAATCGACTACAACAACTATGTCTCGACCACGCTCCAGAGTTACACGGCCAACCTGCGCTTCACCAACACGCTCAACAGCATCAGTAACCGCACGGAGTACAATGCCGAAACGGGTGGTCGAATCACACGGCCGGAGAACATCAACGGCAACTGGAACGTGAGCGGCAACTTCGGTTTCAACACTCCGCTCTACGACGACAACCTCTTCCTCAACACCTCGACCAGTGTGGGTTACACCAACAACGTCGGCTACATCTTCCAGGACAAGCAGACGCTGACGAACAAGGTGCGCACAACGACGGCCGGCGAACGGCTGCGCATCAACTACCGCAGCGACCTGTTCGACGTCACCGCCTACGGCAATCTCAACTACAACCACACACGTTCTCTGCTCGTTCCGACGAACAACCGCGACACCTACGACTTCTCCTACGGCATGTCAACCAACTGGAACTTTGACAATCTCGGATTGGGTTTCTCAACCGACATCGGTATGTCGAGCCGCCGCGGCTACAGCGCTGCCTCCATGAACACGAACGAACTAATTTGGAACGCACAAATCTCCTATCGGTTCCTGTCGCGCCGTCAAGCCACGGTTTCGCTGCAGGCCTTCGACCTCCTGCACCGTCGCAGCAACATCAGCCGTCAGATTTCGGCCACCAGCCGCAGCGATACTGAGACCAACGCCGTCAACTCCTATCTCATGCTCCACTTCATCTACCGCTTCAACCTGTTCGGCACACGTGAAGCGCGTCGGGAGATGCGGCGTCAGCGCGACGACGATTTTTAGGAAAAAACCATCGGTTGCCCACGAAAAAGTCCCCTCCAAACTTCCTGAAAAACAGGAAGCGTGGAGGGGACTTTTCGTAGGTGTGCAGCGGTTCAGAAGGTCCACTTCGCCGCAAGGGTCGGAATGATGCACAGGCGGTCGTTCCGCCCCTTGTCATTCCAGACAAAGTTGTTCGACACCTCGACTTCGGTGCCGAGGCTCAGGTTGACATCCTTCATGCCGCGCAGCGTGTTGAGGTTGAACCAGAACTGCGGTTCGGCCAGCAGAATCCAGTTGCTGCGCACGCTCTGGTCGTACCACAGGTCGCAGAATCCGCTGAAGGTGCAAAGGCCGTGGGCAAAGGTCAAGCCCCACACCTCCGTCAGTTGGAAACCGCTGAAGGGACGCTGAAAGTCGTTCTGTCCGCGGAAATAGTATTTATACATGGCCTGAAGGCTGAAGGTGCGGCTGAAGTCGGCACTGTGCCAGTTCCAGGCAGGGCCAGCCAGCACGCACTGCTGGAAACGGTTGCCATAACTCAGGTTTTCGGGGGTCGAGACGCCACCGTTGTATTCGACGTGTGCTGCCCACTGGCGGTTTTTCGACACATTCAGTTCGCGGGCAATTTCCCAGTAGGCTCCGCTCACTCCTCGTGTGTAGTAGTCGATATCGACGAAAAAGAATGTCGAGCCCCAGCGGTCGGGCTTGAACATCTCGATGGTGGTTGTTGCACTGGGACGCTGACTAAGGTCGTCCGAATAAAGACTGTGGCCGAGGTCGTAGTGCAGTTGGACATTGACTTGTGCATGTCCTGCAGCGGCCACAAGAAAAGACAGCAGAAAGACAGTCTGAAGTTTTTTCATTGTAG
>ONXQ01000170.1 GCA_900321835.1 uncultured Prevotellaceae bacterium
TGGAACCACCGCCCGAAGGGGGCTGTCAGCGAGGGCCGCGCCACGATGAACCTCTCGGCATCGGCCACCTATCACCTGCGCAGCACGGCACAGGGTTTCACCTACGACGCCCTGACCACCGCCTACACCTACCGCCCCGAGAACGTGCGCGGCAACTGGACAGCCTCGACCACCTTTGGCATCTCCCTCGCACTGGGCACAAAGCAGCGCTGGTGGCTGGACAGCGAAACGAGCCAGCACACGTGGCATTCGGTCGATTATGCCTCCGTGAGCGGCATGACCGAGGCCCAACTCAACAAAATCGAGACGGTGAACCTGGGCGAAATGCTCAAACTGCGCTACACGGCCAACCAGACCAAACTCTCGCTGGCGGCCGACCTGCGCTGGCGCCGCTCGTGGGGACACCGGCCGTCGTCGCCCAACATCAGCGCCTTCGACACCCGTCTGACCTTCACCGCCCAGCAGACCCTGCAACGCAGCGGCACGTCCTTTGCCCTCGACGCCGCCCTCTACGACCGTCGCGGCTACTCCACCGACGCCATGAACCGCACGGAGTGGCTCGTCAACGCCACGGTCACACAGCCCATTCCGAAGACCAACTTCCAACTGCGCCTCGAGGCCCACGACCTGTTCAACCAGACCTCGAGCACGCAGTACGAGGTCAACGCCCAGGGCCGCACCGAGACGTGGCACCGCATCGCGCCCAACTATGTCATGCTGCACCTGCTCTGGCAGTTCACCCGAAAGCCGAGGAAATAGAAGTTAGTTAATAAGCGATAAACATGCTGCTGGAGGGCGTTGTGAAACGTCCTCCAGTTTTTTGTCCCCCCGAATTTCGTCCACAGACGAAAAAAATTTCGTCCACAGTTGAAAAAAATTTCGTCCGCAGACGAAATAAAAATCGTCCGCAGACGAAAATAATTTCATCTGCGGACGAAATTCGGACAGAGACAGGTTGGAATCCAAAGTATCAATGATATAGGCATTTGTCCAGCAAAAAGTGCCCTGCATCGTGTGGCGATGCAGGGCACTTTCGTTATCGGTGTCTAACCGTTCGGTTATTCCTCTGTAGCAGGTTCAGCGGCGCGGAACGAGGGAAGGTCTTCCTTGATGAAGCTCTTGACGTAAACCGACTTGCCGATGACGTCTTCCTCGGCCATGCGTACATAGACGTTGGCCGACTTGAAGAAGAGTTCGGGGCAGCGGGTGGCGTCGTCGAGGATGAGGAGCGACATGATGATTTCGGCGGTCATGTCGTACAGGCGGCGTGCGAGGAAATCCTGCACTTCCTGGTTCTCCGACTCCTTGACATAGTTGACGCTCTGTTCGTAGAGTTCGACGAGGTGCTCGACGCGTACCTTCAGCGGACGCAGTTCCTCAGCCACTTCCTGTTCAAGCATCTCGCGGATGATCTGCAGGTAGGTGCCGTTGGTGATGTAGCGGATGGCTGCAACGACCTGAAGTTGAGTCGTACCTTCATAGATGCTGAAGATGCGGGCGTCGCGGAAGAGGCGCTGGCTCTTGTACTCCATGATGAAGCCCGAACCGCCGTGGATGGAGATGGCGTCGTAGGCGTTCTGGTTGGCGTACTCCGAGTTCATACCCTTTGCCAGCGGCGTGAAGGCGTCGGCCAGACGGGTATATTTCTTCAGTTCCTGGCGCTCCTCGGGCTCGAGTTTGCGGTCGCGCTGAATGTCCTCGAGTGCCTTATAAACATCGACGAGGCGTGCTGTCTGATAGAGCAGCGAACGACCAGCGTCGAGTTTTGCCTTCATGCGGCTGAGCATATCGTAAACAGCGGGGAACTCGATAATCTTCTGACCGAACTGCTGACGTTCCTTGGCGTAGGCGAGACCTTCGTTGTAGGCTTCCTGCTCCACACCGACCGACTGAGCGGCGATGCCCAGGCGGGCGCCGTTCATGAGGGCCATGACGTACTTGATCAGACCGAGTTTGCGGTCGCCGCACAGGTAGGCCTTGGCGTTCTTGTAAGTCAACTCGCAGGTGGGCGAACCGTGAATACCGAGTTTGTGCTCGATGTGACGAACGTTGACACCGCCGTCGCGCTTGTCGTAGATGAACATCGACAGGCCGCGGCCGTCCTTCGTGCCTTCTTCCGAGCGGGCGAGGACGAGGTGGATGTCAGAGTCACCGTTGGTGATGAAGCGCTTCACGCCGTTCAGACGCCAGCAGTCTTCCTTCTCGTCGTAAGTAGCCTTCAGCATCACGCGCTGCAGGTCGGAACCTGCGTCGGGCTCGGTGAGGTCCATCGACATGCTTTCGCCTTCGCAGACACGGGGAATGAACTTCTGGCGCTGCTCTTCACTGCCGAATTCGTACAGTGTGTCGATACACGACTGCAGGCTCCAGATGTTCTGGAAACCGGCATCGGCAGCAGAGATGACCTCGCTCAGCATCGAGAACACTGCGTTGGGCAGGTTCAGACCGCCGTAACGACGAGGCATCGAAACGCCGTGCAGACCGGCCTTGATGGTGGCGTCGAGGTTTTCGAACGTCTTGTTGGCATAAATCATGCGGCCGTTCTCGAGGTGCGGACCTTCGAGGTCAACGCTCTCGGAGTTCGGTTCGATGATGTTGGCAGCGACGTCGCCAGTGATTTCCAGAATGCGCTTGTAGTTTTCAATCGCATCTTCGAAATCGACGGGAGCGTCGGGATAAGTCTTTGCATCTACGTAGCCCTTCTCTTTGAGTTCTACGATGCGCTTCATGAGCGGGTGCTGCAGGTGAAACGCAATTTCGGGATGATCGCTATAGTAATTTGCCATGACTATTTACTGTTTTGCTTGTAATACTTAATGAGTTTCGGAACGACTTCCTCGACAGTGCCGACGATGACGTAGTCGGCGATGCGGTTGATGGGAGCGTCCGGGTCGCTGTTCACCGAGATGATGATACCCGAGTCCTGCATACCGGCGATGTGCTGAATCTGGCCGGAGATGCCGCAGGCGATATAGACCTTCGGGTGAACGGTCACACCGGTCTGACCAATCTGACGGTCGTGGTCGCAGAAACCGGCATCGACGGCGGCACGTGAGCCACCGACCTCGCCGTGGAGAACTTTTGCCAGGTCGAACAGCATGTCGAAACCTTCCTTCGAGCCCATGCCGTAGCCGCCTGCGATGACGATGGGAGCGCCCTTGAGGTTGTGCTTGGCTGCCTCAACGTGGTGGTCGAGCACCTTGACAACGAAGGCTTCGGGGCTGACGTACTTCGTCACTTCGGGATAGACGACTTCCTTCTTGCACTGGCCTTCGTAGAGGGCTTTCTGCATCACGCCGCTGCGCACCGTAGCCATCTGCGGACGGTGTTCGGGGTTGACGATCGTGGCGACGATGTTTCCGCCGAAGGCAGGACGAATCTGATAGAGGAGGTTGTCGAAGTGTTTACCCGTCTTGGCTTCATCGTAGGGGCCAATCTCCAACTGTGTGCAGTCGGCGGTGAGGCCGCTGGTGAGCGACGAAGAGACGCGCGGACCGAGGTCGCGGCCGATGACCGTTGCGCCCATGAGACAGATTTGCGGCTGTTCCTCCTTGAAGAGGTTGACGAGGATGTCGGTGTGGGGAGCCGAGGTGTAGGGGAAGAGTTCGGGAGCGTCGAAGACAAAGAGTTTATCGACACCGTAGGGGAGAATCTGGTCTTCCACCTGTCCCTTGATGCCAGTGCCGGCAACGACGGCGTGGAGTTCGACGCCGAGTTCATTGGCCAGTTTGCGGCCTTTGGTCAGCAGTTCCTGTGAAACTTCCTGCACTTTCGTGCCTTCCAGCCTCACCCCCGGCCCCTCTCCGAGGGGAGAGGGGAGTGGATACTCCTGCATTGTTCATGTTTCCTGGATTACTCATATTGATTTTGTTTATTGATTTCTTCTTTTATATTAAGTATTACTTGTTGGATGTTTTCGTCCACGTCTTCATTTCTGAAACGCAGAACGCTGAAACCTTTCTCCTGTAGATAGCAAGTCCGAATGGCATCGTCTTTCTGCTGCTGAGGTTCATTGTGGTATTCACCGTCAACCTCGATGACCAGTTTTTCCGAGAGACATACAAAATCAACGATGTAATCACCGATGGCATGTTGTCTTCTGAATTTGTATCCCTGAAGATAATGCCGGAGAGCATTCCAGAGGATTGACTCGCTCTGAGTCATTTCCCGGCGGTTATGCCGTGCAAAACCTTTCAGCAATTCATACCGGTCGGCCGCTGCCGTCTCGTACCCAAAAGGCATTGGATTCGGATTGGTATCCACTCCCCTCTCCTCTCGGAGAGGGGCCGGGGGTGAGGCTGTTTTAGCCAATGATCTTTTCGTCCAACAATTCTTTGATCATACCCTCTACGTCAGCATCCGAAGCCGTCAAAGTTTTCGACTCCTTTGCCTGGAAGACACACCTTTGTGGGCGAACCGGCCAGACCGCACTGGTTGGCGTCGCCATCGACATCGGCCACCGACCACTGGTTGAGGGTCAGGTAGGGACGTTCGTCGTAGAGTTTCTGCATACGCTCGTCGAGGTCGGCAGGACGCTCCATCGGGCAGGTTGCATACTTGTACTTCATCACCAGTTTGGCGTTCTGCGGACGGCAGGGGGCTGCACTTCCGTTGACGGTGATGACGACGGGCAGCTGTGCCACCTGCGGACCCACCTGGGCAGTGTCGCCGTCGATGGCCTGACGTCCGCCGATGACGATATCGACGTCGCCGATTTTCTTGATGGCCGTGGCGAGGGCATACGACGTTGCCAGCGTGTCGGCACCGGCAAAGAGGCGGTCGGTGAGCAGCCAACCCGTGTCGGCACCGCGGTACAGACCTTCGCGGATGATTTCACCGGCGCGTGGAGGGCCCATCGTGAGGATTCCAACTGTCGAGCCGGGGTTCTGCTCTTTCAGGCGCAGAGCCTGCTCCAGAGCATTGAGGTCTTCAGGATTGAAGATGGCAGGCAGGGCTGCGCGGTTCACCGTTCCTTCGGCTGTCATCGCGTCTTTGCCGACATTTCGTGTGTCGGGCACCTGCTTGGCGAGTACAATGATTTTCAAACTCATAGAATTAAAATAAAGTTGATAGATAATGATTTCTGTTCATTGAGGTCATGGTGACGAGTGCGCACACCCGCACAAGCCCCTGCGGCACACGGGGAACCATGCGCACACTCTCTTTCAAGTTGCAAATTTACACAAAATAATTGGGATGTGAGCAAAGATTCACCAAAATATTGCACAAATTGCACAAAGTTGTGCGAATGTGCAACGTTTTCCGCGCGTTCCGGCCCTCTGGAGGTCAACCGCCAACTTGTTGTTTTGTCAACTACGACCGTCACGTTCGGCTGCCTGAGAATCGCGCAAAATCCTCCGCGGCGTTTTTGGCCGAAAATATCGCCGTCATTTCCCGTTTAGGGCACAAAGCCATACAACCTATTCATTTCCAGACATATAAGAAGGGAACCGGCTTTCGCGTTTGTCCCGACAACGTTTCAATCTCCCTCCGACTGCGCTTCAAAAACATTTCGTCCGCAGACGAAAAAAACTTCGTCCACAGACGAGACGATTTTTCTCCGCACTACAACCATGACTCCCGCACCTCCCGAACGCCGAAAATCACCGCCCAACCGTCCGCCACACGCCGTCAACTGTTAAAATCCTGCCTTTTCCGGCCAAAAACCGACAGACGCCACCCATTTCCTCCCCCATTTCCCCACCCCACAAACGCTGTTTCGCCCCAAAATCCCGACAAAAAACGAGGGGCGAAAGTGTTAAAATCTGCGGAATTGTTAAAGGCACGCGAGTGAGGGGTATGGGAAAACTTCTCTCAGCAAAGCCCCAAAACAATTCAATCAGTTTTTCACACGTCCATCTTTGTCAATCTTAACATCAATCTTAAGAAATACGTGAGTTCGGCATAAGGACTTTAGGAATCAATCAAGTCCCGTAGGGACGAAAGAGTATAGGACTTCCTGACGCCGAACTCACGCAACCTTTAAGTGTTAATTTGCTTGATTTTCACACGTTTTCGCAAAGTATTTTTACAAATTTTCAAGATTTTCTTTCCATTTCATTTGCATTTTCAAAACTTTGT
>ONXQ01000146.1 GCA_900321835.1 uncultured Prevotellaceae bacterium
CCGGTGACACGCTTGAAGTAGCGGCCGAAGAACGACTGTGTCGGGAAGTTCATCACCTGTGCAATCTCCTTGATGGTGTAGCGGTGCTCCTGCATCAGTGCCTTCACACGCGCAATCACGTATTCATCAATCCATGTGCTGGCGTTCTTTCCGCTGTATTCGATACAAAGCGACGACAGATACTTCGACGAAATCCCCATTTCGCGGGCATAGAACTGCACCTCACGCTCCTTGTCGGAATAGTTGGCCAGCAAATCCACAAAATCGCGGAACAGGGCATGTTGGCGTGAAATCACCTTATCTGTATTCGGCAGTTCTTCCTCAAACAGGCTGAAATCGTTTGCGAAGAACACACTCAGATACGACTGTGCCACATGTTTCTGATACTCTGGGAAAACGCGGTTCAGCCCAGTGCGCAGTTCGTTGTAGAGCGAGATTCTGTACTTCGTCTCGGGCACGGACAACTTTTTGCCGATAAATCGCTTCTGGGCCGACGGTATCTTGAATGTAATTCCGATTTCCTTGAAAACATCCTGCAGAAGGTCATGGCTGACCGAAATGCAGAAGAAGAGCAAATCGTCGGTTGCGTGTCCAATCTGCAAGACGCTGTGCTCGGCAATGTAGTTAAACGTGTTGGCCTCCATCAGATGAATCTTTCCGTCAACCATAATCTCAACTTCGCCAGCCAAAATGCCGACGCAGATGGTCTGCCGGTTGATGAATTCAGGACGGTCGGTCACCAGCATGGCGGCCGGATTGACACCGTTGAAATTGTCGTAGAGATAGATGTATTTTTCGACGGAAGCCGTAGCATTCTCAAACGCACTCTGGGCCAAAAAGCGCAGGTGCATATAGTTTTTATTGATGTTGAACAGACCTTCTGACATACAGGGGAAACTTGGGATAGGTTTGACAAATGCAGGACGTTTCAGACAAGTTCAGCCGAAACTGTCCGGCAGTTCTGTTTCATGTACTGGCGTGGGGAGCAGCCGACAATGCGCTTGAAGTAGCGGCCGAAGAACGACTGCGTCGGAAAGTTCAGCAGTTCGCCTATCTGCTTCACATTGAGTTGGCCGCGATAGAGCAACTGCTTGACACGGAATGCAACGTATTGGCTGATGACCACCGAAGCCGACTTGCCCACAATGTTCTGCGTAATCATCGACAGGTATTTGGCCGACACACCCAGCCGCTTGGCATAGAACTGCACGGAGCGTTGGTGGGTGTAGTAGGCGTCGAGCAGGTCGATAAACTGTTCGAAGATGCGACGCGGATTCGTGAGCGGATAGGGAGTGATGGCGGTCAGCGGAGAGGCAGACGTTGCCTCGAGCATGACCACCAGGTTCAGTTTTGTGATGGCTCGCAGGGCCAGTTCCTTCATGGGATAGTCATCGCGCAGCATCTCCCGCTTCATAATCAGGTAAACGTCCTTGAAACGGTCAATCTGCGGCGCAGAAAAATGGTAGAGGCGCTGCAGGAAGGCACGCTTCTGCATCGGAATGTCGAAGTTCACCGACTCGTAGAGGTCGAAGATGGCGTGTGCCTGCGAGGCATGGCTGAAGAAGATGCACCGCGAGTCCTGCACTTCGAGGGTCGTGCAGGGCATGACCACGAGAAAGTCGTTTGAGCGGAGTGTGAAGTCAAGGCCGTTGACACGGATGGCCAGACTGCCTTGCAGCACCACAAACGTCACACAGAGGTCGGCATTGTAGTAGGGCTTCACGGCCTCCACTACCCCGCTCTTTTGGTTCAGGTTGTCGGCCAGCACCTGGCGGCCGTGATACGACATGTGGAAAGGTTCTTGTCGTGCATCTTTCTTATAGAGTGTTGAATCCATCAATGTGTTTGTGTGTTGTGTGAAGATTGAATATGAGTCATTGGTCGTGATTACATTCTGCTGCCCTGAGGATGAGGGTTGTGGCGCCGATGGTGATGATGTCTCCGTCGGAGAGTCTGACCCTGTCCTGATTGCGTAGCAGTGTGTTCATGTGGAAGGTGCCGGTGTCGCTTGGCGCGTCCTGCAGTGTGTAGCGCAGGGGGCCGTTCTTTTTGTCGTGTTCGACGTTGATGACGCAGTGAAACGTATCGACGCTCGGGTCTTTCGTTTCTATGGGTTTGTTGATGTTGGTGCCTTTTACATAGCGGCCCAGTTCGTTGCGTCCCATGTCGAGGGGTATGACCTGCTTGAAGGCAAAGGCGTTTTCAACTACCACCACACTGCCACAGTCGTCCTTGAAGGCTTGTTCGTCGAGCGTGCGCTCCTGGTGTATGCCGGCCAGTTTGGACTTTCCGATGCGGATGCCGAACTCCTTGCGGCAGGTCGGACACAGAAAAACGAGCGACTGTCCCTGTTCGTATTTAGTTTCGTCGAAGACAATGTAATTGTCACATTTGGGGCATCTCACTCGCTTCACGTGGCAGTTTCGTTTTAGGATGTTTATTGATAGTCGTAAACCCAGGCTTCGCGAAATTCTCCCGACTGCTCCTTCAACTCTTTCAAAGCCTTGTTGGCCTCATCGGCCGACGCATAACGTCCGTAGAGCACGCGGTTCACCTTGCCTGTACGTTCGAAGCGACCTTCCTTGAACCCTGCTTTGGCCAACTGTTCAATGTATTCCAGCGAGTTGGGCTCGGCTACGTAACTGGCCAGCACGATGGAGAATGCTGCCTCGGTTGTGGCAACCTCCTGTTCCTGTGCCGGCTGCACGTCGGGCTGTTCGGCGACCTCGGCCGTTTCTTCAGCCTCGGCATGGGCTGTGGCAACGGGTGTTTCAGCAGGTTGTGCTGCCTGCTGCGTTGCATTCTGCTTCGTCACGGTCGTTGGCTGAGCACCGGCCACAACAACGTCGTCGGCCGACGGCTCGTTCATCATGGGATAGGAGAACAGGAAGAAGAGCAGGACGGCAGCGGCGGCCGAAATGGCCACATCTACCCACCGGCGGCGAATGCTGATGGTCACCGTGTCGTTGTCTTCCTCTTCGTTCGCCGGCTCGGTCACAACCGGAACCAGCGTGGTCAGTTCGATGGCCTCCTTCAGTTTGCGCTCAGCCTCAACGGCCTCGGCCGACGCCATCTCGAGGGTTGACAAGCCGTAGAACGAGGGCGTGGTCAGCCCCGATTCGGCCGACTCGAGCGTGATGTGGTGACTGAGGTCCATGCGCAGCAGGCCGATATGGTCCAGTTCGTAGCGACCTGTCAGCGCCAGACGGCCCACCATCTCGTCCACATCCTTCTGCATCTGCCGTTCGGCTGCGGGGAAAGCGGCGTCGTAGGCCGTCATGTACGAACCCACAAGCAGGCCGTCGCTCTGCTGCAGCGACTGGTTGAACCGCACGACACGATAGGGCGGATAGAACACCGTCGTCGCCTCTTGCTGCTCGGGCTGAGCCTCCACATAGTTGGTGATGAAACCGCCAAAACCAGGCACGACGACACAGTCGTGCTGCAGCAGCAGCGCCTCGATGTGTCGGGCCAATGGTATGTTCGTTGTTGCGGTATTCATGACAGTTGAATGATTGGGCTGAACCGTGGAAAAAAAGACGCTTCAGAAATCTTTTTGCAAAGGTACGAATTAGTCGGCGGACTACAAAACGAAAAACAGGAAAAATTCATTTTTGAATTAAAGTAAATTCGTAAAACACCCCTCATAACATACTATCAGAAAGAGAATTATTCTTTCAGAAAAAACTTTTACTTTAAGTGGCTCATCGGCTCGCAAACTACCGTTTTCCTGTCAGCAAAACGTTCTTCGCCAGAAGTCCGAATCCGAATCATCCGTCAGGGAGAAGTGGTCCCTACGGTCCCCGATTCAACCCTATCTGCTTTTCTTCGCGCGTACGCGTAAAGGTCTGAGCGCTCAGACGAAAACTTCCGAGCGCTCAGACGAAATTTTCCGAGCGCTCAGACGTTTTCGTCCAAGCGCTCGGATGAGAAGGTCCGATGGTCTGGTTTTCCCCACCGTCAACGACATTTTTTCGGACCAAACGAGAGATTGTGACCCGAATCTTTCGCCGTTTCGTATTTTTGCAGTAAATTTGCATTCACAAAACGCTGAACACTAAATTTATAAACACATAGAATATGTATAGAACACACACGTGCGGAGAACTCCGCATCGAACACGTCGGCCAGACGGTCACACTGGCCGGATGGGTGCAGCGCACCCGCAAGATGGGCGGCATGACGTTCGTCGATCTGCGCGACCGCTACGGCATCACGCAACTCGTCTTCAACGGCGACGCGGAAGGAGCGTCGCTTGCGACGACGGAATCTTTAGATTCCCAAAGGAGTAATGCTTCGCTTTTTGAGCAGGCCAACAAACTGGGCCGTGAGTATGTCATCCAGGCGACTGGCACCGTGAGCGAGCGTTTCAGCAAGAACGCCAACCTGCCCACGGGCGACATCGAAATCATCGTGTCGGAACTCAATCTACTCAACGCCAGCGAGGTGCCTCCCTTCACCATCGAGGACCAGAGCGACGGCGGCGACGACCTGCGCATGAAGTACCGCTACCTCGACCTGCGCCGCTCCTGCGTCCGCAAGAATCTCGAACTGCGCCACCGCATGTGCATCGAGGTGCGCAACTACCTGTCAAACCTCGGTTTCCTCGAAGT
>ONXQ01000173.1 GCA_900321835.1 uncultured Prevotellaceae bacterium
AGGGTGTAGAGGTTGTATTCTTCCTCCCAAGTGTAGTCAGTGACGGGGCGGCCATTAACGGCGGTGATGATGTCGCCGAGGTGAAGACCTGCCTGTGCTGCATGGCCGTCGCGATGGAGTTGGCTGACTTTCCAACCTTGCCCAATGTCGGTGCGGTTGCGGAAACCATAATCATAAAGGGATTGGCGGAACGCAGGCTCTTCGGGTGCAAAACGGTGCAGGTAGAGGAGATTTTGTTGGGTATCGATGATGATGTTGTATTCCGACCAAACGCGGTTGCCGATGGTGCCGAGATAGGGGCGGTCGCCAAAGGCTCCTTCTCCGTCGGCAATGTATTCGACGATGAGGCCGTGCAAGGTGTCGTTGCCCAGCGTGAGGGCATCGGCTTTCATTTCGACGACGCATTCCTGCTGCTTGTCACCGACACCGTATTGAGTGTAATCGACTTTCTGTTGAGGAATGGGCAACTGTTCCAATTGGTATTCTGCGGCGGTCTTGGCAGTCATCGTGATGGACGAACTGCCACCAGTGTCCATCAGAAACCATCCTGTAATCGTCTTTTCACCAATGTGGAGCGTGGCTTGCACCAGGATGCGGTGGTCTTTGTAGTGGATGGGCAGTGTCATGTATCCTTCCACATTGGGTTTGCCTTGCTTGTGTTGGCGGAGAAAATGGTGTTGGAAGTTGATTTCAAACGGGAAGTCGTTCACGTTCTTGATACCCCAAAGTCCGTCGGCATGACAATTGACAATGTCGCGCAAGCGGATGATGGGCACGATGTTGTAGTGGTCGGTGAGGCTGCCGATTTGGATGTCGGCACCGTCGGTGATGACACGAACCTGTGTGCGACCGGCTCCACCACCCATGCTGGCTTTCACCAGTTTCTGCGGCTGCCAGTTGGAATGTGAAAGGAAAACGCTGTCAATGCACAGCATCTGGCTGCCTCCTGTGTCGTAGAGCACATGGCACAGGAGCGTCCCGTTGAGGGTGGCGGGCACGTAGATATGGCCACGATAGATGAAGGGGATGCTGTCTTGCTGGGCGAAGGCTGTTGTGCCATATAAAAAAGAAAGCAGGAGGCAGAGCAGGGTTTTCATGCAGAAGGTTCAGTCAGTTCCTTGATGAGGGGTAGCACTACTTTCTTGAGCACTTTCTCGTTCAGCCGATGTTCGCCTTCGAAGCGGATGGCGTGGGGATAGTGCTTGCGGAAGAGGTCGTAGGTGTTCACCTGCTTGTCGTTGATGCCGAAAAGGCCGTAGCAGTGTTCCTTGTCCCACGGCGTGATGTCCTTGAACTGCTGGCGCTCCATCTGGTTGTGGTGCTGGATGATGTCGCGGGTGATGCGGAAGGTCTTCTGGTTGTCCTTGCGGCCGTTGAAGAACTTGTGTTCCCCCGTTTTGAGTACGCCGCTCATGGTGGACATGTTGAGCGCAGGGTTGATGCAGATGCGGACAAAACCGCGCATCTGCTGGGCATACATGCCGCCCATCGAGGTGCCGACAATGATGTCGGGCTGCTCGTCCTCACAAAGTTTCTTCAAGAAGGGCAGGGCTTCGACGGGGTCAACGGGAATATCGGGAGCAATCACTTCGGCTTCAGGCAAGAGCAGGCGCAGCAACTGAACCGTGCCGCTGGCGCCGGACGAACCGAAGCCGTGGAAATAGATGAGTTTCATTTCTTCTCTAATTTATGGAATGCACTGATGAGGATGGAGCCGAGGATGCCGGCCGAGAGCGAGCCGAGCAGCACGGCAATCTTGCCCGTGGCACGCAGGTGTTCGGTCACTTCGTGAGGCACATCGCCGAACGACAGCGTATCGACGAAGATGCTCATGGTGAAGCCGATGCCGCCGAGGCAGGCCACGGCAAAGAGCATCTTCCACGTGGCCGCATTGGGCATTTCGCCGAACTTGCCCTTGATGGCTAACCACGAAGCGAGCGTGATGCCGATGGGTTTGCCGAGCAGCAGGCCGAAGAACACGCCCATGCCCACGCTGCCCAGGTCGGGGCTGTACTGGAAGATATTGAAGTAACTCAGGTCGGGAATTTCGACACCGGCATTGGCCAGGGCGAAGATAGGCATGATGAGGAAGTTGACCCACGGCGCAAGCGCGTGCTCCAGACGGTAACTCATACCCATCGAACCCAGCGAAATGGTGCTGATGCGGCGCAGGCAGTGGCGCTGCACGGCGTTGGGGAAGGGCAGGCCCTCCACTTCGTCGCCTTTTTCCTCATATTCCATCATGCGCTCGTGGTACTGTTGCGTGCGGCGTTTGAGGTAGGCATAACTGTAGCGGGGTCCCATCGGGATGAGGAAGGCCATGACGACGCCCGACATCGTGGAGTGGACGCCGCTGTAGTAGAACAGGAACCAGATGGCGATGGCAGGCACGAGATAGAAGGCCATGCGCTTTTCGCCCAGTTTGTTCATCAAGAGCACTCCGGCCACGAGGATCAGAGAGATGGTCAGCAGGGTCATGTTGATGTGGCCGCCGTAGAAGATGGCGACGACGAGGATGGCGCCGAGGTCGTCGGCAATGGCCAGTGCCGTGAGGAACACCTTCAGCGAAACGGGCACACGTTTGCCCAGAATCGACATGATGCCCACGGCAAAGGCGATGTCCGTCGCCGTCGGGATTCCCCAACCCGAAGCACCGTGTGTACCGTGGTTGAACAGGGTGAAGATGAGGGCCGGCACAGCCATACCGCCGGCAGCGGCGATGACGGGCATCATGGCTTTTTTCACGCTCGACAGTTCGCCGCAGATGACTTCGCGCTTGATTTCCAGGCCGACGGTGAAGAAGAACACCACCATCATGATGTCGTTGATGAAACGTTCGACGGTCATTTCGTGCGGGAACACCCAGTTGATGGCGCGTACGCCCGTCTCGGGGTCGGTAGGACTCTGAATCGACATCGACAGCGAGGTTTCCAGAATCTGGTGATACAGTTCACGTGTCCACGGCATGTTGGCCAGCAGCATGGCAATGATGACGCACACAATCAGCACGCCACCCGAAGCCCAGGGCTGTTCCATAAAGGCTTTTGCATCCATTGCCATCTGGTGCAAGCCTTTTTTCCAAGCAAATATTCTCATATCTTTTTCGTTGTTTTGAATCTGTTCAATGGGGCGTTCGACAGAACGCACTGCGAAGTTACACAAAATTTTGCAAATTGTGCTCCTCCGCTCTGCTTAAATTCATGCAGACCTTCCAAAAATGTCAAAAAACGTGGAAAAATCGCATCCTGCGCAGCACAACCCTCTGGCTGCTTGGTTTCCTCGTCATTTCCACCGCAGTGGTACAAAAGTTCCACCGCAGTGGAACAAAATTTCGTCCGCAGACGAAATTTATTTGCACTGCGGACGAAATTTTTTTCGTCTGCGGACGAAATTCGGGTAAACTACCGTGAGTTCAGCGCAAGCAAAGCCTGTAGGAGTATATTAAGTCCCTTCGTGGCTTTGCTTACGCCGAACTCACGTTAAACTGTGTGACTGATGCTGTGCCCAGATGGCGAAGTGCGTTTCATCCCCGCCTTTTTTCCTGTTGTTCTTGCGTTCTTTCAATAAAATCTTCGCTTTGCAGGAGATTATCGTGGTTTTTGTTCTGCTTTTTTCAGAGTTTTTTTGTAATTTTGCA
>ONXQ01000178.1 GCA_900321835.1 uncultured Prevotellaceae bacterium
CACGAACCGGGCTCTGGTTCACCTCGTAGGTCAGCGTCGCCGACTGCTCTCCTACCTGAAGAACAAGGACATCGAGCGCTACCGCGCCATCGTCAAGGCACTGGGCCTGCGCAAGTAAAAAAGAGGCCTACGGAAGCAAAACGAAAACTGCAATGTTCCATACGGAATGTTGCAGTTTTTTTTGATTACGAATTGGACCGCAGATTACGCGGATGACAAGGATTTTTTTGACTACGCATTGGACCACGGATAACGAGGATGACAAGGATTTTCTTGACTACGAATTTAGCGAATTGAATGAATTAGTTTTCACGCAGAAATGCGCAGATATACGCAGAAAAGGGATTTTTGGGGATGCCAATAAAATAAATGATTGCGAAAAATTCTGCGTATTTCCTTTATTTCTGCGTGACGATTAATAATATGTGAAATAAACAATTTCTGCTAATTTCTTTCAGAAGGACAAACCATCCCCTCCTTTTCGCATTCTTTCGTGTTAAAAAAACATCCTTTCCACCCGTTTCGTAATGAAAAGAACGAGAAAATTTCGTCCGCAGACGAAAAAGATTTCGTCCGCAGTCCATTTTCATTTCGTCCGCAGACGAAATTTATTTCATCCACACACCATCCCCGCCGTTGCTCTCCAACACCCCCGAAAACGGGACAAATCAACAAAAACCACCCGTTTTAACATTTTTTATACTTTTTATCTATTATTACGTGCGCGCAAATACCTACCTTTGCAGCCGGATTGTGAACCCTTGATGCCTAAACCGAATCAGAATTCACGCCAAGAACCTTACAAAATTCAATATTATTAACCAATTCACTAACAAAATGAAAAGAAAACTACTTTTCGCGGTGATGACTCTCATCACCGGTGCGTGGGCACTCAGTGCGAGCGCACAGGAAGACATTACGTCACAATATCTGACGAATGCCGACCTGTCCACCGTAGATACAGGGTGGACGTACTACTCCGATTCCTACAAATACCAGGGTTGGAGAAACCACAACACAGAGACTGTAACACCTTGTGTTGAATTCTATGCAGGCTGGGGAAGTCTGGAACACACAGACTTCAAGTTCTCCCAGTCAGTGACACTGCCAGCAGGTGACTATCGCATCGCCGTAAACGCATTTTTCCGCAATACCAATGACGGCGACGGAACCAATCCTAACCGCGCATGGATTTTTGCAGGGACAAAGACTCAGAATGTTGTTGGCTTGACTAATGGTGGTCTGAGTGCTTGGAGTTCGGCGGGTGATGACATGGACAAGGCCGCCGCTGCTTTTAAGAGTGGTGCTTTCTCCAACGCTTTCGACTTTACGCTGACAGAAGAACAGACTATCGAGATTGGTTTCCAGGGCCGCTTTGCTGCCATCCGACAGTGGTGTATCCTCGGCCCCGTGAAGTTGTACAAGTACAGCCTTGAGAACTACCTCGTGGACTACCGCGCAAAGGTGGCAGAAGCCGAGGCTTTGTACTCTTCTCCGATGAATTCAACAGTTCTGTCTGAACTGCAGGCTGCCGTTGTTGAAGAGTCAACGCTCAGTACCAGTGCCGATGTTGCGAATGCCATTTCAACACTGACTGAAAAGATTGCTGCAGCCAACACATCTGTTGCTAACTATGCTAACGCAAAGGCATGGCTTATCGACAAGGCAGCAACTTTTGATGCTGATGGTCAGGCTGCGTTTGCTGCCAACACAACCATCGCTCCCTTGCTTGCAGCCTACAATGACCGTTCGCTCGCCAGCCTGAGTGCAGCCGATCAGTCAAATGTGGTTTCTGCTCTTCAGGTCGCCGCCAAGGCTCAGACCACTCCGGGTGCCGACATGACGTTCGCCATCGTGAACCCGACAATTGAAGATATCACTGGATGGACAGTTAGTCGTCCTCTGGGTGGTAATGGACCGTTGCTGAACGGTACAGCCATGGAATACTGGGCAGGTAACGCATCCGATCGTAGCAACGCTTCGTTCGACTATTATCAGACGATTACTGGTCTGCCCAACGGAACCTATACCGTTTCTGCCGAGATGTACAACTCGCTGAACAATGAAGGAGGCGACTATACGGTATTCTCACCCACCAGCGGTGTCTATGGCACCAGCAACGATACACAGAGTGCTTTGGTGGATGTTGACGGAACTACACTCACCCGTTACACGACCCCTGAAATCACCGTTCTCAATGGTACACTCCGTATCGGTGTGAAGAACGTGACGACTCCTATGGCCGCCCGCTGGTTCGTGGCCGACAACTTCCAACTCACCTACGTTGGCCCGATTGCCGACCTCACTCCGTATGTTGAAACCTACGAGGCAGCCCTTGCAGCCGCTAAGGCTACCGCTGGCACGACAGAGAGAATTGCACCTTCAGTGCTCAGCGCTCTGAACTCTACAATCACGACTTACGACGAAGGCCAGGTTGACGAGACCAGCCAGTCTGCCCTTGAGGCTGCCACCGCTGCCCTCGTTGCTGCCAACGAGAAAGGCCAGACATCCATCGCCAGTTACGCAGTCATCGCTCAAGGCTTTGTTCCTGACAACAGCCTCGAAGGCTGGACCTGCGAAACATTCGTTGCTGGTCAGGACGTCCGCTTCCAGGTGAACACATGGTCGGGCGAAGGCAACAACGACGGTTCGAACATGGTAACTCCGTTCATTGAGAACTGGACTCCAGGCGGCAAACTCCTTGGCGAAGGTAAGGTTTACTACCGTCTCGAAGGTCTGGAACCCGGTGAGGTATATCGCGTCGAAGCCCTCGTGCGTTCGTACAACGAAGCCAGCGCAGATGCTCCTAACGGACCTAACTTCTATGTGAATGGCGACGTGGCCGACCTGACCGAAGTCGGCACGACCTTCACCTACAACAACATGTCGGGTATCTACGGCACACAGGTCGCCGCCGCCACCATCGGCTCGGACGGTGTCCTCGAACTCGGTATTGTCGTCGCTTCCAACCGCAACTACAACTGGGTAGCCTTCAAGAACATCAAGATTTCGACCTATGATGCAGCCCTTAATGAAGCCGTGGCTGCCGTTCAAGCCCTCAACGGAAAGGTCCCTGCCGCTACCTACACCAACGTTGCACAGGCTGCCATCGATGCTTGTCAGGGTGAAAACTATCCCACCACTGCAGATGGATTTGAGTCTGCAATTGAAAGCCTCAATGCTGCTGTGGAATCTCTCCAGTCTATGGTTACGGCTTACACGGGCTTCCTCGAACTGAAGGCCATCGCCGAGTACAACCGCGACGCAGAGAGCGATGCAGAAGATACCGCCAAGCAGGACTTTGCAACAGCAATCACGACATGCCGAGGTTGAAGCCGCTAACGCACAACTGAAGACAGACATGAACACCTATGTGAACGGCTGCAATCCTGTTAACAACGGTCAGTTTGACCTTACCTATATGCTTGTCAATCCCGAACTGAGTGCTTATGCTGCATGGACTCCGGGTATCCCAGGATGGTACACCGACCAAGAAGGTGGTAACTTCCAGGCAATGGTTAATGCAGAATTGGGACCTGGCGATGAGCACTTCATGGAATACTGGAGTGATCAACCAAAAACCAGCGGTTTCGTTCTCTATCAGAAGGCTACACTGCCTGCAGGTACCTATAAGATGACAGGCCGCGTAGGTTTGCTGCAGAATGTAGGTGGCACAACAGCCAACATGACTTTCTCCGCAAACGAGACCGACGGTACTCAGATTGCTGTTGGACCTCTTGCAGACCAGAGCGTTGAATTCGTCAACACCACCGAACAGGAAGTGAAGATTGGTCTGAAGGCTCAGACTGGCAACTGCTATCGCTGGATTGGTATCAACGACATCAAGATGTACAAGGTTCCTGCCAAGTCCTATACAGTGGGTGACGGTGAATGGGTCTACACGCAGGAAGGTGCTGGCGACGTAACGCTCAATCGCTCTATCCAGAATGGTTGGAACGCCTACATCCTGCCGTTCAACATGACGCAGGCTGAAGTTGAAACTTACTTCGGCGAAGGCGCTCAGGTGAAACTCGTCAAGGAGTATATTGCTGAGACCGAGAAACTGAAGTTCGAGACCATCGATGGCCTCCGCGCCAACGTTCCTTGCCTCATCAAGGCTACCACCGCTGCCGCTGCCGGCACTGTAATCCCTGCCCGCACGATTATTCCTGCCTCTGCAACTGAAGTTGTTTACGAAGGCACAAACGTGACGATGACGGGTTGCTATGCTAGCCAGACCAACGTTCCCGCAAACGGCATCTTCGTTCAGGGTGCTAAACTCGTTTACAACAGTGGCGCCGATGGCTTCAACTTCGTTTACAGCACACGTGCTTATATCACACTCAACGGCTGGACACCCGACCCCGACGCCGGCATCAAGGGCCTGAACATCGACTTCGGCGACGACGAAGCCACTGGCATCGCCACCATCGAGAACGGTGAGTTGAAAATCTACACTGGCAAGGCTTACGACCTCAGCGGCCGCGAAGTGAAGAACCCGACAAAGGGCCTCTACATCATCGACGGCAAGAAAGTCTTCCTGAAGTAAATTAACCTTATTATTATCACGAATTTCAGGATTGGAGAATGTTCAGCAACTGAGATTCAACGATTCTGAAATTCGTGATGGAAACCAAACTTAAAAGCAGAAAGTTATGAAAAAGTATATTCAGCCAGCCATCGAGTTGGACATGGTGCACAGCCTCAAGACCCTCATGCTCGACGGCAGCGGTGAAGAAATTACTCCATCTACTGGTGGCGCCGGTGACGCCAAGCAGCGTGAAGAAGAGGCTGCCCAGCAGAATGCCTGGGACGACGGCCTCTGGTAAGCAACCCTCACGTTGTGCCCATCCTCACCGCAGGCAGGGCGCAAACCCACGAAGGGGACGGACTACATCCGTCCCCTTCTTCGTTTCCTCCCCACCGCAGATTCCGCGGATGACGGGGATTTTTTGACTACGAATTTGACGAATTACACGAATTTCCAGAACCGCAGATTCCGCGGATGACGGGGATTATTTGACTACGAATTTAGCGAATTTGACGAATATCTTGTTTCACGCAGAAAGCGCAGAAATACGCAGAAAAAGGATAAGGAAAACGTTGTCAAGAGTTGTCCTTGTTGTCTTTTTAATAATAAGACGTCGGTTGTTTTCCAAAGACAACTCTAACAACTTAAAACAACTATTTTATTCTTTTCCGCGTATCTCCGCGTGAATGATAAATGCCCGATGCCATAGGCATCAGACAAAGGTAGCCAGCCGTTTCAACGGCTGGTTCTTGGTTCGATGGGACATGCGTGCCTTTAGGTACGCGACCAGGGCATGTGAGCAAAGCGAGGAAATGGGCAAGAAATATGGGGTGGTGGGTGTCGCGTACCTAAAGGCACGCTTTCCCCGGGGTTGCACACACCAGCCATTGAAATGGCAGGCTATCCTTGTCAATCCCCTCAGGGCTTGGTTGCACTCTTTCTCATCACTTGCGAAAGTTGAATAAATCATTTGTGGAATAATTTCTGGTTAATTTCTGGGAATTTCTTTCAGAAGGACAACTCCATCATCCTCTTTTCCGCGTATTTCCGCGTATTTCTGTGTGCCCATCACCCCCCTTTTTCGCCTTTTTCATGACAAAACACCTCATAGAAACAAGAAATTTATCAGACAAATGAATTTTTTTTGTAGTTTGTTGCATTTATTTGCTAAAATTATATTACTTTTGCAATTATTTACACCTATTATATATATTAGATAGATAAATTCAAACATTAACTAACCAAATTAATTCACAAAATGAAAAGGAAACTACTTTTCGCGGTGATGACTCTCATCACCGGTGCGTGGGCGCTGAGCGCCAACGCACAGGAAGACGTGACGAATACGTATCTCACGAATGCGAATTTGTCAAGTACTTCTGGTTGGACCACAGGTGGCTTCACTGCCCACAACACTCAAGGTGCTGTTAATGTGGTTGAGTTCTGGAACTGGAGTACTCAGTTCAATTTCTCACAGACGGTGACGCTGCCTGCAGGTAACTATCGCATTGCCGTCAATGCTTTCTATCGTGAAAGTTGGGGTGGTAACGGAACGAACAACAACATGGCATGGATTTTTGCCTCGATGAACGACCTTAGTGGCTATGCAGGAAGTAATGACCTGTATAGAGCCGCAACAGCATTCTCGCAGGGCAAGTTCTCCAATGAGTTCGACTTTGACCTGACAGAGGATGCGACCATCGAGCTCGGCTTCAGAGGTACGTGCCCCAACGGTGGTTGGTGTATCCTCGGTCCCGTGAAGTTGTATAAGTACAGCCTTGACGACTACCTCGTGGACTATCGCGCAAAAGTGAGCGAAGCACAGGCTTTTACAGAGGATGAGATGTTCCCGCAGGCGTGGGCTAATCTCCAGGCTGCCATCGTTGATGAAACTACCTTCTCTCTCGTTTCGGAAGTGACAGCAGCCATTAACACGCTGGCGGCCGCCATCAATACTGCCAACACATCGAAATCCATCAAATTGTCTGTTGGAACAAAACTTGAACACATGAAGGAAGTGGTTGATGCTACCAATTTCTACACAGACGC
>ONXQ01000090.1 GCA_900321835.1 uncultured Prevotellaceae bacterium
AAGAAGAGTTTTGCAGAAACGCAAATTATGAGCGACTTTTTTCTTCGCGCTGCAAAAGTAAGAAAAAAGACGAAAGGATGGTTCATCCATTTCGTCCATTTGCGTTTGGCGGTGAGGAACACGTCAATTACACGTTTTTTGAAACGTCAATTGTCTAAAAACTGCGAATTACACAAATTCAACATATTGTTTATCTTTCTTCTAATAAAGATGGATAAGATAAAAAAAGAGAAATTCTTAAAATCTTTATAATCATTGTTTGAAAAAAGAGTGGCTCAGAAGCCGTTTTGAAACATTTTTGCTATTTCTGCCATCTTGTTTTGCTCGTATTCTGAAAAATCTGCGAATAAGGATTCGATGTCGAGGTCGGGGTATTCGCGGATAAGTTCCTCGCGGACTCCTGCGCTTTGTCGGGTATAGTCCTCGAAGCGTTGGTTCAGCACGTTGTAGTCGTAAGGTGGGGCAGAGTCGCGATAGCAGCCGATGGTACGCTCGAAGATGGCATCAATGCGGGCATGGTGGTCAGCCAACAACTGGGCAAGGTCGACCGAGGCTTTTTGAGGTGCTGGGGGAGGGGTGGACAAATCTGACCTCTCCACCACTTGCGGGGCACTACCCTTTTCAGAGATGGAGTTATCGTTGCCCACAACTGTATCAAGTGGCTGTTGTTGCTGAGGTGCTGTCGGATATTCGAGGACGTCGGTTCTTTGTCCTTTCTGGTGCCACCATAGGAAAGCGGCTCCTGTTATTAATAATAGAATAGGTATAATGAGGAGCCATTTTGTGCGCGGCTTTTGTTCCAGAGTTTTTTGCAAGTCGGCGACTGTCTGGAAGCGTTGTGCTTTGTCGGTCTGTGTGCAGCGACGGATAATGCGACGGTATCGCTGTCGGCAAGGCAGTGTCTCCAGCAGTTTGCCGACGGCGTAGATGTCGGTACGCTCATCGACGTCGTTGCTGCCGTCGGTCTGTTCGGGTGCGGCGTAGCGATGGGTGCGCCCCGTCGTATCAGGGAAACTGTCGGTGTAACAGAAGCCGAAATCGATGAGACGGACGTCGTGTCCGATGCGTGTGATCAGAACGTTCTGAGGCTTGAGGTCGAGGTGCAGGACTTGGTGGCCGTGCAGGTAGTTGAGGGCAGACAGCAGTTGGTCGAGAAAGCGGTCGGCATTCTTTTTGTCGGTAAAATAGTCGGGATGGTGCTGGGTGAACAGGTCGAGGGTTTCGCCATCGACATAGTCCATCAAGATGTAGTCGTCGCCTAACGACACGTAGCGCACCAGTCCCGTGTGTTCGAGGGTGTAGCCTGTCTCAAACTCTTTCCGAAGGGCTGCCACATAGTGCGGGTCGGTACGAAACTCAGGCTTCAGCCGTTTCAGGAAATGCAGTTTGCCGTACTGACGGACACGGTAGCATTGGCAAGTCGCACCATCGACTGGCAACAGTTCGGCTTCAGGAAAATCGTAGGGTATGTTGGAAAAAGAGGAACTATCCATCTTACATCAGTCTGAATCGGATTCCTTGCACTTTGCCTGCTGTAAAGGCACCTAACGATTGTCCGTCCCTAACGACAGACTCGATGAGCAGGGGATAGCCTTCGACGAAGTGGGTGACGGTCAGCGTGTCGCCCACCTGCAGTTTGCTGTTCTCGCTGGTTTGAACCAGAAAGTGTCGGTCGCCCATGTACTGGAGCACATAGCGTCGGTCGGGCAGATATTTCACTTCAATCCTCTGCCCTGCGTGCAGGTCGGTTGTCCGCACTTCGTTCCCGCTTGTTTCAAACGATGAGTTGCTGCGGTCGTCGAACACTTTCAGCGTTTCCCAACTGTCGTAGCCTAAGTAACTGGCAATAACGTCAAGGGTAGTCTGGCGAGGTTCACGTTCGTCGTCGATGAATCCCAGCAGCCGTTTCATCGTATTGAGACCGATGTGCTCGCCTGTCTTTGACTCGATGTCGAGGACCAGAAACTCGCAGTCGGAGGAGGTGCGAAGTGGGTGGTGGCATTGCCCTGCCAACAGTTCTTGCAGATAAGGTGATAACTTCATGACTTATTTTTTTCATTACTTCGCCAGTCGCAGTCCCACATTGTTGCGCCGGGTGGATGGCGAATAGTGGTTGCGGTAGGAGACGCGGCAGGTGTTGGCACTACCCATCCACGAACCGCCACGAACGACGAAGGTCGAAGCGTCGGGTGTGGTCGAGGTGGCGTAGTTGTCCGTCCAGTTGGTCGAGGTCCACTCCATGACGTTGCCGCTCATGCCGTAGATGCCGAGGCTGTTGGCGGCCTTGCTGTCGGTCACGCTGTGGGTGCCGTAGTTGGCATCCCCTTCTTTCATGCCCTCCGACGCATTGCCTTTGTACCAAGCCACGTCGCCGATGTTGTCCGAACCCGCGTATTTCCACGTGCTGTTCTGAGCGCCACGTGCAGCATACTCCCATTCCTCTTCCGTCGGCAGGCGGTAGGCATCGCCCGTCAGTTCGTTCAGTTTGGCGATGAACTTCTCAGCATCCTGCTTGCTAATCATTTCCACGGGACGAGTCGCATCGTCTGTCTTCACCTTCTTGCCTTGGAAATACGAAGGATTCGTTCCCATGACCTGCTGCCACAGCGCCTGCGTCACCTCATACTTGCCGATGCTGAAAGCCGAAGAAATCGTGACGCTGTGCTGCGGACGTTCGTCGTCATAGGCGTCGGTGTCGGCATCGGTCGCACCCATAAGGAACGTGCCTGCAGGCACACTGACCATGTCGATGACGATGTCCTCGACGGGCGTGTCGGGTGTGTCAGGCGAGTCGGGATTGTCCTCTTTGCCCCCGGTCTCGTCGCCCTCCTCCATCGGGGGCACGTCGAAACCGCCCGTAGCAGTGTTATAGACATAGTATTTGCCTGTCTCGAAAGCAAGTTTGCCCGTCATGATGCGGAAGGCAGCCCCACTGGCATATTCGCCCTCGATGCAGGCCTTGTCGCGCGCCGACTCAGCGCAGAGACTTGTGTTGACAAAGGCGTAGCGATAGTCGCCGAAGGTGAAGAAAGGCTGGGTGGACGTGCCGCTGTTGTTCTGCAACGAACGCAGGTCGGCGCCGCCGAAGATGAGCAGGAAACAGTCGTAGTCGGCATGGAGGGTGACGGCGCTGCTGCCCGGCTTGATGTCGATGGTTTCGTCGAACGTGAACGAGCAGCGGTCCTGCAGCCATTCGCCCTCGGCCCGTGAGGTGCCCGTGACGTGGTAGGTGCCCGTGCGCAGGGTCACGCAGTTCTGGCTGCCCCACGCGCCGCTGAAGTTGCAGACAGCGCCGCTGCCCACGTCGGTGAGCGTCAGTTCGTAGGTCGGTGCGACGAGTTCGCCGCTCTGAATCTTGGGGTAGAACTCGTCGAACACCTCCGCATTCGACTTTGGCGCCCGTCGCATCGATGTGCCCGTCGAGGTGTCGAGGGTGAAGAGGAAATAGACACGCGCCTCATCGGCACCGACCTCGGTCTCCTCGGCTGCGTCGTCGTGCGAGCGGCAGGCAGCGAGGCCACACAACAGGATGCCGGCCAGCAGCAGGAGCAGTACAGATTTTTTGCTTTTCATGACGGCTTGAATGTTTTCTACCTGCAAAAATAGGAATAATTTTTGACACAGCCATCATGATGGGCAGAAAAAAACAAAATGTTCGCGCGCGTGCGTAAAGGTCTGAGCGCTCAGAAATTTTCGTCCGAGCGCTCGGAAGTTTTCGTCTGAGCGCTCAGACGATTTTTTCCAAGCGCTCGGATGCACGGAAAAAACGCAGCGAAAGGGGCCGAAAAAAGACGCACCGGCGGCAGGGCCGGTGCGTCTTCGATTCTGGCGGAGAGAGGGAAGCCCCCACGTCAGTCGTACCACTGCGACGTGTCGGGCACTTCGGCGCTCCATTGTCCGTAGGTTGTGCAGACGGCCGACGTGCGCGTGTCGGTGCGGCGGTCGTCGTCTTCGTTGCAGGCATTGTCGAGGTCGTACTCCTCTGCCTCGTAAATGTACCAAACAGGTTTCATAGTCGTTCCTCCTTTCTTTTAAGCGTTTGACAATGTCCATCTGTGGACGTCACAAAATTACGGAAAAAAGGTGAAAAAACCAAACAAAACCGCATTTTTTTTCGGAATGATTTTTTTTTCAAGCAAGTTAATCGTAATTTTGCACAGTGTTTCGCTTTTGCCCTCGGGCGGAGGGGAACACGGACATATCAGGAAAAGACGTTTTCGAGCGTCGGTCTTTTGCTTTTGAATCTCGCAAATTCCAAAACCAGTTAGAAAGAGCCGATGTCTGAGGAAATGTCCATGTGGCGTATCTGTCAGTCTCGTCTGGCAGATACATACAGCGTGGGCAAGCCGAAGCACACATTATCTTTCTAACGGGGTATGCGAGAACCTAAAAGCGGGATGATGCGAGAAGGTTCCCCACGTTTTTTCATTCCAACACCTCCGTAATCAAGGCGCACAAGGGGAGCAGCGCACGAAGCACAGGAGCCATGCACATCGGCCACCGAATCCGCGACGTCCTGCACGAGCAGCACCGCACCAGCGTCTGGCTGGCGCGCGAACTGGGCTGCGACCGCACCAACATCTACCGCATCTACGAGAAGATGTCGCTCGACACCAGCGTCCTCCTGCGCCTCTCCCGCATCCTCCGCCACAATTTCTTCAGCGAACTGGCAGAGGAAGTGATGGACGAAAAGCCCTAAAGTGTAGCGTGGTTTGCAACATGTCGCAAACCACGCTACGCTTCTTTATTGCCGCATTGCGTTAAAAGATGTTATTTTGCAACAACTTTTAAGTAACTCTTTTTATTAACCCTAAAAAAATGAGGTATATGAAGAAGTATCTTTCATTGGGCATACTGCTCTCCATTTTTGTGCTTGCAAGTTGTGATAAGAATAACGAGGCTGGTGAATCCGGATTCGGTGCCAATAGTGGATCAATCATAATTAATGGAAAAAAGTATAGTCTTTTTCCTTCAGAATATGGAGAGTTTGTTGGTAGTTGGAATGATGACCCAACACACCCTAATCGAGGTCAAATATACATATATTGGTTAGGCAATGAAGGAGCTGGCGGTTACAAGGATGCTTGGTTAGAAATGTTTTATTTTCAAACACCATACACACCCAAAGTAGGTGATGACTTAGCCAAGATGTCGCTTAAGCATCTTCCAGCAAATAATCTATATCCAGAGCCATCGGTTCCTTCATATAATTCTAAAATTTGGCCAACTTATGATGATTGGTATGATTTTACAGTCTATAGTCATTATGTCAGCGGTTCCCTTACAGTTGTTAGCATTGGAGAAGGATATTTAACCGTTAACTTTTCCAACCTTGTAACTGAAAACTGTGTGGGAAATCAGTATTCATTCGATGGCACTATCACAATTGCTTTTGATATGTAACATTTAACCATATTTATTAACTCATCAAAAAACAAAAAAAAATGAAAAAAGTATTGAGCATTGCAGTATTTACAATGATTGCAATGGTTGCAAATGCACAAAAGACCTCTGTTGAGTACCATCAGGCACAGGCGCGACAAGTTGAACCTTTGGTAAAGACATTTATTCATCCCAAAGTCGCTGAGATGAACGTAAGTGCAAAGAGAATAGAGTTCTCAAAGTTTGTAAGCAACGAGCAAGTGAGATCAATGGGTGGCGACCCCTCAGAATTGAAGGCATACGTATTGGCTGAAGCATGTAAAGAACACAACGCAGATGTGATTGTCGCTGCGATTTACTTTATTGACTCAGATCCGTCTCAACAAGGCTACACAGTGAAGTTAATGGGATATCCAGCAACATACAGTACGTGGAGAGATGTGCAATCAGGAGACTACGACTGGATTAAGAATGTATATGGTGTTGACTTACAGAAAGATCAACAATCTAAGGATGCTAAGTCCATTACAACTAATAGATAATTATTCTATTCAAAAACAATAAAAACAACAAAAAGTATGAAAAAAATTCTTTTTCTTGCTGCATTTGCCTTAGTAGGCATGTCGGCTAATGCACAACTTGTAACTACAACAAGTCGATCAATCAAAGTGGAAAAAACGCCGTCGAACACCATTTGGTTGATTCGTGCGGGGCTTACATTTGCTGGTGTAAGTGGTAGTGATTTAACAGGATCTAAATCCCGAACAGGATTCAATGTTGGTGTAGAATTTCAAAAGCCTATAAGTGACGGTTTTTACTGGGGTGCAGGCTTAGGATTAAAATCAAAAGGTTGTAAGTCTAATGATGATGACAGCAAAGTCTCATTAACAGCATTAGAAATTCCCATCAATGTTGGCTACAAGGTTGACCTTGCTCAGGATTTCAAATTAGACATTCATGCTGGAGGATTTGCCAATTTGGATTTATTTGGTAATGCTGAATACACTGATTATACCTATAATCCTTATAGTGGTTCTTATGGTGGCTACAGCATAAAAACATATGATATTTCACTGGGAGACTTTGATGATGCATTTGGTGGTTATTCACGTTTTGGAGGTGGATTAGCAGCTGGCGTAGGTCTATGGTATCAGCAATTCAATATTAATTTGAACTTCCAGTGGGGTTTGTTTGAACAGTTTGACAAGTTAAATGTCAAGGAAAGCAACATCATGCTTTCGCTCGGCTATGCATTCTAAAAAACAACAACTTTTACTTTCTCTATTTATTAATCCTTTAAAACAAAAAAACGTATGAAGAAAATCATGACAATGGCAGTCGTTGCCTGCATGGCTCTGGCTGCAAACGCACAAGGATTCTTTAGCGATGTAACTTATGTTGCTCGTGCTGGTGTCGATGTGGCTACGGTAACGGGCAAGTTCGGCACTGAGAAGATGGACTCTCGCATCGGATTCTACGTTGGCGGTGAAATCCAGAAACCTATTATCACCGATGGAATGTACGTTGGGGCTGGTCTCGGCTTGAAGACGAAAGGCTACAAATACGACAAGAGCGGAATCAAACGAGACGAGAACCTGACTGCATTGGAGATTCCTGTCAATCTCGGCTACAACATCCGCCTGGCAGAAGATTTCAAGTTCAACGTACACGGTGGTCTTTTTATAGACTATGCTCTGTTCGGCAAAACCACAGGCACAGGTATGGATGACGTGAAATTGGGCGATTATACAGACAAGACGAAGGGACTGTACGACAAGTACAGCAAGTTCGGCTGGGGTCTCGCAGTCGGTGGTGGCATCTGGTACAAGCAGTTCAACCTCGACGTGAACTTCCAGTTCGGCTTGAACAAGCCTGCTGAACAGCCCGCTCCTGTTGGTAAACTCGACAACAAGTACAACCAGGTGGCAGTCACCCTCGGCTACGCTTTCTAAGCGTTTACGGCAGAGTGGATTCTTTTTCAGGTAAAAGTGTTTACCCCGACACAAAGAATCTTACTTTTTTAATAAATAATCTTACTTTTGGAGACTCCTGCCGGCCGTGAGGTTAGCAGGAGCCTATTTTATGGAGGCTGCCAAGTGGCTGATGAAGGAAAATCGTGAAAATATTGAGTCTGTTTGGCATGAATTTCAAGAAATATCTGTATCTTTGCAAATAATATCAAATTTCACAACCTCAGAAAACAAAAAAGATGATGAAGAAAGTCGTATTGTTGGCTTGCACTGCAACGTTTGCGCAGGTAGAAGGCCTCTCGGTGGGCATCAACGCAAATTACGGTTATTCGTCCGACTACAGGTCGCCGGGATTCGGCGTGAAATTCCAGTGGGAGTTCGTTGAGAATTTCCGCGCTGAATTGTCGGGCAACTACTACGTGTCGCAGAAGGTGAAGGAGGACGGCATCAGGATGAAGGGACAGAACGTGTGGGATGCCAACCTGAACTTCCACTACCTGTTTCCTATCGGCGAGTTGCGCATCTACCCGATGGTGGGTGTGACCTACATGTCGGTGAATCTGACCGATGACCTGAAGGAATTGGCCAGGATCCTGGAAGTAGATACAAGGAGCGGAAAGGTGGGGTTCAACGCTGGTGGTGGTATTGAATTTCCCCTGGGCGACGACTTCAAACTGAATGTCGAGGCCAAGTATCAGTGGCGCAAGGATGCCGACTGGTTTGTCCTGGGCGTCGGCTGCTCCTACCTGTTCTGAGCACACGGAAGGAGGCTTTGCCTTCTTGCCTGATTGTCTGACGACTCCTGCCGCCTTTACGGCCTGCGCAGGAGTCTATTTTTATGGGTTTTTGTCGCGAAGATTTTGTCATGTAAAAAAAAAGTCGTTAATTTGCAGATTCATAGACTTTATTCTGACGACAACACTAACATTACCTGAAAAAGAATTATGAAAAGACTATTTGGACTCATCTGCCTCGCGCTGGGCGTGGCAGTGTCGGCTGTGGCACAGCGACCGACTGACCTCCTGGACCGTGGACTCGTGGCCGTACCTGGCCAGAGCGGCGGAAACTTCGTGAGTTGGCGCATCTTCGGCGAAGAGTATTACGGCTATTCGTACAACCTGTATCGCGGGACGACGAAGATTGCGTCGAACCTGATGGTGTCGAACTTTACCGACACGGGTGGCAATGCGAACAGCACCTACCAGGTCGAAGTGCTCTACCGCGGAGTGTCGCAGGGCAAGTCGGCGGCTGTGAAGGCCTTATCGACGCAGTACATCCAGTTTGCCGTTGCAACGGTGGTGAACCGCAACGGCGTGGACGTGACGTCGCAGTACAACATCAACGACATCGCCCTGGCCGACCTGACGGGCGACGGCAAGGCTGAGATGATCGTGAAGCGCAACTTTGGCGGCGACTACAACGAGGCTGAGGGCAACTACCCCGTGAGCAACACGACGACTTTCACTCATCTGGAGGTCTATAACCTGAAGGGTGAGCGCCTGTGGTGGATCGACCTCGGCCCTAACATGGTCAGCGGACCGGACGAACAGTACGACGCCGTGGGCTACGACTGGGACGGCGACGGCGCGGCCGAAGTGCTGATGCGCGGTGCCGACAACATGATTATCCACTGCTCCGACGGCTCGACCGTGAACATCGGCGACATGAATGTGAACACGCGTAACACGGTGCGTCACGACGACAACAATGCTGCCTACACGAACACGGGCAACGAGTATCTTCTGTACCTCGAAGGTGCGACGGGCAAGCCCTACCCCATCGGTTCGGGCTCGACTCCGCTGTGGATGACCTATCCCCTGCCTCGTGGCAACGCCAGCGACTGGGGCGACGGCTACGGTCACCGCTCGACGAAGCACTACTTCGGCGCTCCTGTGCTCGACGGTCGCCACCCCAGCATCTTCCTCGGACGCGGCTGCTACACGAAGCACCACTTCAAGGCTTTTGACGTGGATGCTAAGACGCACAAACTGAACCTCCGGTGGGAATGGTATAACAATAACGGCTGGGATGACCCTTGGTATGGCAACGGCTACCACAACTTCGGCATCGCTGACGTCGATTGGGACGGCCGCGACGAAATCTGCTTCGGCTCGATGGTCATCGACGACAACGGAAAAGGTCTCCATACAACAGGTCTCGGACACGGCGATGCCCAGCACTGCGGCGACTTCGACCCCTATCGTCACGGACAGGAAATCTTTGCCTGCAACGAGGACGAACCAGCCATGAACTACCGCAACGCCACGACGGGTAAGATCTACTACCGCCTGCAATCGACGGGTGACGACGGACGTGCGCTCTGCGGCAACTTCTCGAACGACTATCCCGGTGCTATGGGACACTCCTCGCAGTCGGCCACCATCTCCTGTGTGACAGACAACCCCATCAGCGGCGGTCCCGGCGGCTTCACCAATAACTTCCGCATCTACTGGGACGGCGACCTGCTGGAGGAAGGCCTCGACGGTGCCAGCAGCCGTGAAGGTGCCAGCCGCGTCTTCAAGGCCAACGGCTCGCACATCTTCACCGCCGACGGTACAGCCAACTGCAACTGGACGAAGAACACGCCGAGTGCCATGGGCGACATCCTGGGCGACTGGCGTGAGGAAATCATCGCCCGTACCTCCGACAACAAGTACATCCGTGTCTATACCACCAACTTCCCCACCGAATACCGCAACTACACACTCTGGCATGACCATCAGTACCGTCAGGGCATGGTTTGGGAGTCGGTAGGCTACAACCAGCCGCCTCATGCCAGTTACTTCATCGGCGAACTGGAGGGTATCACCGTGACGCCTCCGCCCTACACCATGACAGGCCGCACGGAGATTAAGAACGGCGGCATCATCATGGGCGACTACAACGACCAGCAAATCATTGTCTGCGAGACGAATAATACCAAAATCACTGTGAACGACGGAGCAAGCCCCTACGTGGTCATCTTCAACGTTCCCTCATGGGTACAGGGCACGAACAGCAACAAGACCGACGGCACGGGTGTAATCAACCGCACGTACTACACCTGTACGGTCGATGGCGGTGCGTTCTCCGGCGGCACCCGTCTGGTGAAGCAAGGCGACGGCATCCTCACACTGCCTGCCGTCGAGCAGAAGTACACTGGCCCGACCGACGTGTGGGCCGGTACACTCAACTTCGACGGAAAACTGCCCAACTCGTCGCTTTGGCTGAACCGCTTCACCACCCTCAATTCCAACGGCGGTGAATTCCGCAGCATCAAGATGGACTACGATGCAAAAGTCTATCTTGGCGGTGAAGGAAACATCGGCACCGTGAAAGTCGATACGCTCCACCTCGGCTTCGGTTCACGTGTACTGTTCGACCTCAACACCGACGATTTCTCTGCCGACCAAGTCAACACCAAGTTTATCAGCATCGAGACCAAGAACTGGGAATACGGCCCCAAATATCTCTCACCAGTGTTTGAGTTTGTCCTGCCCAAAGGAAAGGAACTTACTGAGGGGCAGTATCTGCTTGGCACTGTTGAGACCATCGACGGCACGCTCGGCGAAATCCGTCTGGAAGGACTCGGCACAAAGAAGAAGGCTTCGCTGCTCCACGAAAACGGACAACTGATTCTTGTCATTTCAGACACGCGGCTTGCAGGTTCCATCATCTGGAACGGCGGAAGCAGCAACATCTGGGACTTCGGCGAAGCCCAGAACTTCACACTGGCCAGCAATCCAGAAGTGACCGACGAGGCCTTCGTCACAGGCGACAAAGTGCTCTTCCCCAGCGGAACCGGCAAATACAAAGTTACGCTGAAGGGCGACCTGGAGGCCGATTCTGTGATTGTTGACGGAGCGTTCAGTTATACGTTCAACGGCACAGGTTCGCTCATTGGCAAGACCACACTCGTCAAGCGTGGAAACGGCACCCTCACCATCAATACAAACAACAGTTACACAGGCGGCACACGCATCAGCGGCGGTACGGTTGCAGTTACAACGCTCTCCAATGCCACTCAGGAGAAAGGCAACCTCGGAGCCGTCGGCACACTGCCACGCCGCTTTGTCATCGAGAACGGCGCTACGCTGAAGACAACGGCTGCCGTCACTCAAGGCTCTCCCATGCAGATGATGACCAGCGACGGCGGTGTCATCAACAACACAGCCGACTTCGTTGTGAACACGGCCATCAGCGGCACGAAACTGACGAAGAAAGGCGCAGGCTGGATGAAACTGAACGTTTCGAACCCAAGCCTCAACCGCTTCGTTGTAGCCGAAGGCACGGTGCAGTGTGTCAACTGCAACACACCGGCCAAGACGGTTGAATTTGCCGGCGGAACGCTGAGCGAAAACACCGGCTCCAATTACAATATCGAAGTGACAGGCCGTAAGACTTCCTACTGGAACTTGGTGGAGCGTGCCACGTACAGCAACAAGATGACGGGCACAGGATCCATCCAGGTGTACTGTCCGTCGGTAACTGGAAAGTCCGGAGGAAATCCCTACCTTGCACCCCGCACCCAGATAACGGGCAACTGGAGCCAGTTTGAGGGAACCGTCACTCCTGCCGTCAACACGTATGAGGGCCTGACTGCCAACTGGACCCTGAACAACTCCTTCGGTATGCCGAAGGGTACGCTCAACATTCCCAGCGGAATTACTGTTACCAACATGGGCCAGACCTACCGCATCGGCAAGGTCTCCGGCGCAGGCAGCCTCGGCGGCTACGTCAAGTTTGACAACAACGGCGGCAGCGGCGTCAACACCTGGGAAGTCGGCAGCGACGAGACCAGTTTCTCGATGGATGCCAAGATTACGGGCGGACCGACCCGCTTTACTAAAGTCGGTACGGGACGCATCAGTGTCAAGGGCAAATGGGACAATACGGGTGAAGTCCGCGTGGCAGCAGGTACGCTGAACCTCATGGCGACGGCGCTGCTTGGAACCGGTCCTGTCGTTGTCGATGCCGGCGCAACACTTTCCGGCACCACCATCGCCTCGGGCCTCACCAACTCCAGTTTCAGTGTCGATGGCACTCTGCTCGTCGGAGCCAACGAAACTGACGTGAAGAGCAACATCAACCTCGGCAACCACGACCTCACCATCAGCCAGGAGGGCCGTCTCTCCATTGCTGTCATCCGTGGAAAAACCGACGAAAACGAGAGCGGCAGCGTGCTCTCCGGCGTTCGCAACTTCACGTTCAACGGTACCCTCGTCGTCGTTCCTACGGCCACCAACATCCTTGCCGAAGGCGACTACGTTCAACTCTGGACAGCCAGCAGTTTCAGTGGTAAGCCAACCCTCGAAAGTTACATCATCGACGCCGAGAAGGGCCTTGTCTGGGATGATTCCGACATTGCCTCCGGTATTCTGCGCGTCAAGTACGACCCGGCTACGGCCATCTCCGAGATGCAGAACGACGATTCAAGAATGAAGAACAGTGCCATCTACGACCTGCAAGGACGCCGCATCAGCACCATGTCTGACGGCCAGCAGCAGCGCCTGCCGCGCGGCATCTACATTCAGAACGGACGCAAATTTATCGTTAAATAAATCATGAATTCAGGTCTTCGGCCCCGCAAGGCCGCAGACCTTTTTTTTCAAAAACCAACAAACATCTATGAACATAGCAGTTGTAGGCACGGGCTACGTGGGTCTTGTCAGCGGAACGTGCTTTGCTGAAATGGGCGTCCACGTCACTTGTGTGGACGTGAACGAAGAGAAAATCAAGAGTTTACAGGAGGGGAAGGTGCCCATCTACGAACCAGGACTGGACGAGATGGTGGCACGCAACGTGCGTGAAGGCCGCCTCAAGTTTACGACCGACCTGACCGACTGTCTGGACGATGTCGAGGTCGTGTTCTCGGCCGTCGGCACTCCTCCCGACGAGGACGGCAGCGCCGACCTACAGTATGTGCTGGCAGTGGCACGTGTGTTCGGACAGAACATCAAGAAATACACTGTGCTGGTGACCAAATCGACCGTCCCCGTCGGCACGGCCCGCAAGGTGAAGACCGTCATCGAGGAAGAACTCTCACGCCGCGGCGTCGATGTTCCCTTCGACGTGGCTTCGAACCCTGAGTTCCTGAAAGAGGGAGCAGCGGTGAAGGACTTCATGTCGCCCGACCGCGTGGTGGTAGGTGTCGAATCGGAGCGTGCAAAGGAACTCATGACCCGTCTCTACCGTCCGCTTCTGCTCAACAGTTTCCGCGTCATCTTCACCGACATTCCTTCGGCCGAGATGATCAAGTATGCCGCCAACTCGATGCTGGCCACGCGCATCTCGTTCATGAACGACATCGCCAACCTGTGCGAACGGGTCGGAGCCGACGTCAACATGGTGCGCAAGGGCATCGGTGCCGACTCGCGCATCGGGTCGAAGTTCCTCTACCCCGGCTGCGGCTACGGCGGCAGTTGTTTCCCGAAGGACGTGAAAGCGCTCATCAAGACTGCGGAGAAGGAAGGCTACGACATGCAAGTGCTCAAAGCCGTCGAGGCTGTCAACGAGCGCCAGAAGTCGGTGCTCTACCGCAAACTCGAGGCACACATGGGCGGACCAGCAGCCCTGAAGGGAAAGACCATTGCGCTGTGGGGCCTGGCCTTCAAGGCCGAGACCGACGACATGCGCGAGGCCACCAGCCTTGTCACGATGCGTCTGCTCAACGAGGCCGGATGCACCGTGCGCGTGTTCGACCCCGTAGCCATGAACGAATGCCGCCGCCGGGTAGGCGACAGCGTGACCTATGCCAGCGACATGTACGACGCCGTGCTGGGTGCCGACGC
>ONXQ01000179.1 GCA_900321835.1 uncultured Prevotellaceae bacterium
GCAGTCGGTACAGAGGGCGACGTTGGAGCGGTTGCGGACAATGATGCCCTGCCCGACGAGGTAGCGGTAGATGGCTCCGGCATCGGTGACTTTGGCCAGGAAGAAGTTGGCATCGGAGGGATAGACGCGCTGGCAGCAGGGCAGCAGGCTGAAGGCTTGCATGAGGCGGTCGCGCGACTCTTTGATTTCGACAATGTGCTGATAGATTCGTGTGATGTCGCTGAGGGTTTCGAGGGCTTTCTCGGCAGTCAGGTTGTTGACGTTATAGGGGTATTTCACACGGTTCATCATGGAGATGATGTCAGTGGAGGCAAAGGCCATGCCGAGACGGATGGCTGCACAGCCGAAGGCTTTGGAAAAGGTGTTGAGAACGACGAGGTTGGGGAATGTAGCGAGGTCGAGGCGGAAGGGTCGGTGCTGGCAGAAGTCGCTGTAGGCCTCGTCAACAACGACGATGCCTTCGAACTGGCGGAGCACCTGCTCTATCTCGCTACGCTGCATGGCGTTGCCTGTGGGATTGTTGGGGGTGCAGATGAAGATGAGTTTGGTGTGTGCATCACAGGCCTTGAGCAAGGCATCGGCATGCATCTGGAATTCGGCATCGAGAGGTACGGGGCGATAGGCGATGTCATTGATGTCGGCACACACTTTGTACATGCCGTAGGTGGGTTCGAAGGCTACGACGTTATCGAGACAGGGTTCGCAGAAGAGGCGAAAGAGGAGGTCGATGGCTTCGTCGGAACCGTTGCCCAGGAAGATATTGTCGGCTGGCACCTGCTTGAGCGGTGCAATGGCATCCTTCACCCGCTGCTGCAGTGGGTCTGGATAGCGGTTGAAGGGAGCGTTGTAGGGGCTTTCGTTGGCATCGAGAAACACTTGTGCATTCTTGCCCTTAAACTCGTCGCGGGCACAACTGTAGGGGCGGAGCGTACGAATGTTTTTGCGCAGAAGGTCTTGGAGGGGTTTCATCATCTTCAAATGTTGTTTTACAGTGGTTCTTTTTCACTATTAATTTTAGTCAAGAGTCAAGAGCCGAGTGTTGGGAGTCCTCCCCCATTTGGAGGGAGTTAGAGGAGGCTTTTATGACAACTGTGCCAGCCGGACGGACATGGCTCGTTTGTGTGCCAAAAGTTGTTCGTTTTCTGCCATTAGTTCGACAGTGTGTCCGATGCTGCGGATGCCTTCGGCAGAGAGTTCTTGGAAAGTAATCTTACGGATAAAACTGTCGAGCGACACACCGCTGTAGGCACGGGCATAGCCGCTTGTGGGCAGCGTGTGGTTGGTGCCCGAAGCATAGTCACCGGCGCTCTCGCAACTGTAGTGACCCAGAAAAACGCTGCCAGCATGGCGAACACGCTCGGCAAGCGCAGCGGCACGGTCGATGGAAAGAATCAGATGCTCGGGTGCATAGGCATTGACCAAGTCGATGGCTTCGTTGGCATCATGAACGAGAACGACGCGACTGTTGTCGAGCGATGCCTGGGCCATGTCGCAGCGTGGCAGCAGCGGAAGTTGTCGCTCCACTTCGGCCATAATCTTCGTCAGCATATCTTTGTTCCAACCGACCAGCAGCACCTGACTGTCCACGCCGTGCTCTGCCTGTGAAAGCAGGTCGGCAGCAACGAAGACGGGGTTCGACGTCTCATCGGCCACAACGGCCACTTCCGACGGACCTGCTGGCATGTCGATGGCAACGTCGCCCAGCGAAACGGCCTGCTTGGCAGCCATGACGTACTGATTGCCTGGACCGAAAATCTTATCGACCTTCGGCACCGATTCCGTTCCGTAGGCCATAGCACCGATGGCCTGGACACCACCAATTTTATATATATGCTTCACACCGGCCATACGGGCAGCAACGAGGATGGCTGGATGCAGACGTCCGTCACGGCCCGGAGGCGAGCAGAGCACCACCTCCTGACATCCGGCGATGCGGGCAGGTGTGGCAAGCATAAGCACGGTAGAGAACAATGGGGCTGTGCCGCCAGGCACATAGAGGCCCACACGCTCCATCGCAACGGCTTTCTGCCAGCACACCACTCCGGGTGCCGTTTCAACCCGCTTTCCTTCGAAGCGCTGCGCTTCGTGAAAGGCTGTGATGTTGTGATGAGCCTGTGCCAATGCCGCTTTCAGTTCGTCGCTGACACACTCTTCAGCCTCCAGCATTTCAGCCTCGCTCACCTGCAAGTCGTCCAGCCGCACTTTGTCGAACATCAGTTCGTAGCGTTTGACAGCCTCGTCGCCATGCTGACGCACATCTGCCAAGACTGTCTCCACCGTCTGGCGCAACTGCGTCAGGTCTTTCTTAGGGCGCACTGTCAGCGCTGGCCATTCGTTTCGTGCAGGATAATTGATGATTTTCATAGCCACTCCCGTTTTTTAGAGTATCATTTTCTCAATCGGCAGCACCAGGATGCCTTCGGCACCGAGTGCTTTCAACTGGCCGATGATTTCCCAGAATCGTTTCTCGTCGAGCACAGTGTGGATGCTGCTCCATCCCTCCGTCGCCAGCGGCATGACGGTGGGACTCTTGATGCCAGGCAGCACGGCGATGATGTCCTTGACACGCTGGGTCGGAGCATTCATCAGCACATAGCGCTTATCCTCCGCTGCCTTGACTGCCTCTATACGAAATAGCAGGTCGTCGAGCACGGCTCGTTTCTCGGCCGACATCTGCGGATGGCCGATGAGCAAAGCCTCGCTCCGCATCACGACCTCCACTTCCTTCAGGTTGTTGCTGACAAGCGTCGAACCGCTGCTCACAATGTCGAAGATGCCATCGCTCAAACCAATGCCCGGTGCTATCTCCACCGAACCCTGAATCACGTGGACATGTGCCTTCACGCCTTTCTCGGCCAAGAAACGGCTCAGAATCACTGGATAGGACGTGGCGATGGTTTTTCCTTCAAACCACCCCACTCCGTCGTATGGTTTGCCCTTCGGAATGGCCAGCGACAGACGACACTTTGAGAATCCAAGACGGCGAACCACTTCAGCCTCTTGACAACGCTCCTCAAACTCGTTTTCACCAACAATTCCCACGTCGGCCACACCGCTTGCCACGGTCTGCGGAATGTCATCGTCTCGCAGAAAGAGCACCTCAAGCGGAAAGTTCGTCGATTCTACCAGCAGTGTCCGTTTCACACCGCCAACCTTGATGCCTGCCTCGTGCAGCAGGTCCATTGTATCATCGTACAGCCTTCCTTTCGACTGCACGGCCACTCTCAGCAAATTTGTCATCGTTTTTGTGTTCGTAAATTAAGATTCGCAATACAAAATCAGATGCAAAGTTACCGCTTTTCTTTCAAATAACTATTACAAATAACTATTACCATCAGGGCAAAAAGCGTCAAAACGAAAGCATTTTAACACTTTTAAGGGCAGAAAACCACAACAAACCAACTACCAAGAGAGTCAAGAGTCGAGAGTCCACTGACCCTTGAGAAAATGAAGAATTAAGAATGAAGAATGAAGAATGAAGAATGAAGAATGAAGAATGAAAGTACTCTTATTCTTCATTCGGAGGCGAAGCCGACATTCTTCACTCTTCATTCCTTGACTCTCGGCTCTCGCCCCTTGACCAAATTTTAATATATAATTTTTTTAATTTCTATTTTTTCTTCGTAACTTCGCAGCGCCTTAGAAGGAGACGCCGGCCCATTGCTGCAGCCCTCAAGAAGGCTGC
>ONXQ01000189.1 GCA_900321835.1 uncultured Prevotellaceae bacterium
TCGTTTCAGACATTGTTTCGTTCGTATATATACATAAATCTGTGCAAAGTTACGGATAAGTGAGCACAAAACAAAATGAAAGACAAAGTTTTTCAATTTGGATTTGTCGAGCGAGAGTAACTTCGGCGAAGCCAAAGTGGATAATAACTATCGCATGTATTATTTCGGAAATGATTTCTGGTACAACCTGCCTTTCTCAATCCGCTGCTTGCGATTTTGTCAACTCCCCCTGCCCTTCTCCACCGTCTGAGAATCGCGCAAAAATCACGGCGACATTTTTTGACGCAAATTCCGCTGGGATTTTGATTTTTCAAAGAAAAGAAGACAACCGATTTATTATCAGCAAGATAGAGAATTAACAAGACTTTTTCCCCAATGCGACAACGATGCAACCGAATCCCAACTGTGCCCGAAAAAAATTTCGTCCACAGACGAAAAAAATTTATACTGCGGTCGAAACACTTTTCCACCGCAGTATAAAACACGCCCAACTGCCTTCCACGCTCCAAAAATCTATGGAAAACACTTCGCGACAGTACGCTAAATGTTAAATTCCTGCCGTTTTTCCACAGAAAACGACAACTCACCCGTCAAAAATCCGCCCGTTTCCTGCCCTCAAAACGCTGTTTCGTCCGAAAATTCCGACAAAAAACGGGGGTCATAAATGTTAAAAATCGGGGTTGTGTTAACACAACATCCATCGTGCCGGAAAACGGCTTTTCATGTCGCTTGTGCGCCGTCCTTTACGGGTGCGGCTACGCCTCGTCGAACGGCTTACGCCAGTCACAGCCTTCCTTCCATCGGCTGCAACCGTAGGCCGTCTTTCCCTTGATGATGTGGCCTTCGTGACACTTCGGACAGGGCAGGCCCACCCAGTCGTCCTCGCCACCCTGCCCTGCTGCTGGCTGCGAGGCGGAGTTGGACTTGGATGTCTCTTTTTTGCCGCGTGGCTGAAACCCTGCCACATGCTGCGCGGCAGCCGTTTCTTTCTTGGCCGAAGCCTTCTTCTTGGTCGTTTTGGCTTTCTCCTTCGCCGGCTCTTCAGTCACTGCGACGCGGCGGTTGCTGGTGTCGCTGCGCACGGCCATCACAATCTCGGTCACCATCTGCTTCAGTTCCTCAAGAAACTGCTGGGCATCGTATTCTCCACGTTCAATTTCACGCAGTTTTTTCTCCCAAATGCCTGTGAGTTCGGCACTCTTGAGCAGTTCCTCGCGAATGAGGCCGATGAGTTCGATGCCCGTCGGCGTGGCCACCAGACGCTTGCGCTCCTTGCGGATGTACTGGCGTTTGAAAAGCGTTTCGATGATGGCGGCACGTGTCGAAGGACGTCCGATGCCGTTTTCCTTCATCGCAGCACGCAGTTCCTCGTTGTCCACCAGTTTGCCGGCTGTTTCCATTGCCCGCAGCAGGCTGGCCTCGGTGTAGTAAGGCGGCGGCGTGGTCATCTTCTCGGTGAGCGTCGGCGTGTGCGGACCGCTTTCGCCCTGCACAAACGAAGGCAACGTTCGTTCTTCGTCGCTCTGCTGTTCGTCTTCCGATGGCTTCTCCTTGTTATATAACAGACGCCAACCGGCATCAAGGATTTCCTTGCCTGTCACCTTAAAGTCAACCTTGTCCACCTTTCCTTGCACCGTGGTGGTCGAAAATTTGCAGTCGGGGTAAAAGGCAGCGATGAAGCGGCGTGCGACGAGGTCATAGACGTTGCGCTCCATGTCGGAAAGAGCCGAGGGAATCTGCCCGGTGGGTATGATGGCGTGGTGGTCGGTCACCTTCGTCGTGTCGAACACGCGCTTGGTCTTTTTCAGCGGTTTGCCGCCCAGCGGACGGATGAAGTCGGCATAGGGAGCCACACCGCCGAATGTGACCTGAAACAGTCCGTTCATCGTCTGCGGACACTTCGGATAGATGTCGTCGGAGAGAAACTGCGTATCGACACGCGGATAGGTGGTCAGTTTCTTCTCGTACAGGCTCTGGATGAGGTTGAGCGTCTGCTCGGCCGAGTAGCCGAACTTGCGGTTGCAATCGACCTGCAGCGAAGTCAGGTCGTAGAGTTGCGGCGGCTGTTCCTTGCCGTCCTTTTTCTCCACCTTCGTCACCTCGAAGGGCAAGTCCTTGATGCTTTCAAACGCCTTCTCGCCATCCTCCTTCGACGTGAAACGGCCTTTCGTGGCGGTGAACGTCGTGTCGCGATAGACGGTCGAGAGCACCCAATAAGGTTCAGGCTTGAAGTTGTCGATTTCGAGTTGGCGGCGCACGATGAGCGCCAGCGTAGGTGTCTGCACACGGCCGACCGACAGCATCTGCCGGTATTGCCCGTACTTCATCGTGTAGAGCCGTGTGCAGTTGATGCCCAGGAGCCAGTCGCCGATGGCACGTGAGAGGCCGGCCACGTACAGTTTCTGGTACTCCGCCTGGTCTTTCAGGTTCTGGAAACCCTCGCGGATGGCTTCGTCGGTCATCGACGAAATCCACAGACGCTTCACGGGACAGGTCGCCCCTGCCTTCTGCATCACCCAACGCTGGATGAGTTCACCCTCCTGCCCGGCATCACCGCAGTTGATGATTCCGTCGGCCGCCTTCATCAGTTTCTCGATGACGGCAAACTGCTTCTTCACACCCTCGTCATCCTTCAGACGGATACCGAAGCGTGGCGGAATCATGGGCAGATACTCCAGCCGCCAATGTTTCCACTCGGCGGCATACTCGCCCGGTTCCTTCAGTTCGCACAGATGGCCGAAGGTCCACGTGACCTGATAGCCGTTTCCCTCCATGAACCCCTGCTGCTGGCGGTCCGCTCCGATGATGCGCGCAATGTCGCGTGCCACACTCGGTTTCTCTGCAATACAAACAATCATTTGTTAAAATTTTGGGACAAAGTTACGATTAAGTGAGAGGAATACAAAATGAAAATTAAGTGAGAGGAATACAAAATGAAAGTTTGAAAATCTTTCATTTATTTCGTCCACAGTGCATTTTTCTGCGAACCACAGTTCGATGTCCAATCCCAGGGGCACCCCCTACGGCAGCGCTCCATAGTATTTGTCCATCCACATCTCGTTGTACTCACAGTTAGCGTCGCGCCCGTAGTGCGCCAGTTCCGGGTGTCCCA
>ONXQ01000198.1 GCA_900321835.1 uncultured Prevotellaceae bacterium
GACGAAATGAAAATGGACTGCGGACGAAAATTATTTCGTCTGCGGACGAAATTTTCTTCATCTACGATGGCTTTAACTGTGAGGTGCTGGCTGTGCCGAAGTTACTCTCGCTCGAAAAAACTCAAGTAAACTTGTTTTTTTTCTCACTTAATCGTATCTTTGCATCATCATCACATATTTTATCACTATGAAACGGATGTTGTCTCTGCTTCTTTTCGTGATGTTCCTGGCCTGCTCGACGGACATGATGGGACAAAACAAAAACCATTGGAGGACCTCGACCGAGGAAGTGACCTATCGAAAAGCCGATAAACCGCTCAAACGCAAGAAAATCAAGTTCACTTATTCGTTCGAAAAGAATGAAGAGGGCGAATGGGCGTACATCGTTGTCGAAGGATGGGTGAACAAGAGCACCATTGTTTTTACCTGCCGCAATGATTTGGTAGAAGCGAAGGAAGAAAAACCTGAAGGTAAGGGTTGGGTCAGCGAAACGGACATCAATTTCGACGGTGTTCCCGACCTGATGATTTACCTCGGCCTGCAGGCTTACGGCCACGTGGCTGGATTCTACGACGCCTGGGTGTGGAATGTCGAGAAGGCTTGTTTCGACCACGTGGACATCTTCGGCAGCATCGGCGAACCGCTGATCGACGAGGAGAACCACTGCATCACGAGCACGGGACGTGACGGCCCCGACAACCTCGTCACACAGACCTTCGAATGGGTGAACGGCGAACTGGTGCTGACCAAGGAGGAAACTGAAAAATTGGGTGGGGATGAGGAAGAAGAAGAGGAGGAAAATTAAGAATGAATCATTAAAAATTAAATAAGAGAACGCGGATTATGAAGAAAATATTGATGGGTTGGCTGTGCATGTGTGCTTTTGCTGTTGCCTCTGCACAGACGAACACCGCGGAACAGGCGACGGTTCACGAAACCATCCGCTTCGGCTATCTGTCGTACAACGACGTGCTGCACGCCATGCCTGGCTACGAGCAGGCCGAACGCCAGGTCGGCGAACTGCGTGCTGCCTACCAGAAGGAACTCACGCGCAGCGAGGAACAGTTTTCAAAAGCCTATGCCGAATATGTCGAAGGCCAGCACAGTTTTCCTGAAAACATCCTGCTGAAGCGGCAGAAAGAACTTCAGCAACTCATGGATCAGGCGCAGCAGTTCAAGCAGGAGGCACGCCAACTGCTCGAGGAGAACGAGAAGGCGGTGATGCAACCCTTGCAGGAACGGCTCGACAAGGCCATCCACGAGGTGGGGATGAAGCATAACCTGGCTTTCGTCGTCAACACCGACAACCGCGCCTATCCCTTCATCAACGCCGGCATCGGCACCGATGTGACGTCCGACGTGCTCAACTTGCTGAAATGAAATGAAGAGTATCGGAATTTTTGACTCGGGCTACGGCGGTTTGACTATTCTCGAACAGGTGCGCCGACGCCTTCCGCAGTACGACTACCTTTATCTGGGCGACAACGCACGCGCTCCCTACGGCACGCGCTCATTCGACGTCGTCTATGAATTCACGCTGCAGGCCGTACGGCGGCTCATCGACATGGGTTGTCCGCTGGTCATCCTGGCTTGCAACACGGCTTCGGCCAAAGCGCTGCGCACCATCCAACAGACTTTCATCGCACAGGAGCGTCCCGACTGCCGCGTGCTGGGTGTCATCCGTCCTACGGCCGAAGTGGTCGGCACGCTGTCGCCCAGTCGGCACATCGGCGTCATAGCCACCGAAGGCACCGTCCGCAGCGAGAGTTACGACTTGGAGATACGCAAACTGTGGCCCGACGCCGTCGTGACCGGACTGGCTGCGCCCATGTGGGTAAGCCTCGTTGAGAATGGCGAGTACGACCGTCCCGGCGCCGACTATTTCGTTCGCGACAGCATCGAACGTCTGCTTGCGCTCGACCCTGCCATCGACACCATCATCCTCGGCTGTACCCACTACCCCTTGCTCCTGCACAAAATCAAGCAATACACGCCGGCGCACATCCGGCTTGTGCCCCAGGGACAGTATGTCGCAGCGTCGCTCGAAGACTACCTGCACCGCCACACCGACATGGACGCCCGCCTGTCGCGCGGTGCCACCTGCCAGTTCTTCACGACCGAGTCGCCCACCCGTTTCGGCGAACAGGCCTCGCTGTTCCTCGGCGGCAACAGCATTGATGTGCAGCGCATCCAACTCTAAACATTGATTATCAAGGATTTGAAGGATGAAAAGGAACACGAATTACACTGTCTGAATGCCTTGAATGAGGCAAAAGACCAAGAGTTTAAGGTCTCTCGACTTTCGACTCTTGACTCTCGACAAAAAAAATTACCTGAAGAAAAATAACAAAAATGAGTGACGGAAACTTCAACCGGCAACTGCTGCCGAAAAACGAACTGAGTGCGGGTTTGCGTGCCGGAAAGGCCCAGATGCGCACACGTGCCGAACAGGCTTTCTTGCAAGTGCTGACCGACGAACTGCCTCAACTTGCCGAGGCCGACATCGCCCGTCTGCACGACAAGTTTATGCAAATGCTCCGTCAGCCGTCTTGACCACGAAAAGTTATCGACTGCCGTTGTTGATAACCTTGTCGAAAACCTGTTGAAAGATTTTGAAAACTTTGTCTTGCATTTTTCCAAAGTTTTTATATACCCGGTATTCGACGAGAC
>ONXQ01000169.1 GCA_900321835.1 uncultured Prevotellaceae bacterium
TCCGTCCTCTGCCCCGACGGTGGCGGCGGAAATTACAACGCTAACTCCGGCGGCTACGACCACCTGGGTTTCACCACACTCACATCCTGGCGTCCGGCCATCGACTCCACACAAGCCATCACTCCGTTGAGCGGCGACATCGTCTATAAAGGCGAGACACTGAAGAACCAGACCAACCTGGGCGGCCTGAAGTACAAATACTGGCGCGGCGAAGGTACAGCCATTCCGGCCGACGGCGCTGAAATCACGCTGATTCCGCAACTTCCCGAAGGCACCGCCGACACTGGCCGCTGGCTGTGGGATACTGGCGAAACGACTCGTCAACTGACCGTCCATGCTGACAAGAGTCACATCTACCGCGTGACCTACACCGCTGCGAACGGCCGTCAGAGCCAGCAGGCGTTTGCCATTGCTGTGGCCGGCGATGCACCCGCCGACGCCATGACCAGCGAGGTGACGGTGGACGGCGTGATTGAGCGCACGACGGAGAAATCTGTGTTGAGCGGCACCGACGTCACGCTCTTTAGCGAGGCAGCGACGGGCTGGACCGACGATTATCTTTGGGACAACGGTACGAAAGGCACGGTCACAGTGGTGAGCAACCTGCGCAGCAGTCGCGACTACACCTGTCAGTTCACCAGCCAGAGCGGTGCCGTGAGCCGCAGTGTTTTCCGTCTGAACGTGCTCGACGCGGTGCCTTCGCTTCGCATCGACGGCGGACTGACCGACGCCACGGAGGCAGAGGTGTTTCCCCACGCCGAGGTGTGCTGTGTGCTGACCATTCCGAGCAGCGCCAATGCCGACGACGTTGTATGGCACGACGGACAGAAGGGCACCACATATTTCATTCCCGACCTGACCGAAAACAAGGTCTGCACAGCGACCTATCTGGAAAAGACCTACACATTCACGCTCACGCTGAAGGAGGCTTCGTTCAGTTACTACAGTGACATTCTGACGCAGGACAACGGCTACACCCACGTCACGACGACTGAGCAGTTGGAGAGTGCGATTGCCGAGGGCTGTTACTTCGCCATCTGCAGCGACGAGGCAGACCTGATGCTTTCGCTCGGCAATGGGCGGGAAAACGGGAACAAGGCTTTGTTCTACCGCACATCGGTGAGTCCGCTCGACGACATCACAACGCTCTACACGCTGGAGCCCTTCGACGGCGGCTATTGTCTGCGCGCAGTCGATTACGACGGCCTCTTGCTCCAAACCGAGATGAACGCTCCGTGGAACATTCGTACGCACGACCAGCCGGCGGCTTGCAGTTGGGCACGGTTCCTGCTGCAGCAGTCGGGCAACAGTTGGACAGTTGAAAACGGCACATACCCTGGCAACTGGCTCGGATTGTGGACGCCGGACCACGGTTATGCCGACGGCGAAGAACTGGCCTGCAACAAGACTGGCGACGCGATTGGGCACTTCCAACTCTTTGCCATCAGCAAGGAGCGCTTCCATGCCGACTACCTGAGCGAAGCCTCGGAGCAGTCGCCTGTCGATGCCACGGTGCTGGTGCAGAATCCCACGTTCGAGGGATTTTCGTGGGTGCTGTGGACGGTTCAGGGAACCTTTGGAAACCAGCGTTTCAACGGCGCTGCCGAGACATGGCACAGCACAGACTTCAAGATGGAGCAGACGCTGCTGGGAATGCCCGCAGGCCGCTATGAAGTGACGGTGCAGATGGTCAATGGCGAAGGCTCGAACACTGGCTACCTCTTTGCCACAGCCGGCGGAAACACCGAGAAGGCGGTCGTTCGCCAAAGTTGTGCCGGTTCGGACTTCGACACCCAGCGCAACCGCATGAACTCCAATGCCCGCTACGCTCTGCTCACGGTCGAGGCCGAGGTGGGCGACGACGGTCGGCTGACTTTCGGCCTCGCCGAACCGACCAACGGCACGACGTGGCTCGTGTTCGACAACTTCACGCTGAAGTATTACGGCCGGCCCGCCACAGGCATCAACACACTGAACACCAAGAGCCCAGCAGAAGGTACTGTTTATGACCTGATGGGCCGCCGAGTCAAGACACCGTCAAAGGGCATCTACATTGTCAACGGCAAGAAAATCTTCATTCCATGACTCCATACAAGAATCGGTTTCTGACCCTCCTCTTGCTGGCAGGCACCCTCCTGCCGGCTGCGGCACAGGTCGAAGTGGCCGTGCTGCCCGAGAAGGACGCGCCCGAACGGTCGGCACGCTACGACGTGAGTGTGCGTGCGATGGAGGAAACGACGTGGCACAGCCTGCCCGTCCTGCGCTGCGACGTCAACACGCGTCGCGTGCAGCAGTCGGCCTATGCCGAGTTTGACATGGGCGGCACGGTCGTCGTACGTGTCCGCAGCAACGAGCACGACACCTACAACCCCGTCGTGCGTCCCTCGGCCCGTCGGATTCGGACGCGCCGCATCGACGCTCGCACCGTGGAGTTCACGCTGACGGAACCTGCCTACCTGAGTCTGGAACAGGACGGCGACCGCGAACACAACCTGCACATTCTTGCCAACTCGTTGCTGACCGAGCGCCACACGGCCGACGAGCCGCAGAACATCGTCTGGGAGGCACCGAACTCGCAGGACGTCTTCGTCCGCAATCCGCGCCTCATCTATTTCGGGCCCGGCGTCCACCGCCCAAAGGACCTCCCCGGCGGCGACATCAAGGTGCCCTCCAACTGCACCGTCTATCTCGCGCCCGGAGCCGTGGTCAAAGCACGTCTCATCGTCGATCATGCCGAGAACGTGCGCATCGTGGGCCGTGGCATCCTCGACCATCCGCTGCGCGGCGTCGAAATCACTTATTCGCGCAATGTGACGGTCGATGGCATCACGGTGCTCAACCCCGCCCACTACACCATCTTCGGCGGCGAGAGCGAGGGCATCGTGGTCCGCAACGTGAAGGCTTTCTCAGCCCGCTCGTGGACCGACGGCATCGACCTCATGTGCTGCCGGCGCGTCAAGGTGGAAAACTGTTTCCTGCGCACATCCGACGACTGCATCGCGCTCTACAACCACCGCTGGTGGTACTGGGGCGGCACGTCCGACATCGACGTCGGCCACTGCGTGTTCTGGCCCGACGTGGCCCACCCCGTCAACATCGGCTCGCACGGCGACGACCGCAACCCCGAAGGCGAAACCCTGCGCCACGTGCGCATCCACGACTGCGACATCCTCATGGGCAAGGAAGAGGGCCTGCTGGCCATCAACTGCGGCGACGGCAACCACATCCGCGATGTCCGCTTCGACCGTCTGCGCATCGAAGGCATCGAGCGCGGCCGTCTGTTCGACCTGCGCGTCATCTGGAGCGAAAAGTACAACCGTGCGCCGGGCCACTGCATCGACAGCATCACCTTCGCCGACATCACGGTTGACCAGCCCAGTGCCGACATCCTGCGCCCGAGCCGCATCGACCACTACGATGCCGACCGCCGCGTCGGCCATGTCGCCTTCGAACGTGTGCTGCTGGGCGGACGCAAGTTCGACGAGCAGCGCGACATCCAGCCGTAGTCCGGCATCCCGGCCTTCCACCGCTTGAAAATGGACTGTGGATGAAAAAAATTTCGTCCGCAGTCCATTTTTATTTCGTCCGCAGACGAAAAAAATTTCGTCTGCGGACGAAATTCGAGGAGCCTCACCCCCTAATCCCCTCTCCAAAGGGCGAGGGGGAAGCCTGACGGCGGTCGAGTGTTGGGAGTCCTCCCCCATTCGGGGGAGTTAGAGGGGAGTTTCATTTTTAATTATTAATTTTTAATTATTAATTTTTTGTATTCCGCTCGCTTAATCGTAACTCTGACTGTGTCGAAGTTACTCAAGTTCGGGAATAATAATGTGAAAAATTCAATCGTAACTTTGCCATGAAAATGCGAAAACTGTGGACAATACTGACTTTCCTGACGCTGCTCTGTGCCTGCACTCAGCAGCAGGAGACGGCTTTGCCCCGGTTTGAACACATCACGACTGGCGAGGGTCTGAACGACAACGCCGTGCAGCACATTCTGGGTCTCAGCGACGGTCACATGGCCGTGACGACCTGGGAGTGCGTCAACATCCTGTACCCTGGGACGGCTGACGGGACTTGGGACATCCACCGCATTCCGCTGGCCGAGGCGCCCAGCCATGACCTTCCTGCCTATCACGGCCACTACCACGTCTATGCCGACAGCACGCAGCACCTGTGGGTCAAGGACAACGGCCGCGTGTGGTGCATCAACCTCGAGACCGAGCAGGTGGAGCCGCTGGCAGACTGGCAGATGGACGACATCTTCATCGACAGCCGACACCGCATCTGGACCGTGAGCGACACGACCATCACGACCGCTGCCCAGTCGTTCACCTTCAGCACCGAATGGGGCGAACTGCAGGACATGGAGGCCGACAGCACACGGCTGTTCCTCTTCTTCGGCAGCAGCACCGTGGCCTGCTACGACCTGCGGAGCCATGCCCTCGAATACACCACACAGCCATTCGACACGGCAGAGGCTAAGTTCTACGACCGCACCTCGCTCGTCGTACGCAGCCACGACGGACGCTTCTACCAACTGCGCTGTGGCAAACACCGCAACGTGTTCCTCCGTTTCGACCCCTCGACCCAGCAGTGGAGCACCGTGTTCGAGACCACCAAAGGCTCGTTCCACACCCTCTGCATCCCCTCGCCCCAACAGGCCCTGATGACGTGTCCCGAAGGACTGTGGGACATCAACCTCGAGACGGGACAGATGCAACTCTACGCCGAGGTGGTATGCCAGTCGGGCGATACCCTCCGCACGGGTTTCAACACCGTCTGCGCCACTCCCGACGGCCATCTCTGGCTGGGCAGTTACAACGACGGTCTGCTCCACGCCACTTCAATGCACGCCTCGCGCACGTACCTTATATATTATATATCGGGGCTGCTGCTCCTGCTGCTTCTGCTACTGGGCACGCTCTTCTACGCCTATGCCACACGTCAGCGACACCGCGAACGCAGGTTGATGAACCGTCTGAGGGAACTGATCAGCCTGAAAGGTCAAGAGGAAGTGAAAAGTGAAAGCGGCGATGCCGCAGTGAATAGTGAAAAATCAGAAAATTCCTCCTTTGGAGGGGTTGGGGAGGTCAGTAACTCTCATTCTTCATTCGGAGGCGAAGCCGACATTCTTCATTCTTCATTTCAACAAGGGGAGCAGGGAGAGATGGACCCCTTCGTCTTGCGTGCCATTGCCCTCGTGGAGCAAAACCTCGACACACCGGGCTACAACGTCGAGCAACTCGCTGCCGACCTCTGCATGGAGCGCACCGGCCTCTACCGCCGACTGACGGCCCTGCTCGACCAGACGCCCACCCTCTTCATGCGCCGCATCCGCATGGAACGTGCTGCACGGCTGCTGCGCGAAGGGCGTCTTTCCATTTCCGAGATTGCAGAGCAGACCGGTTTCCAGTCGCCCGGCTACTTCAGCCGCCTGTTCCAGGAAGCCTACGGCGAGAAACCGTCCGACTATGCACAGCGTTGCCGAAATCAAGAATGAAGAATTAAGAATGAAGAATGAAGAATGTCGGCTTCGCCTCCGAATGAAGAATAAGAGTTACTTTCATTCTTAATTCTTCATTCTTAATTCTTCATTCTTTGACTCTTGACTCTTGACTAAATCCTTGTGAGGGGTTGGGGAGGGGAAAAACTGAAAAAGACTGGCCTCACGGTCAGTCTTTTTCCACCTTAAACTAACTAATACTAACTACCTAACTATGTTTTGTCTTAAAAACTGATGCAAAGTTAGGCATTTTCTGAGGAAAAGCATGTCACAAATATTTCAAAAACTTGCAAGAATCGTTCATGCAACATTTTTGACAGTTTTTTGAATCATTTGTGACCATTTCATGGCCGGCACTTGAAGATATTTTTGCTTTTTATTTCGTCAAAAGACAACAAAAGCAACATTTGTAACAAGAGAATCAACATTTGCAGCAGGGCCTTTCGCCAAAAACATCGTAACTTTGCAGCAGAAATCACCGTTTATTCACCTATAAAAAATTAACTTAACCAAAAAATGAAAAGGAAAAGAACCTTGCTGCTGGTTGCTGCGGTCTGGATAATCGCCGCCAGCATGAGTGCCCAGGAGCACTACCGCTTCGCCTGTCGCGACTATGTGGCGACCGACGATGCGCGTGCCAGGCAGTCGGCCTTCTCCTACGACTCGGAGGCCAACACCTTCAGCATCGCGGCCAGCGGCGCAAACAACGTCGCCTTCAAGATGAACGAAGGCATGGACGGCGAATACTACATCGACAACGATGAGACGATGCTGCTCATCTGCGGAGAAAATCTGCAAACCACGCAGACAGCCTCCTACGTCTGGTGGCTCAATGGCTTCAACAACTTCGGACAGACTCCGGCCGACCAGCGACTGAGCGACGGCACGGACGCCGTCCTGCTGTGGAACCTGAAGACAAACTCGGCCGTCAACGGCAATTTCGACTGGACAAAGGAGAAAATCAACATTAGTGCCTTCGGCAACACGTTCATCCTCGCTGTCGGACTGACGGCTAAGGATGCTGCAAAGCCGGGCGTGGTGAAAGATTTCGGCTACTACGCTCCGTGGGAGGTGGCAGCCAAGCATCCGTCGCTGATGACTTCGCTGGGCTACACGGGCCGCACGCTTACAAGAGCCTGCAAAGCCAAGACGCTCAAACTCGACGCCACACGTCAGGCTGACGCCGATGCCATCGCCGATGACGACTATGCCGCAGCCTACGCGCTCTACCTCGACGTTCGTCAGAAGAAGAGCGAGGACGGCGGCGAGCACACGGGTTCGTACACCAAGATTCAGCGCGGCATCACGGCGCGGTTCGATGACCAGTTCATCCGCATCCAGTTTGTGAACGACTCGACTGTACGCATCTGCAAAGGCATGACCAGTGCCGACCTCAACCACGAGAGTTGGGCAGTCATCGCCTCGGCCGACAATGCCACCGACGTGACGGTGACCGACCTGGACGAGAACAACGTCGTGCTCCAGACCCCAAAGATGCGCATCGAGTATCACCTCAAGAAAGGTACGGCCGACTTCTTCCGTGCCGACGGCACACCGCTGCTGAGCGAAGCGCGTCATCGCTTCACGGACACGATGGACGGTCCCTTGATTCAGGACGGACAACTGAACCGCCGCGGCACCTCCGTGATGCTGGAGCAGGAAAACCGCCGCATCAGCATTCCGTATTTCCTTTCGTCGAAGAACTACGGTCTCTACTGGGACAACTACTCGCCGACGAACTTCAACGACGTCGGACCAGAGACGCAGTTCCGCTCCACCGGCCGCTGCATCGACTACTACGTGCTCTGCGCTGACAACAGCCACGAGGTGCAGCGTTCGCTCCGCAACCTCACAGGCAACACCGAACTGCCGCCGCTCTGGAACTTCGGTCTGTACCAGAGCAAGGAGCGCTATGCCAGTGCCAACGAAGTGATGAACGTCGTCAAGCAATACCGCGACCTCAACGTGCCTCTCGACTGCATCGTGCAGGACTGGCAATACTGGGGCAGCAACGACTACTGGAACGCTATGGAGTTTCTGAATCCCGACTACAGCAACTATCAGGAAATGATTGACTTTGTCCACGCGAACAACGCCAAGTTGATGATTTCCATCTGGGCCAACTTCGGTCCGCAGACCAAACAGTTTGCCACACTGCGCGACAAAGGACTCTTGTTCACGTCGGACACATGGCCCCCAGGTGCAGGCGTGAAGCCCTACAACCCCTACAGTGCCGAGGCCCGCGACATCTACTGGGACTACCTCTGGAAGGGACTGTTCTGCCACAACATCGACGCCTACTGGATGGACTCGACGGAGCCTGACTTCTTCGGCGGCGAAGGCGACAAGGACAACGTGGCACTGCCGGGGCAGACGTGGCGTTCGCTGCGCAATGCCTTCCCCCTCGCCACGGTTCAGGGCGTGGCACAGCACCATCGCGCACAGCCCGAACTCAGCGACAAGCGCGTGAGCATCATGACGCGCAGCGGATACCTCGGTATGCAGCGCACGGGGGCCTACGTCTGGAGCGCCGACATCGACGGCAACTGGGAAACGCTGGCCAAGCAGATTCCTGCCGCCTGCAACCTCTCCGAATGCGGTCTGCCCTATTGGAACAGCGATACGGGCGGTTTCTTCGTCAACAACAACGACCAGTGGCATCGCCTCTATACTCGCTGGACACAGTTCTCCACCTTCACGCCCATGCTCCGCTTCCACGGCACGAGCACGCCGCGCGAGATCTGGCAGTTCGGCGCACAGGGTGACTCCAAGGGCGAGTTCGACAACCTGCTCCGCTACATCAAGATTCGCTACAGCCTGCTTCCCTACCTCTACTCGACGGCCAACAAGGTGCGCACCGACGCACAGGGCTTCATGCAGGCCATGCCTATTGCCTTCCCGCAGGACGAGCAGACCTTCGGCATCGCCGACCAGTATATGTTCGGCCGCTCGTTCCTCGTTGCCCCGATTGTGACCGACGGTGTCATCGGCCGTGATGTCTATCTGCCCACCGGCGAACGTTGGATGGACTTCTGGACCGGCTACACCTTCGAAGGCGGCCAGAAGGTCTTCAAGACCGCACCTGCCGACATCATGCCGCTCTACGTCCGCGCCGGCTCGATCCTGCCGTGGGGACCCGAAGTGCAGTATTCTTCGGAAAAGAACTGGGACAACCTCGAACTGCGCCTCTATCCTGGTCAGGACGGCGAGTTCACGCTCTACGAAGACGAACTCGACGGCTACAACTACGAGAAGGGCCAGTCGGCAGAGATTCCGATGACCTGGAACGAAGCCACGAAGACGCTGACCATCGGTGCACGCCGTGGTTCCTTCCCCGGAATGCTTGCCGAGCGCACCTTCAACATCGTCGTCGTTACGCCTGAAAACGGCTTCGGCGATGCCCACGCCACGAAGTTCGACGCCACCGTCCACTACACAGGCGAACCCGTGAGCATCCAACTCGACGTGAAGAACGTGCAGGAGCCCACGCTCGAAGAAGTGCT
>ONXQ01000180.1 GCA_900321835.1 uncultured Prevotellaceae bacterium
TTCTTGAACTTGCGTTCCAGCGCCTTCAGTTCCTTTCCCTTGTTGAGTTTGTAGTAAGTCTCACGCAGGCCTGAAAGCCAGAGCGAGGAGGCTGTGTCGCCGCCAAACTGACGGGCTTGCTCAAACGACTTCATCGCACGAGTGTAGTAGTTGTTGAGTTGGCGGCGGTGCTTGACGTAGTTCTTGTCGCCAATCTTCAGATTTGCCGTGTTGTAGTAGTCGTGTGCCTGCTGCAGATAGACGTTGCCCAGACTGGCGTGCGCCTCTGCATCGTCGGGCATGACCTGAATGGTTTCCTGGAACACGCTTGCTGCCTCATCGAGTTGGTTGAGCCCTTGCAGCATTTTTCCTTTGAGGTAGAGGAACTTGCGGTTGCGCGGCTGCAAGGAGAGCAGGCGGTTGAGAATCTGCAACGACTGCTGGTAGTCGGGCACGCTGTTGTAGTGGGAGAGCAGCGTGGTGTAGAAATATTCGTGCAGCGGATACTGCTCGAAACCCTGCTGAAGAGTCTGCAGATAGCGCAGTTCGTAACCGAGTTGCTGGCTCGACTTGGCTGCAAGTTCGAGCATGAGCGCACGTTGCACAGTGTCCTGTGTGGCGAGCGGAACGATGTCGAGCACTTTGTCATAGCGCTTGGCCGAGTAGGCTGCAATGACGGCCAGACGCCCTATCTCCACGCTGTCGGCATCGAGCGGCAGGGCCAGGTCCTTGAGTTTTTCGGGCTGAACAAGGGGGTGGCCCAACGTCCGGAGATACACTTCAAAAAAGGGCAAGGCACGGGCAAAGTCGTGCTTTTTGTAAAAGTATTTTCCACCGCTGCGCAGGTTGTTTCGCAGGTCGGTGAGTGCAGAACTGACGTTCGATGTGAAGCGCGGACGGATGCGGTCCTTGCTGTCGGGCAGACGGTCGAGCGAGTCGGTGCGCAGGGCGTAGCGGTAGGCTTCGAGAATATGACCGAAGTAGCGCGCCGTGTCGGGTTTCTGGTTGAGGAAGATGGCACGGCTCTGCTGTTTGGCCAGTTCGACCTGTGCCGACAGTTCATAGTTGACGAGTTCGGCATCGTTGGCCGCCTCGGGGTATTGGGCAAAAGCCTTGCGCAGCAGTTCGTCGCTCTTGTCGTATTTTTCTGCCTTGTTCTGTATCTTCACCTCCTTCACCAGCCTTTTTCGGACGAACGGTTCGGCGGCTGGTTCCTGGGCTGAAACGGCGCCGTAGCACAGCAGCGAAAAGAGGAAAAAGCAGTTTCTGAATGACATCTTCATAGCATGATTTGTGTTTGACACTGCAAAGTTACGCATTTTTGTCAGAGTTTTGAGCAGACGACACTGCATTTCTCGTTTTTTTTCACTATTTTTGCACAGTCGAAGCGTACGCTTGGAAAAAAACGTCTGAGCGCTCAGACGAAAATCTCCGAGCGCTCAGACGAAAATTTCCGAGCGCTCAGACGTATATACGCACTAAACGTGTTTCTCATGGACAAACAGCAACGCTACATGATGCGCGGCGTGAGTGCCGCCAAGGAGGATGTGCACAACGCCATCAAGAACATTGACAAAGGTCTCTTTCCGCAGGCTTTCTGCAAAATCATTCCCGACATCCTGGGCGGCGACCCCGAGTGGTGCAACATCATGCACGCCGACGGTGCCGGCACGAAGTCGAGCCTGGCCTACATGTACTGGAAGGAAACGGGCGACTTGTCGGTGTGGCGAGGCATTGCACAGGACGCCCTCATCATGAACACAGACGACCTGCTCTGCGTGGGTGCCGTCGATAACATCCTGGTCAGCAGCACCATCGGGCGCAACAAGATGCTCGTGCCGGGCGAAGTGATCTCGGCCATCATCAACGGCACCGACGAACTGCTTCAGCAACTGCGCGACATGGGCATCGGCATCTATGCCACGGGCGGCGAGACGGCCGATGTGGGCGACCTGGTGCGCACCATCATCGTCGATTCGACCGTCACGTGCCGTATGCGCCGCAGCGATGTCATCGACAATGCCCACATCCGCCCCGGCGACGTCATCGTGGGCCTTTCGTCCACTGGACAAGCCACCTACGAAACGGCGTACAACGGCGGCATGGGCTCGAACGGACTGACCAGCGCACGCCACGACATGTTCGGCAAGTATCTGGCGATGAAGTACCCCGAAAGTTTCGACCACAATGTGCCGCAGGAACTCGTCTATAGCGGCCGCTACGCCCTGCAGGACGAAGTGGAAGGCGCACCCGTCAATGCCGGAAAACTCGTTCTCTCCCCCACCCGCACCTATGCCCCGGTGGTTCGCAAGATGTTCGACGAAGGTCTGCGTCCGCTCATCCACGGCATGGTACACTGCACAGGCGGTGCCCAGACAAAGGTGCTCCACTTCGTCGGCGAAAACTGCCGCGTGGTGAAGGACAACATGTTCCCCATCCCGCCCCTCTTCCGCGCCATTCAGGAGCAGAGCGGAACGGACTGGCAGGAGATGTACAAAGTCTTCAACATGGGCCACCGCCTCGAAGTCTATCTGCCCCAGGAACATGCGCAGCGCGTCATCGACATCAGCCGCTCGTTCGGCATCGACGCCCAGATTGTCGGGCACATCGAAGAAGGACAAAAATCACTCACTATCAAATCCGAATACGGAGAATTTAACTATTAATGGATATACTTGAGAAACTGGAAGGTCTTGTGCCGCGATTTGAGGAAATCAGCACGCTCATCACCGACCCCGACGTCATTGCCGACCAGAAGCGCTATGTGCAACTGACAAAGGAATACAAGAACCTGGAGGACATCATGAAGGCCCGCCAGGAATACATCAACACCGTCAAAGGACTGGAAGAGGCAAAGGAACTGATGGCCACCGAGGACGACCCCGACATGAAGGAGATGGGACGCGAGGAGGCTGCGGCCTGCGAACAGCGCATCCCTCAACTGGAGGAGGAAATCAAGTTGCTGCTCATCCCTGCCGACCCCGAGGACGGCAAGAACGTGACGATGGAAATCCGCGGCGGAACAGGTGGCGACGAGGCTGCGCTCTTTGCCGGCGACCTCTTCCGCATGTACTCGAAATTCTGCGAGATGAAAGGTTGGAAAGTCACGATCTCGAGTTTCAGCGAAGGTGCTGCCGGTGGCTACAAGGAAATCATCTTCAACGTCACCGGCGAAGGAGTCTATGGCATCCTCAAGTACGAGTCGGGCGTGCATCGCGTGCAGCGTGTCCCCGTCACCGAGACGCAGGGACGAGTCCACACCAGCGCTGCCACCGTGGCCGTGTTGCCCGAGGCAGAGCC
>ONXQ01000187.1 GCA_900321835.1 uncultured Prevotellaceae bacterium
GATGATGAAGAAATAACTCGAGAAGGCCCACACCACAGCGCCGAGCGCAGCCATCCACTGCCTGAAGTCGAAGGCGCGCAGCAGGATGTAGAAACCGAGCATCGAGGCAAAGATGTACCAAACGTAGTCGGGCAGCCACAGGTGATAGGCTTTTTCAAGAAACGACATCGTGCGTGTGGAGTCGTAGGACGGCGCAATTTGATAGGTCGGCATACCGCCGAAGATGCTGTTGATCCAGCGGGGCGTCTCGCCGTCGTGGCTGTCGCGATACTGGCGCAGTTCGACTTGCAGGCCGTCGTTGGCCGTGTTGTCGTGTCCGATGATTCGTTTGCCGTCCATCACTGGCGCGAAGAAGTAGGCGAAGGCGATGACGACGAAGAGCAGGACGCAGAGCGCGTCGGGCAGCAGTTGTTTGAGATATTGTTTCATAGCAGTTCGGGCAGTTGGAAGAGTTTTGTTGAGTTAGAACCTTTAATCAGAATCGTGAAGCCCTGCGGTTTCTCAGCAGCAAGGGCAGCCTTGACCGCCTCGACATCTGCAAAAAAGCGGAAATGGGCGGGCAATGTGAATTCTTGGAACTCGCTGCCGACCAGCCAGACGGTCTCAAGCGGCATGGAGGCAAGACGGTTGAGAAGTTTCTCATGTTCCGAGTGGCTGTCCTGTCCGAGTTCGCCCATCATGCCGATGATGCACATCTTGTGCGCCGACTTGACCAGCGCAAAGTTGTCGAGTGACGCCGCCATCGAGGTCGGATTGGCATTGTAGGCATCGACAATCAGTTCGTTATCCGCCGTTTTCATGAACTGTGAGCGATTGTTCGATGGCACATAGTCGGCCAGTGCCTGACAGATGTCATCGGCACCGACGCCAAACTCCAGGCCGACGGTTGCTGCAGCCCGCAGGTTGTCGGCATTGTAAGCGCCGACCAGATGAGTCTGGACCTCTGTACCCAGCAGTCGGACCTTCAGCAATCCGCTGCACTCCAACACCTCGGCACCGACATAGTCGATGCGCTTGAGATTGTGTGCCATTGCGGGCAGGAACTCGTTGTCCTGATTGACAAACGCTGTACCGTTGTGCTGGCGCAGGAAGTCATAGAGTTCGCCCTTCGTGCGGCACACGCCCTCGAACGAGCCGAAGCCCAGCAGGTGGGCACGTCCCACGTTGGTAATCAGACCGTACTGCGGTTCGACGAGTTCCACCAGTTCGCGGATGTCGCCCGGGTGGCTGGCCCCCATCTCGACCACAGCGATTTCGTGGTCGGCCGTCAGTTTCAGCAGCGTGAGCGGCACACCGATCGAGTTGTTCAGGTTGCCCTGTGTATAGAGCACACGGAACTTGCGCTGCAGCACGGCTGCACAGAGTTCCTTCGTGGTCGTCTTGCCGTTGGTGCCCGTGATGCCCACGATGGTCGTGCCCAGCGTGCGGCGATGGTGGCGGCTGAGCAGTTGGAGCGTGCGCAGCACATTGTCCACGAGCACATAGCGTTCGTCGCCCTCGACCACCACCTTCGGGTCATCGACGACGGCACAGCAGCAACCCTTCGCGAGACATTCGGCAGCGTACTGGTTGCCGTCGAAACGCTCGCCCTTCAGGGCAAAGAACATCGCGCCCTCGGGACAATTGCGGCTGTCGGTCGTCACCTGCGGATGCTGCTGGAAAATGGAGTATAACTGTTCGATTGTCATGTTTTCTCTTTCTTTCAACAAAATATTTTCTGCAAATTTACGACATTTCGTGCAAATTACGGCCATTCCGAATCGGAAAATTGTCCTCACCGCCGCAATATGTCCGAGCGCTTGGACGAAAACGTCTGAGCGCTCGGAAATTTTCGTCTGAGCGCTCAGACGTTTTTTTCCGAGCGCTCAGACCTTTACGCGTACGCGCGAGGAAGGGACAAGGAGGTCAAGTCCGAATAAAAATGAAAATTTTTTGGATTTTCATTTTGTATTGCTCTCACTTAATCTCCACTTTGGCTGCGCCGAAATTACTCACGTTCGGCAATAAAAATGAAAATTTTTTGGTTTTTCATTTTGTATTGCTCTCACTTAATCGTAACTTTGTAGTTCAAAAGCAAATGAAGTGAAGAAACTCGACTACACAATCAATGTGGGCGGAAGACTCATGAGCCTTGACTCCCCGCGTGTGATGGGCATTCTCAACCTCACGCCCGATTCGTTCTACAGCCAGAGCCGTGTGCAGACAGAAGAACAGGTGCGGCAGCGTGTGCGCCAGATTGCCGACGAGGGCGGCGACCTCATCGACGTCGGTGCCTGTTCCACACGCCCCGGCAGTGCGCCTGCCAGTGCCGCCGAGGAGATGGAGCGGCTGAGGGAAGGACTGACATGGGTGCGCCGCGAAGCCCCCGACGCCGTGCTGTCGGTCGATACGTTCCGTGCCGATGTGGCGCGTATGTGTGTCGAGGAATTTGGTGTTGCCATCGTCAACGACGTCAGTGGAGGCGAGGCAGACGCGGATATGTTTGCGGCCGTGGCACAGATGGGCGTGCCCTATGTGCTGACCTTTCCACACGCCGAGAACGTCCACGTCTTTTTTGCCGAGAAAGTGCAGCGGCTGCGCGAACTCGGTCAGAAGGACATCCTGCTCGACCCCGGTTTCGGCTTCGGCAAGACCCTCGACGACAACTATGCGCTGCTGTCCCGCCTGCAGACGCTCCGAGTGTTCGAATTGCCGCTGCTCATCGGCGTTTCGCGCAAGTCGATGATTCAGCGCGTGCTCGGCGTAGATGCCGACCATGCGCTCAACGGCACCACCGTCGTCCACACGCTCTGCCTCCAGATGCAGTGCGCACAGGTGCTGCGCGTTCACGACGTCAGGGCAGCCGTTGAGGCGGTCAAACTCACTCAATTCATCAAGGATTTTAAGGAGAAAAAAGGATGTTGACAGGCTCGAGAATCAACCTTGAAATTCCTTCAAATCCTTGACAAGAACAAAAGCATTTATGATTGAATTCGGAATCAAAGACATCATCGACATCGTGCTCGTCGCACTGATGCTCTACTACATCTACAAACTGATGCGCGACTCAGGGTCGCTCAACATCTTCTAAGACATACGTCGCTTCTTCCTCACGCTGGGCAGCAACAACCGCTTCCATTCTTTCATGAAACTTTTCACGCGGAAGAAACCCAACAGCGACACCGAGAACCCTGCCATCATGCAGATTGTGCGTGCCTGTGCCTACATGAGTAAGAACTACACCGGCGCACTCATCATCATCGAGCGCGACATGTCGCTGACCGACATCATTAGCAGTGGGGAGCGCATCGACGCCAACATCAATGCACAACTTATCAAAAACATCTTTTTCAAGAACAGTCCGCTCCATGACGGCGCGATGATCATTGGTCACAATCGAATCGTAGCCGCCGCCTGCATCCTGCCGGTGAGCCACAACACCAACATCCCCAAGGAACTCGGACTGCGCCACCGCGCCGCACTGGGCATCACGCAGCAGAGCGACGCCGTGGCCATCATTGTCTCGGAGGAAACGGGACGCATCACCCTGGCTCGCCGAGGCAACTTCCGCTACGACCTCTCCCAGGAAGAACTCGAACGCTACTTAACAACTGTGATGTGAGAAGCCCAGTTCGCCACTTTTTCCATCAATCCCATTCACCCCATGAACCCCATCAAACCCATCTTTCTCGTTATTTTTCTCGGATGCACGCTCTGCGCCACGGCCGGGTCTCTGCCGAAGGCCTCCGACGTGCTGCGTGCGATGCACCTGTGCAACGACTACTTCACGCGCAAATATCCCGACCCAGCCGCTCCGACGTTTGTCAAGAAAGAGCGGCCATCGAACCTGTGGACGCGCGGCGTCTATTTTGAAGGTCTGATGGCGCTGAACAGGATTGACCCGCAACAGCGCAACAGCGCGTACATCACCCGTTGGGCACAGGCCCACCGCTACACCCCGCGCAACGGCATCGAGACCCGTGATGCCGACGACTACTGCTGCAGTCAAACATATCTCGAACTTTATCTCGACAGCCTCGACAGCGCAGTGCCTCCCCTCTTCAACCTCCACATGCTGCTGCCCACGATGCGCTGCATGGAGAATCTCATTGCGCAACACGCCACCGCCGACTGGACCTGGATTGATGCCATACAGATGGGTCTGCCCGTGCTCACTCATCTCGCGCACATCCGCTACCTCAACGGCGACGACGACGCTGCGCGCTATGCCGAACAGGGCTTCAGGATGTACTGCTGGACGCGCGACACCCTGGCCGGCGGCCTGCTGAACAAGGGTGAGGGACTCTGGTGGAGAGACAAGGACTTCGTGCCGCCCTACCGCGAACCGAACGGCCGCAACTGCTACTGGAGCCGAGGCAACGGATGGGTGTATGCGGCACTGGTG
>ONXQ01000107.1:0-6428 GCA_900321835.1 uncultured Prevotellaceae bacterium
GCAAGCCAACTGCAGGTGTATTGCCTCCAGCAAGTCGAACACTTTCAGGCTCTGTTCACGGAACTCACTGTCTGCAGAACTGCTGCCCTGCCAGTCAGTAACCACATGAGTGAGTCCGGCATAAGGACTTTTGGAGTCAATCAAGTCCCGAAGGGACGAAAGAGTTTAGGCAGGGGTGGAGCGAAGCGAAACCCCTGCAAGCCACGACCAGCACCGAGAACCCCAAAGGGGTGACAGATTAAAAGATTTGCCTGCCGTCCCTTCGGGACGTCATGTGTTCCCATCATGGCTTTGCTTACGCCGAACTCACGTTAAAAAACTTGAATCTGCCTGTTGGCGAGGATTTGATTGTCGGTAGGTCAGTCTGTTATCAAGCAACAATGGGTCAAATTCTTCCTCATTGCCAAAATTTCGTCCGCAGTTGAAAAAAATTTCGTCCGCAGACGAAATAAAAATGGACTGTGGACGAAAAAAATTTCGTCTGCGGACGAAATTCAGAGAATCTACGGACGGCCCTGCACGCTCGTGTGCCGGCGGCATCGGCCGTCACCAGTCGTTGAAGAGTTCAAAACCGAAGCGGAAACCGAAGCCCTCGTAGCCGTGGGGCGAGAAACCGAAGAAGGTGGTCAGCGAACACAAACGGTTGGTCAGGCCGTAGCCAAATTCGACGAACGGGAAATAGTTGCGCACAGCCAGGGCACTCAGATAGATGCGCTCACGCTCGACCAGACGACCCACCCAGGGCAGGCGGTTGAACAGGAGCATGGGCGACTCGTAGGTGGTGTTCGCACGGAAGTAGTAGTCGGAGGCATTGTACCAGTCACTGTGCAGCAGTTCAAACTCGCCCGTGTAGTCGTCGCGCCAGCCGCCCGGAATGTTGTTGCGCCGGAAGTAGGCATAGTCAAGGAAATAGCGCTCGTTGCCCTTCGAGAGGTAGAACCCCAGTCCGCCGCGCAGCGAGAGCCGGCGCGTGCAGGGCAGGGACATGACGTAGGCACCGTCGAACTCCCAGCGGCTGTAGCGCACGCTGCCGCCCAGCACGTGGGGCACGCCATGCTCGTAGGCCGCCGTCAGCACCGGACCGCGACGCCCCGACGGACGCCACGTCAACTCCAGCATCGGGGCAAACGTGCGATAGACCGTCGGCTCGCCCATCTGACTGAGCATATAGGCGTTGACCGCACTGCGTCGGTAGTAGTTGAAACCCACCAGCGCATCGACCGTGGGCGAAAGCGAGTAGCCGGCCTTCAGACCGACTGTCAGATTGCGGAAATAGTCGAGGTTCATGCCGTCGAAGTCGATGGTGTCGCCCGGATGGAATGCCTTCACGCGCTCGAGCACGTCGCTGCTGCTGATGTGGCTGCCGTTGGCCAGGTCCAGGCGCAGATAACCGCCGTGGCGCACGTTGAACTGCCACGTGAGCGGCATGTCGAAATAGACCTGCCGCTGCTTGAAGGCATAGCCGGCGTCCATCTCCCACAGCAGACGACTGTTGGCACCCAGGCGGTACTGGAAATCCATGCGCAGCCTGTAGGTCAAGCCGCGCGACTTGCTGTAGTCGAAATACAAGGGATTGAAAATCGGACCGACCCTCAACTGGTGCCGCTCCGCATCGCCGAAATCTGTGCGGATGGGGTTGAGCATGTTGTCCTGAATGGCGTCCCAGACAGCGTCGGCCGCCTCCTTCAGCGCCGTGTCTTCCTGCTCCGCCGCCTCTGTGCCGGCAAGCGTGTCGGTGTCGGCCACAGCGACGGGATAGACCTCGTCGGGCGCCAGCGGAACGGGACGCAGACGCTCCATCAGCGGCAGGCTATCGACATCAATGAGGGTCGGCGGCAGCGTTTCGGGCAGATGATAGACAGAGGTGAAGCCGGCACGAATCTTGTTGCCGAGAAACAGCAGCAGCACGTCGGCCTCACAGGACTCAATCTCGAGCGACTGACGACCTGCACCGCCCATAGTCAACTCGAGCACGAACGTCATCATGTCGAACTCGCCCTCAATGCGGGCACCCAGCAGACGGCCTGTGCTGCGCACCACCGTGGCCTCGCCCGTCACCAACTGCGTGTTCTGCAACTTCGGGCGGAAACCAACGACCGCCAGCGTGCTGTCCACATTCCGCGTCGTGTAGCGATAGAAGTGGCGGTTGGCCGCATGAAAAGGCGACAGCAAGTGGTCGGCCACCATCGTGACCGTATAGATGTGCGGAGTGGCGTAGTGGCGCGCCATTGCCAGCGTGCTGCGGCGGTGACGCACCGTGCTCACATGGACTTGGCGCAACGAACTGACTTCGGCGCGCTCCGTATGCCGCACGCTCGAGTACATCTCGCCGAAGAAGTCGCGCTGCAGGCCATGTGCGATGTGGAACATATTGGGCACCGTCAGCATCGTCACATTACGACGCAGCACGCGGATGTGATATTTTGAATAGACATTCGTCGTCAGCGTGTCGTTGGTCCGCACGCCGTACACCTGCCGCACACTGTCGGGATAGGACAACATTCGGCTAAGCAATGCCTCGTCCTGCGCCATAGCCACCAACGGGAACAGTAAGGCGCACAACACAATGAGCCGTTTCAGAATCCTGTCCGACATACTCATTTTCAGAAAAAAAGGAAGAGCAGACGATTCCTGCTCAGTCCAGATGGAACACCTCGCGCAGGGGCACCGTGACGGGACTGTTGTCGGGGTTCGTCTCCATGATGTCAGCCATGTAGGCCCACCATTTCTTCGTCACCTCGTCGGCACCCATGTCCTGGCTCGACTGCTCGCCTTCGATTTCCTGATAGGCGAACAGGATATTCGTGTCACGGTCCCAGTAGATGCTGTAGTTGCCCACACCAGCCTCCTCAATCTGGCGCTTCAGTTCGGGCCACAATGCAGCGTGGCGCCGCTCGTATTCGTCCTCACAGCCGGGCTTGAGGAACATCTTGAAAGCAAAACGTTTCATGCGGCTAAGCACTGTATTTAGGCGACACGCCCCACTGGTTGGTTCCAGGTTTGCTGTCTTGGGTGAAAAGAATAATGAAAATGATACCGACGATGCCGCAGGTACACGTCGAAAGCAGCATCGTGGCATACCACCAACCATTGATGTTCAGGTCGTGCAGACGGCGAACAGCGCATGAGATGCAGGGGAGAAACAATACCAGGCCCAGGATACACAAGATGATGTAACCGATGATAAAACCTGGTGACTGCAACATCACCTCCGTCATTTGGTCTTGGGACATATCGGCCATCTGGACAAACGGAACATCGATCATACTCATCATGATGCCGTAAATCACAAAACTGATGACGCTGTTGATGAGCGTCGGCCACCAATATTCGCTGCGGCGACTGCGCCCACTGAAGTTAACGTAGTTCTGCCAGAAGAGTTTGTACGACTCCCACATGCCCAGCGTGGGTTTCGGCTTCGCACTGAAGACACCCTCCTTCGGGCTGCCATCCGTGTCGAAGCGGTGAATGCCGTAAGCCGCAGGGCTGTCGGGCGTGACATTGGGTTGAGGATTCTGAACGTCAGGCTGCATCTGACTGTGTTCGTCTTTGTTGTAGTCCATAATCTTTTGTTTTTTGTGGTTGTGACGCTGCAAAGGTACGATTAAGTGAGCGGAAATGCAAAATTATTTGCAAATTCCGAACGAAAGCACCTTTGACGGAGTCAAAGGTAAGAAAAAAAAGCGTTCGCTGTTGCAACTCAGTTGCAGAAAATGCAGATTTTCAGGCAAAAATGTTTGTGGCACCGAATTTCTGCCGTAACTTTGCAGCGAAAAACAGAAAAGGATATGAACGAAGTTCTCCACCTCATCAACGAAATGTCGCCCTATCTGCTGTTGGGCTTCTTCTTTGCCGGACTGATGCACGCATTCATTCCGCGTTCGATTTACAAGCGTTTTCTCTCTGGACAAAACCTGCGTTCGGTCATCAACGCCGCCTTGCTCGGCATTCCCCTTCCGCTCTGCTCCTGCGGCGTGCTGCCCACGGCGATGTCGCTGCGCAAGGAAGGTGCATCGCACAGTGCCGTCGTCTCCTTCCTCATCGCCACTCCGCAGACGGGCGTGGACAGCATCATCGCCACCTATTCGCTCATGGGCCTTCCCTTCGCCATCATCCGACCGATTGCCGCACTGGTGACGGCCGTGTTTGGAGGTGTTTTAGTTAATAACAAGCCCACTTCCCTGCCCCACCCTGCGAGTGAGGAGAGCAGTCACAACTGCTGTCACGAACAGGAAGAAGACGGCTGCTGCTGCCATGCCGATACTAATCCGTCAATGTCTTTCTTTGAGAAGATGAAGGTTGCAATCCGCTACGCCTTTGTGGACATGGTGAAGGACATCGGAAAGTGGCTCGTTGTGGGCCTCATCGTGGCGGCCCTCATCACGGTGTTTGTGCCCGACGACTGGTTTGCCGTTTTCAAGGACAACACCGCCCTGTCGATGCTGCTGGTGCTCTGCATCAGCATCCCGATGTATATCTGCGCCACAGGCAGCATCCCCATCGCCGTGGCTCTCATGCTGAAAGGGTTGACACCCGGTGCGGCGCTTGTTTTGCTGATGGCCGGACCTGCTGCCAACATGGCCAGCATCCTCGTCATTCGTCAGCACCTCGGCACACGCACTCTTGTGGCCTACCTCGCCAGCATCGTCCTGGGCGCCATCCTCTTCGGCATCGGCATCGACTATCTGCTGCCGCGCGAGTGGTTCACCGAAGGTCTTGTGCAGTCGGCGGCCTGCTGCGAAAGCACGGGCACATGGCTGCAGTGGATCTGCACCGGCGTACTTGTCCTTCTGCTGCTCAATGCGTTCATCTTCCAGCGTAACCAGAAATGCAGTTGCTGTCACGAAGAAGAGTCGTCAGAAGACCACTGCTGCTGTCATCACGAGGAACCTAAACACGAGGAACACCATTGCTGCTGTTGCCACCATGAACAATAAGTATATCAACGAGGAGGGCATCCTCGACCATGCCGGACTTCGTGTGACGGCTGTGCGCACCATGATTCTGAAAGCCATTCGGCGTGACTTTCAGAACGCCTTTTCGCTGGCCGACCTCGAGAGTGCCCTGCCCACCGTCGATCGCAGCACGCTGTTCCGCACGCTGACCACCCTCACCGACGCGCATCTGCTCCATGAGATTGACGACGGAACTGGGCAGCAGAAATACTGCCTCTGCCATCACGACGACACGCAGCACTGCCCGGGTCATGTCCACCTCACCTGCCAGCGCTGCCACCGCACCTACTGCCTCACGACGGTGCAGATTCCCACCGTTCCGCTGCCCGAGGGCTTCACAGCCGTGGAGGCGGAATACGTGGTGAAGGGCATCTGTGCGGAGTGCCGGAAAAGCCTCTCCACTGCTCCCTCACAAGGAGGAGGAGCAGAGTAGCGAGAAACATCGCCCTGCAACGATGACAGTTGCAGGGCGATGTTTTTTGTAGAAGGGGTTCTCCCCCTATAGGGGGGGAGTTAGAGGGGGGCAACCCTCACGATGTTGAGCGAGTAGGCCGGAACTTCGACCAGTACGCTGCCGTCCTGGGGCGAGAGCGAAGTCTCGACGGGATAGATGTGGGTCGGCGTCTGGAGCGTGTTCTCGTCGGTACCCTTCGCGGCTGCGAGACGGATGACGCGGGCCTGCGATGCATTGAAGTTTTTGAGGTCGATGCGGGCCGTTGTGCCGACGCTGCTGGTGTTCGTGATCTTCACAATCATTTCGCCTGTCGTTTCGTCGAGAGTTGCGCTGGAGAAGATGCCTTCGGCGGTATTGCGCTTCAGTTGGGTGTCGAAGACGAGGTCGTTGTCGAGCCATGCTTTCACGTTGTCGCCGGTCACCTCAATCGTCACGTCGTACCAGCGGCCGTCCTCGATGCGTCCGTGCTTCGTGGCTGTCTGCGTCTTGCTGCCGCTGACCACCTGCTCGATGCCGTGCTGCGTGTTGCCCCATCCGCCGAAGTTCACCCAGCAGTAGTTGTCGCGGTCAACATAGTTGAAGACGACGATGAAGCCTTCTGCACCGCGGTCCTTACGCGCGCGTGTCTTATATACATAATGGTCGCCGTCGTAGATTGTCGGTTCGACAGCCACGCACTGCTGGCGGCGTCCTGTCTGGCTCACTTCGCCGTTGTTGACCTGCCAGTCGCCGCTGATGGCCTCAACTTCGCCCTGCGTCTTGAACGTGGCGCGAGTTTCCCACGTGGCAAATCCGCAGCGGTTCTTTTCGGGTGTCACACGTGCCACAGAGGTCACGTCGTAGGGATTCTCCTGCTTGACGCGGATGACCTGCGTACCGACGTTCTGCGCCATCAGCGCCTGGACGTAGTACGACGGCGTTCCCATCACGCTGGACGACGAGAAACGGATCATGTCGGGACGCCAGCGTGCATCGTTCTCGTTGACGAAAATCGGTGCGTAACTGTTCATCGGCACCAC
>ONXQ01000107.1:6458-8870 GCA_900321835.1 uncultured Prevotellaceae bacterium
TATTCGCCGACATAAATCTTCGAACCGCCGCGCTTGTAGGTGTCGTATTTGTGGAAATTGTTGGCAAACCATGCCGGATTGCGGTAGTAGTGCTCGTCGAGCAGTTCCACCGTTTCGTCCGAATCCCACGTCGGGTCGTCGGTGCCCCAGGCAGCCACGTCGCCGATGAGGTGGATGTTGGGATAGCGGGCAAGAATCTGGTCCTTGAAAATCTTGAAGCGCTCGTAGTAGTGGTCGCTCGTGCCCGTCTGTTCGGGTTGGTTGTTCTCGTTGCCGATTTCGAGGTATTCGATGTTGAAAGGTGCCGGATGTCCGTTCTTGGCACGCAGGGCACCATACTTCGTGGTGACGTCGCCGTTGGCATATTCCAGCGCAGCCAGTGCCTCATCGACCCACGGCTGCAACTTGTCGAGCGGCGTGTCGCCACCGTGCCAGATGCCGATGTTGACGACGTAGAGAGGCTTGGCACCGAGGTCTTCGGCCATCTGCAGGTATTCGTGGAATCCGAGGCCGTCGGTCGTGCGATAGCCCCAGTTCACGTTCCAGTGGCCGGGACGCTCCTCGATGGGTCCGATGGTGCGTTCCCAGCGGAAGGCATTCTCGGGCGTGGCTTCACCCTCGACAAAGCAGCCGCCGGGGAAGCGCATGAACTTCGGGTGCATGTTGTAGAGCATCTGCATGAGGTCGGGACGCAGGCCGTTTTCGCGGTTGCGGAACGTCGGCGGGAACAGGCTCACAACGTCGAGGTCGAGGATTCCCTTGCCGTCGAAGACGAGGGCAAACTGTGCCTGCGGATCGTTGTCCGTGGCGGTCAGCGTGGCGGTGTATTTCTTCCAGTCCTTGCCGACAACCGCCTCAACCGCCGTTTCGGCAAAGACTTTCTCGCCCTTCGCGTCGCACAGCGTGGCACGGATGCCGCCCTGGTACGTGCCTTTGGCCCAGAAACTCAGTTTGTAGGTACGGCCTTGCACGGCGTTGATGCCCCAGAAGCCGCTGTTCACGAGGCAGGCCTGAGCGTCCTTCGTGGCATTGACAGTGAGTTCGAGCGCGTGTTGCTGCACGCTGTTCAGCAGTTTCACCTTCTTCGACGCCTTCAGCAGTTTCATCTCGAGCGTCGCGCCCGGCGAGGCAAACGTGCTCCAGGCCTCGGTCGAGACGGGCGCACCGTAGCGCGGAGCATCCTCGAACGAGCGGTTGCGAATCAATTCGGCGTAGATGCCGCCGTCGGCCGCATGGTTGATGTCTTCGTAGAAGATTCCGTAGTGGGTCGGACTAATTTTCGGTCCGCGCTGGTTGGCATCGACCGTGACGACCACTTGTGCCGTGGCTGTTGCGGCACAGAGAGTCGCCGCAGCCAGCAGAGTTGTTTTCAGTTTCATACAGAATAGATGTTTTTTGTGAATAGTGAATAAAAGTTGATTTCGGTCTCAATTTCCAGTGCAAAGGTAGCGCAAATGCAGCGAAACGGGTATCAGAAAACGTTCAAACTCTATCACAAACACGTCAGAACGCATCTTTGAGCAATTTCTGCGCCTGCAGCAGCGCTACTTTTGGCAAAGTTAGCACTTTTTTCTCAAGAAACCTGCATAAACGCAGGAAAAGGTGCATAAAACTTGCCCATCCGTCACATTTTGAGTAATTTTGCAGCGAAAACGCAAGAGTCGGCAAACGGACTCAAGAAAAAGTTTCAAGTGCTTAAAAAATATTTCTCAAGTGCTTAAAACTATTTTTTTAGTGCTTAAAACCTCCGACAGTCTTTGCATAAAAAGAAATCACCATGCGCATCACCATTAAAATTGGCAGCAACGTGCTCACACGCAACGACGGCTCGCTCGATGCCACACGCCTCTCCGCACTCGTCGATCAGGTGGCCGAACTGCGCCGGCGCGGCATCGAGGTCGTCCTCGTTTCGAGCGGTGCCGTGGCCTGCGGACGCAGCGTGCTCAGCCACCGTCACGACCTGCAGACGAAGGACGCCGTAGATGAACGCCAACTGTTCAGCGCCGTCGGACAGGCCAAACTCATCGACCGCTACTACGAACTGTTCCGCGAACACGGCATCAGCGTCGGACAGGTGCTGACGATGAAGCAGAACTTCGACGCCCCCGAGGCCTACGAGACACAGCGCAACTGCATGGAGGTCATGCTCCAGAACGGCGTCATCCCCATCATCAACGAGAACGACACCGTCTGCGTCACCGAACTGATGTTCACCGACAACGACGAACTCTCCGGCCTCGTGGCCCGCATGATGCACTGCCAGCGCCTCATCATCCTCTCCAACATCGACGGCCTCTACACAGGGCATCCCGCCGACCCGGCCTCCCGACTCATCCGCCTTGTCGCCCCCACCGACGACCTCCGCCACGTCATCTCCACTGAAAAATCCACGGCAGGCCGTGGCGGCATGGA
>ONXQ01000191.1 GCA_900321835.1 uncultured Prevotellaceae bacterium
AATCGTGGTCAGCGACTGGAACGACGGCTTTGCCTTCGACCGCGCCGACCTCATCAATCCTGTGCTCGTCGATGCCGAGGGCAACGAAACCTCGCTCACGACACTCACAGCCGCCTCGTACACCTCAGACTGGAGCAACCTGCACATCAACAAGAATGTGGAGAACGGTCCACTGCGCATCGAAGGCCAGACCTACGCAACAGGTCTGGGCATGAACGCCCAGTGCACCCTCATCTACAACCTGCCCGAAGGTCACAACTTCGTGACCCTGCGCGGTCTCGTCGGCTACGACACGTCGTGCGACACCGACAACCGTTCGTCCAGCGGCACGACGATGGAGTTCCTCGTCTATGTCGAAGGCGAGGCCCCGAGTTTCGACGTCGACCTCACCCGACTTGGCTATGGTGCCGAGGAGAGTGTGCCCGTCTATGACATCTGGGCAAAGGAAGACTTGGAACCCGCCGTCGGTACCCTCTCGGCCAAGGTTGCAAGCCACGGAGCACGTCTGTTCCGCCTGGGCAACGAGGTCGTCACGGCCATCGACTCGCCCGTCATCAACACCCCCGAACACGGCCAAATAGGCATCGCCACCGAGGCTTCGCTGCCAGCCGACGTCTATACGCTCAACGGGGTGCTGGTAAAGACCCACGCCACCCGTCTGGCCGACCTGCCGAAGGGCATTTACTCGATCGGCGGAAAGAAGATGTTGGTGAAGTAAAATCCACAAAAAATTACACCGCAGTGCAAATTTAGTTGCACTGCGGTGTGAGTATAGGCGCACCGCAGTGTAATTTTATTTGCACTGCGGTGCGTTTTTTTGCCCTTTTCGTCACTCCCCGACAGGGAGACCTTCCTGCTTGAAAATCTGCAAGATAGCCCGTTCGTTGCGCTGTGTCGCGGCCGTCTCGTTGAACCACGCCTGCAAATCCTCCATCAGCGCGAGCGGGTTGTAGCCCAGCGCCACACAGGTGGCCACGACGTCCGCCATCTCGATGCCAGCCAGGCTGAGGATGGTCTGCATCTTCTTCATGGTCATCTCGCCGTCGCCCTCGCCCGTGACTTCGCCTACGGCACCCGCGAAGGCCTTGAGCATCGTGCGGATGTCGACGCCACGCGCCTCGAGCAGTCGCAGCACAGCCACCAGGTCGTACTCGCCGCTCTCGAGCATCGCCGCATATTCGGCATCGAGTTGGCCGTCGCGGTACATCGCCGCCCACGACTTGATGGAGGCAATCGTCTGGGCTGTGAACAGGAAGACGGCAGCCAGGTGAGGAATGCCCTGCACCTTGAAGTTGGTCTGCAGATTCGACTCGCCCGCGTGCTGACTCTCCTTGAATCCGTGGCTGGTGAGGAAGTTCACGATGGGAAGCGCACTGGAGATGGGCACATAGTCATCCTCGCGCGCGTGAAAAATGAAGATGTGTTGGGTGGGGTCTGGCGTCCAGTCGTTCGCAATGTTGAAGCGGCTCAGCACCTCGAGCACACGCCTCGACTCGGGCGACTCGAGGTCCATATAAGGCGGTTGGAACAGGTCGTGAAGCGGGGTCGAACGCCCGATGGCATCGTTGATTTCGGTGGTCGTATATTTCTTCGACACAATCCATTCGTCGATGTTGTCGGCAATGATGGGCTGGAAGATGTCGTTGTAGTCCAGGCCCAGGTGCAACGTCTCGTTGGTCGTGTACATCAGGAGCGGCAGCACGACATTGTACGCGGTCGCATCGGCCTTGATATACTCACGGTAGGCACGGGCAAGGTCGTACGAACCTCCGCCTGCAAAGGTCTTGTCGAACGACACCAGGTCGCGATACTCCATGTCGCGCAGTTTCTGCGCAGCCAGCGCATCGTAGCCGCCGCTGGAGTAGCCTACGTTGAAACGATAAGGACCGACGGGAAAGTTGCGCTGTTTCAGCAGATGTTCGGCAGCGAGCAGCGCGTCGATCGACGCACGGGCGTTGATGGTGCCCTGCTGGAACGCCTGCGGCTTGTCAACGGTGACGCCGAAGCCGTAGAAGTCGCTTTCGACCAGCACGTAGTTCAGTTCGAACTGCGGGATGAGGAACAGGGCGTCGTAGTAGGCATAGTCGCGTGTCGGCACCTCTGCGGCACAGGTGGTCGTGTAGTGGTGGTAGAGGATGATGCCTTCGCACTCGGCCGTTCCATCCAGCAGGCGTTTGGGAATGCGGATGGCGCCGCTCAGCGTGACGGGCTGTCCGTCGGGGTCGAGCGAGGGGTACGTGAAGTTGATCTGGTGGATGGTGTTGGGAAAAAAGTTCTTGCCATCGTACTCAATCTCAATCTCGCGGTCGTACTCGTCGGTAATGGTGCCGACATGGGCATAGCGCTCAGGAGTGGGGACAGGTGTGGCGTTGTTGTCGTCGTGGTCGGAACAGGCGCACATCATGACCAGCAGGACTGCAGCCGTCAATATTCGCAAATGGACTTTCATGTTCACTTTGTTTTGGTGTTATCGCAACAAAGATACGAATAAGCGAGTACAATACCAAATTAATTTGAGAATTGTCGAGCGCGAGTATTTTCGGCGTGAGCAATCGCAAAAAAAAGACAGGCCCGTTTCGCAACGAGCCTGCCCGAAAAATGATTCTATGGAGAATCGGGGAGAAATTGACTTATCAGAGTTGAGGACCAGCGGCTACGAGTGCCTTGCCAGCCTCATTGCCTTCGTACTTCTTGAAGTTCTTGATGAAGCGGGCAGCGAGGTCGCGAGCCTTCTCATCCCACTCGGCGCGGTTCTGATACGTGTCGCGAGGATCGAGGATGCCCCATGCGACGCCGTCGAGTTCGGTGGGAACTTCGAAGTTGAAGTAAGGAATCTTCTTGGTGGGCGCCTTCAGGATGGCACCGCCGAGGATGGCGTCGATGATGCCG
>ONXQ01000194.1 GCA_900321835.1 uncultured Prevotellaceae bacterium
GCCACACGGCTCGGTGAGTTGACACGCAACACGCCCAAGCCGCTGTTGAAGATAGGTGAGACCACCATCCTCGACCGCCTGCTCCGTGACATTGACACCATCCCCGACGTCACCGAGCACATCGTCGTCACCAACCACAAGTTTGCCTCTGCCTTCGAGCAGTGGAAGCGCGACAGCCGCTATAGCAAACCCGTGACCATCGTCGATGACGGCACCACCACCAATGAGACACGCCTCGGCGCCGTCTGTGACCTGCTCTATGCCATCGACACCCTGCACCTCGACGACGACCTGCTCGTCGTGGCAGCCGACAACCTCCTCTTCTTCACCTTCCGCGATTTTGTGGAGTTTGCCCAGCAGAAGCAGACCTCCTGCATCATGTGCCACCATCAGCCCTCGGTCGAGAAACTCCAGCGCACCGGCGTCGTCGTCCTCGACGACAACCACCGCGTGCTCGAAATGGCCGAGAAACCGCAGGAACCTAAGACCCACTGGGCCGTGCCACCCTTCTACATCTATCTTCGCAAAGATCTCGACCTCGTTCGTCATGCGGTCGAGAGCGGTTGCGGCAAGGACGCACCCGGCAACCTCGCCCATTACATGGTGGAGCACACCATGATGCACGCCTGGCCCATGAACGGTGGCCGCTTCGACATCGGCTCCCCCGATACCTACTACGAAGCCTGCGAAAAGTTCGGTTAGCACATCCCGCAAGGTTTGCTTTCGCTAGTGATTATTTGTCAAGAATTTGAAAATTTGAGAATTGAGTTTTTGCACCGAAAAAACTTTTCAGTCATTCTTGAAAATTCGTTGAATTGGTATTGAAGATAAAAGATTCTCTAATTCGCCAATTCTTGATGAATATAAAATACCAGAAAGGAATTTTTAAATTTCGTGTTTCACATCTTCTCCCCCTACCGCGTCTGTCCACTTGGCGCCCATGTTGACCACCAGCACGGACTGGTGACAGGCTTTGCCATCGACAAAGGCGTTGACCTCAGGTTCGAGGTTCGCGAGGACAGTCTGGTACGTCTTCAGTCCAACGACTACGAAGGCGTCGTGGAGTTTGATGTCACGAAGCCTGTTCAAGTGCGCGAGAAGCACTGGGGCGACTATGCCCGTGGAGCCAAATACGCCCTGCGCAAACGCTTCGAACTGACGCATGGCATCGAGGGAACCCTGCAAGGGTCGCTGCCCGTCGGCGGTTTGTCGTCCAGTGCAGCCGTGCTGATTGCCTATGTGATGGCCCTGGCCAAAGCCAACGGCATCACCCTTCAGCCCTTTGAAATAGCCCAGATAGCCAGCGAGGCAGAACGCGAGTACATCGGCCTGAACAACGGCCTGCTCGACCAGGCCTGCATCGCCCTGGGAAAGAAAGACGGACTGCTGTTTCTCGACTGCGACACCAACGAATATCGCGTCATCAAACGAAACCCCAAGATGCCCGACTTTGAGATTGGCATCTTCTTCTCGGGCCTGACGCGCAACCTCGTCAACAGCGACTACAACCTGCGAGTCAGTGAATGCAAGACCGCTGCGTGGAACATGCTTGCCTATACCGACCAGCCCCTCCGCAGCCTCGACCGCACCTTCCTGCGCGACATACCGAAGGCCACTTTCGACAAGACCCGCATCGCCATGCCTGCCCGTTTTGCACGCCGTGCCGAACATTTTTACAGCGAATATCGCCGTGTTCGTCAGGGAGTGACAGCCTGGGAAACAGGCAACCTCAAACTCTTCGGCCGCCTCTCGTTCGAAAGTTGTGAATCCAGCATCCACAACTACGAATGTGGCAGTCCCGAACTCATTGCCATCTACGACATCATGCGCACCCTGCCGGGTGTCTGGGGAGGCCGCTTCTCCGGCGCAGGTTTCAAAGGAGCCTGCATCGCCCTTGTCGATCCTGCCCACAAAGAAAACATCGAAACCGAACTCACCCGCCGTTATCTCGAGCAATTCCCCGAATACGAAGAAACCTTCAAAGTCTTCTGGGTCCACCCCGACGACGGAGCCCGCTTTATAGAATAAATAAAGGGAACAATATAGGTGTTGCCCCATTGTTTCTTAATAGATGCCTAAGGCAGGTGTGGGAAAACTCCTCCCCGGAAAGGGGAGGTGCCCCAGCGGGGCGGAGGGGTGAGAATCTCCAATTTTTAATTTTTAATTTTTCACTGCGGCTTAGCCGCTTTCACTTTTCACTTAAATATGCTTCCTCCCAATATTGATCTATCCTCCAAAACCATCCTCGTGACAGGCGCAGCCGGTTTCATCGGTGCCAACCTCGTCAAGAGACTCCTGAAGGATTTCCCGAAAGCGCGAATCGTCGGCATCGACAACCTCAACGACTACTACGACGTCCGCCTGAAGGAAGAACGTCTGAAAGAAATCGAGGAAGCCCAAGAGGGAAAGTTCACCTTTGTCAAAGGCAACATCGCCGACAAGACACAAATAGAGAACATATTCACGACATACGCACCCCAGGTCGTCGTCAACCTCGCTGCACAGGCCGGTGTCCGCTACAGCATCATCAACCCCGATGCCTACATCGAGAGCAACCTCATCGGCTTCTACAACATCCTCGAAGCCTGCCGGCACCATCCCGTCGAGCACCTCGTCTATGCCTCCAGCAGCAGCGTCTATGGCTCCAACAAGAAAGTGCCCTACAGCACCGACGACAAGGTCGATAACCCCGTCAGCCTCTATGCTGCCACGAAGAAGTCGAACGAACTGCTCGCCCACGCCTACTCGAAACTCTACAATATCCCCTCCACTGGTCTCCGTTTCTTCACCGTCTATGGCCCAGCCGGTCGTCCCGACATGGCCTACTTCGG
>ONXQ01000196.1 GCA_900321835.1 uncultured Prevotellaceae bacterium
AACCGCGAGGTTTCACACTGGCACAACGTGAAAAGATGGGGTGGTCTCTACGTTTTTATTCTACTGGTGTAAAGGAAATGTTTTATATGGGTTTGGGTTAAAAAGGAAAAAGAACGACCGAAAAACTTGGTAGCACATCGAATTTTCCGGGACCTTCAGAGTTTTTTCGGAGACATCAGAATAATCGGTGTCATCAGAAAAACTCCGAATATTCAGAGTGTCGCGGAATTTCCAGAGCAGAGGCGGGCGAGATTTCTTCGCGCACGCGCGTAAAGGACTGAGCGCTCGGAAGAAAACGTCTGAGCGCTCGGACGAAAATTTCTGAGCGCTCGGACGAAAATTTCTGAGCGCTTGGAGGGGGTGGGCAAAAATATACGATTTCCCTTTGAAGTGTGGCGCAGAATGCGTAACTTCGCAGGCGGATGGGTCATGAGGGCCGTTCCTCACATTTTGCCTGTGCGGCACGGCCACACTTAAACAACTGACTGCCAACCTTTAACAACTACCCTAACATGCTGACAAAGAGAACTGTAGTGACAATCTGCCTGCTGACGGCCGTGCTGGGCGCCGGGGCGCAGCAACTGGCGTTTCCCGGGGCCGAGGGCTTTGCGGCCTATGCCACGGGCGGACGCGGCGGAACGGTGGTGCACGTGACCAACCTCAACGCCTCGGGTGCTGGGTCGCTGGCCGAGGCGGTGAGCCAGTCGGGGCGCTACGTCGTGTTCGACGTGGGCGGCGTGATTGACATCACCGGCACGTCGATCACCATTGCGAGCAACGTGACCATCGCCGGACAGACGGCTCCGGGCGAGGGCATCACCATCTACGGCGGTCGTGTCATCGCCTCGAAGGCCAAGAACGTCATCATCCGCTACATCCGTATGCGTGGCGGAAAGAGTGTGAACCAGAGCAAGTGTACGCTCACCCTCGACGAGTGCCAGAACCTCATCATGGACCACTGCACCGTGTCGTGGGGTCCGTGGGACAATGTCCACATCACCAATGCGTCGGACATCACCTGGCAGCACTGCATCATCGCCGAGGGCATCGAGCCCCAGCGCTTCGGCGCCATCACCGACGGCACGCGCAAGTGGACCATTGCCCACTGCCTGTGGATCGACAACAAGAGCCGGAACCCGAAGATGAAGTGCTACTTGCAGTATTACAACAACGTGGTCTATAACTTCGGCATGGGCATCATCGGGGGCCACTCGGCTGCCGACAACTACCAGGACGTGATGAACAACTACTTCATCGCCGGCCCCAGCGGTTCGCAGAAGTATTTCGACGACTGGACGGCGACCGACCACCTCTACAGCACCGGCAACCGCTTCGACGGCAACTGCAACGGACGGCTCGACGGCGTGCTCATCACCGACTACAACAGCGCCACGCCCATGTCGCAGCCCTACTACGCCACCACCCATCCCATGCGCCTGCTCACGGCCGACGAGGCCTACGCCGACGTGGTGGAGCAGGCGGGTGCCTCGAAGCGACGCGACGCGCACGACCTCCGCTACATCGGCCAACTCACCTCGCTCGGCACCCGCGGTTCGTTCATTGCCAACGAGGACGAACTCGGCGGCATCGGCACGCTGGATGGCGGCATCCCCATCGCCGATTCCGACCACGACGGAATGCCCGACGACTGGGAACGCGAACACGGTCTCGACCCCTCGCGCAACGACGCCACAGCCTACACCTTCGGCAATGGCTACATGAACATCGAGAACTATGCCAACGACGCCACGCAGAAGAGCAGCGCCCTGATGTATCCGACCAACCTGACTGTCACGCCGCGCACCTCCACGCGCGTGCTCCTTCAGTGGACCAACACCGAGCCTTCTGCCACCGCCATCGTCGTTGAGATGTCGACCGACAACGTCGCCTACACCGAGGTCAAGCGCATCAGCCCCACCGCCACGAGTTACACTATCTCTTCGCTCGTCAAGGGACAACTCTACTACTTCCGCCTCAAGTACATTTGCGGCGACGATGAATCGCCCTACTCCGCCGTCGTCGCCATCAACGACGAATTCATGAAACCCGGTGGCGGCACACCGGCAGAACAGCACACCTTCCGTCCCGCTGCCGACGCCTACTACCGCATCATCAACTATGCCTCGCGTTCTTACAACTCCGAAGCCAACATGACTGGGCCGCCCAAATACCTCAAGTTGCTCGACAACGGCTGTCTGGGCGTGCCTGCCGACTACGACTGGACAGACGAGTCGCTCTTGTGGCGCATCACCGCCGTCGAGGGTGGCTATACCCTCCAGCATAAGTCCACAGGCCTCTACTTCTCGCCCACCAACATGAGCATCGGCGGAGTGGACCGCATCGGCACCTCGACCCAAGCCTCCGTCTTCACCATCACCTACACGGGCGACGACACGCCGCCCCAGGCCAACTCGGCGAAGGCGCTCTCCTTCTACCGCATCAACAGCGACGCGGCCGGCGGACAGCAGATCCGTGCCCGCTCGTTTGCCGACGACTGGATTTGGGGCTCCGGCACACTTTCCCGCGCAGACATGATTTTCACGTTCGGCGAGGCCACAGGATTCGTGCCCACCTGCATCGGTGAAACGAAGAATGAAGAATTAAGAATGAAGAATAATGATGCCATCTACGACCTGCAAGGCCGTCTTGTTGGCGAAATGAAAAATGAAGAATTAAGAATGAAGAATAACAGTAACGTTCATTCTTCATTCGGAGGCGCAGCCGACATTCTTCATTCTTCATTCCTCTCTCCCGGACTTTACATCGTGGGCGGAAGGAAAATTCTCGTGAAGTAAAGGAATCAAAAGAA